>JBCNVN010000003.1:56067-92128 GCA_039630055.1 Candidatus Caldarchaeales archaeon | reverse complement strand
AGATACTGAAATATATCAAATAAACAGGTTTTCATCCTTTATCCAAGATTGTTTTACTTCATGAATCTGTAGATCGAATCAATATGAATGCTTACAAGAACTCATAATAGTATAGGAGTGAACATTTAGATGGACGGCTAATAGACTACTCAAAGAATATAAGTATCATTTTTCCTAGAGAACTATATAGGTGTAACAAGATTGGAGAATGGGACATTGGAAAATTTAATGGATACAGAGATCAGGTTAATAGAGTACGATGAGGATTCTTTCAAAGAAGAGGTTTTAAAGAAGGTTGACGAGTGTAAACCTCTCATAAATATGCAGAAGTTTAGATGGATACAAGTGGTTGGTCTCAAAGATAGAGAGAGCATAATGAGGCTAGCAGAAAATTTCAAGATACATGAATTAACTCTTGAAGATATATTGAGACTTGATCAGAGAGCAAAGATAGAAGAATTCTATGATTATACTTACATAGTTTTGAGAATGTTTAACTATGGCCCAGAGGAAGAATTATTTTCAAAACAATTAAGCATAGTCTTAAGCTCAGACACGGTAATTACATTCCAAGAAGAAGCGAGTGAAATATTAGATAACATTAAAGATCAGATCAAATTCTCGAGAGGAATAGTAAGAAAAATGTATGTAGACTATCTGATCTATCTAATGATGGATTCGGTAGTAGATAGCTATTTTTATATTCTTGAGAAGATTGAAGAATATATTCAGAATATTGAAGATGAGCTAACTTCTAATCCATCTTCGAGAATACTCCAATCGATCCACAAATTAAAGAGGGACCTGATCCAGATGCAGAAGAATCTTTGGCCTTTAAGAGAAGTTGTGGGAAGATTGGAGAGGGCCACATACAGATTTATTAGAGAGCAGACAATCCCCTACTTCAGAGATCTCTACGATCACGTTGTAACTGTCATAGAGAATGTTGAAATGCTCCATATAACACTTTCAGACATGCTGGATATATACTTCTCAGCAGTTAGTACTAAGCTTAATGAAATCATGAAAATCTTAACAATGATAGCCACGATCTTCATGCCTCTAACCTTCATCGCAGGAATATACGGGATGAATTTCAAGTATATGCCAGAGTTGGAGATGATCTGGGGATATCCCGCAGTCCTAATGGTTATGTCTGGAGTCGGATTATGGATGGTATTCTACTTTAGGAGGAAGAGATGGATCTAGGATAGAGAATACATCGAGATCCGGTCTGAACGATATTCAGGATCTAATTTAGAGAGAATCTCTATATACTATAGGGGAAGATAATCCTTGATGGATGTTGAAGTTGGGAAAGATTCTATTGATATTTTTTACAGTTGTACTAATCTATCTACTGGTTTCACAAGACTCTTCCCAGCTAGTGGATGAACTATATCCAAAGCCGATTATAATATTAGAGATAATGTGTAAAGATGATGAGATGGTTAAGATCTCAGAGGATAGCATAGTCGAAAACTGTGTAGATGATGATGAATTGAATTTTAATATTATACTAATTAACAATAGTAGTGAGCCTGGACCTAAAGGTTACGAGCTGGCCTCAGGTGTATTATTAGTTCTTAAAGGTGCAAAATTCATACAGTATAGAATCGAGAGTTTTCAACATATAATAGGTGTATCAGATAGTTTTGAAATAATAGATCCATTAAACTCAAGTATAATAGAAATTTTTTCAAGTGAGGTGTATGGATATGATGTTAAGAGAGCATATTTTACTGTGAGACTAGATCCCGAAGCTGAGAAGATTGAGATATATTTTAGAGGATGGATTATGGATGAAGACAAGAAGGTATTCAATCCAGTTGATAGAGAAGAAGAACCCTATATAGCCAGATTTCCAAAAGAGGATGTTGTGGATAATCCACCAGATACGAGGTGGGCTGGAAGAGAATTTCTAAGATATAAAATGTTCAAAGTAGATGTGTGGAGGGTGAGATAATATCTTGAAATGGGAAAGATCCTCATATTATCTTACCGCCTCTATCAGGTGGCTACCATCACAAGTCCGAGAACTATGGAGTTCTCTAAAACCTTCTCTACATGTTGCAAAACTTAACCCGAGCTTTCTACATTGTTCAGCCAAATCCTTCATAATCTTGAATCTAAGCTCTCTGGATGCATACCAGCTTCTCCCAATCCTCTCACCCTCCGAATAGTATATTCTCTCTAATTTTTCTCGTATATCTGGAAATACATTTGAGATCCTCCTCCAGCTATCATATCTAGGTTTAAATGTACTGGATACTACATGCTTTACTCCTACGTCTCTAGCCTCCTTTAACAATTCTTTATAGCCATCATTTATGAAAGGTATTATCGGGTCTAGTCTTAATCCTATACCAATACGCTCTTCTGAAAGTATTGATAATGCTTCAAGCCTTTCTGAAGGTGAGGGTGCCAAAGGCTCTATCTTTCTAGCTAGCGATTTATCGAGAGTAGTAATGGTTATTGTTACGGCCGCCTTCAGCTCTTTTAATAGGTCTATATCTCTAACAACGAGATTGCTCTTAGTTATGATAAGTATTCTTAAGTTAAAGTTCTTAAATTCTTCAAGACACTTTCTTGTAAGTTCTAATTCTCTCTCTATCCGAGGATAAGGATCAGAACTATTGGACATAGAGATCAGAATATCCTCAGGAAGATCCTCTAAATCTCTCCTAACGATTTTAATTAGGTTCTTTTTAGGTCTACAATTATAGAAATCTTTAACATAGGAGGAAGCATAACAATACAAACATCTATGGGAGCATCCAGTATATGGATCGAAGGAATACTTAGGAGGGCAGGTACAAAGACTACTTCTCCATGGATCGAAAATCCGGATTAGTCGAGTACTCTTCAACACTGATCATAATCTCGATAAATAATAGATTAACTTTTTTCTATACTCTAATATAGTTAGATTGGTCTCTGTAGACAGGTTTAGCATATATGTCTACCATGCTAGCAAGATTGTATATGTCTTTCTGTCTCCACTTAATAAAGATGTTTCTCAAGGAGAATTAATCTTAAATTTCATCATTATCTAATGCTTTTAGAGGTTTAAGTGGGTTTATGATCCTGAGTGATAAAGAGATACTGGATTATATCTCCAAGGGATGGCTGGTGACTCCAAGCTCGGACATTATAGAGAATAATCTAGTAGGCTCCAACAGTCTAGACCTAAGGATAGGTAGTAAAATAATTAGATTGAAGAGTTCTAATGAGGTCCTCGATTCTGAAAAACTAGATGATCTAAAAGAATACTATACATTAGAGGAGGATGAAGAGTTTATTATAGAGCCTAGGGAACATATATTGCTGACGAGTCAAGAGTATCTAAAAATTCCAGTAAACATTATGGGGTTCGTAAACTTAAAGAGTACCTATGCGAGGCTAGGTCTTAGTATACCTCCTACAATAGTTAATGCTGGATCAGAAGGAGAATTAACCATCGAGTTGATAGGCGGACCGTTCCCAATCAAGATACGTAGAGGTGCAAAAATAGTTCAGATAATATTTGTTAAACTATCATCTCCAGCCCAGAAACCATATAGGGGTAGATACCATAATCAGAGAGGTCCAACGCCTCCTAAACCAAGGATTATTCCATGATGAAAGCTTCATCTACTGAGGGTACTTTAGAGGTATGGAGCGAGTTTAGTCTAGATCAAACTCTAGATGCATCTTTTACACTCCCATTATTTGATAAGATTGGAGATAAGTATGTTAAATCGTATGGAAGGAGTAGGGGTCTAAAGATTTGGATAGAGGGTGGATCTCTAAAGTTTAAAGGTGGAAGCCTGTTAGAGGCTACTAGGTTAAGTGGTGCATGGTTCAATCCCCACTATGAAATCCAAACAGTTGGTAGAAATGCCAGAAACATTTTGGAAAAGTTTCTAGAGTTTTTCCCAGGTCTTGGAATTTCTATCGACCCATGGGATAAGATAGCTATCTTGTACACAGTCTTCTTATCGAGAAATACTGATTATCACAATAATACTGTTAGGTGGATGAAGAAAATATTGAAGATGGCTAGTACTGAAGAAAAGTTGAGCTCTGTCAATCTAGACTATGTTGGTAATAGCTACCAGTTAAGACAATTGAAAGAGGTTAAAGATGAGATTACATCATTGTACTATCTAAATGATTTTGAAAAAATGAACATGTTAGGGGAGTTTCTCGATATTCGGAAAAAGATGCTATCCATAAAATATTGTGGCCCAAAAGTCGTGCATGGCTGGGGGCTATTCTCGCTAGGCTTATCAAATTTAAGCCAGGTAGATAGACATCTACTATATATTGGAAAATATTTAGGGATAATCAGCCCAAAGTATAAGACCCCGGTTAAAACCCTATGTATGAAGTCGAGATGCTTCCTAGACAGAGATTGTAGAATACTTGGAGAATGCATTACCTACAATCTTTTTAGATTATTTGGATATGTGGCTGGATGGTTCCAGACAGCAGCTTATCTTTATGGTGCAGAATATTTGTGTCGTGGAAAAGATCCTCTAAAATTGATAAAGAAGTAGGTGGTGATGAATTTGGAGGAAGTAGTAGAAGGATACAATCCAATAAAGTTAACGGAAAAAGTAAGAGAGAAGGTTACTAGGAAGACACAAGGCATAGAAGAGAGAAAATATTATAGATTTAGGAGAGATAGATGGTATGGTGGCATCGCTACAGGAGATGTTGTAGGATGTAATCTTAGATGTGGAATGTGTTGGAGCTGGAGGTCTGCAAGCCACATAATGGTTGGAGGATTCTACCTCTCTCCCCACTCAGCATACAAGAATCTGTGGAATATCATTCATAGATCTAATCTTAGAATGGTTAGACTAAGCGGTGGGGAGCCTACAATATCTAAAGAACATCTTCTTGACCTCTTGAAATTCTTTGAGAATAGTGGACTCGAGTTCATATTGGAGACCAATGGTATAATTATTGGAAGCGAACCTGATTACGCAAAACAGCTAGTAAAGTATAGATGTTTAGTGGTTAGAGTCTCATTGAAAGGATGTAACAGAACTGATTTCCATAAAATTACACTTGCAAGACCAGAATATTTTGACCTACAGCTGAAGGCTCTAGAAAACTTGATCGAAGCGGGTGCAAAACCTTGTGAGAAAGTCTATCCAGCTGTTATGCTCAGCTTTAGTGAGCCGAAAGATTATGACAAGCTTAAAGAAAGAATTTCAAATATTGATCCTACTCTCTCAAAGTGCATAGATGAAGAGTACGTCATATTATATTCTCATGTTATCGAGCTATTAGAGAAGAGGAAGATGAAGCCTAGGATAGCATTTAAACCACAAGATATCCCTAAATCCATGATCTAGAAAGCCTGAGAGATGCAATGAAATATCTTCTCTCCACCTAAACTTTTCATATCTCTTTATTATAATCATTTTTAGCTACCTCTATGTAGTTTACTGGGATGGAAAAGCGTTGGGGTGTACTCACCGTTACGACTATAGGAGTCTTTATGACATCTTTTGATGCAAGCTTACTCGTAGTCGGCTTACCAATAGTTATTAACGATCTTAATACTGATCTAGCTACTGGAAGCTGGGTAATCACAATATATCGGCTCGCTCTTACAATTCTGCTAATACCTATCGGTAGAATCTCAGATATATATGGAAGAGTTAGACTCTATTCTTTTGGGTACTTCATATTTGCATTAAGCTCACTACTATGCTCTCTAACAACCGATATATATCAACTGCTAATTTTCAGATTGATACAGGGAATAGGAGCATCTCTAATATTCGTAAACTCTATGGCTATAGTTACAGATGCTTTTTCTGGACGTGGACTTGGTGCTGGAATGGGATTAAATCAGATGGCGATAAATGCTGGGACAATCCTTGGATATACTTTGAGTGGAGTAATAATTAGCTTGTATGGTTGGAGAGCTCTCTTCTTAGTAAACTTTCCAATCGGAATACTTGGAGGGATCTGGGCCAAGACAAGGTTGAAAGAAAACTATTCTTTCAGCATTATGGAGAAGTTCGATTTTACTGGAGCGATATTGCTATCTACCGCACTGACATTGCTAATATTAGGCTTAACATCTGGAGCCTTAACTTCTCCAACAACTTTATCCCTCATAATATTTAGCTCAATCTTATTCCTCATCTTCCTTTTTGTTGAGAGGAGAAAAAACTATCCGATGATCGATTTCGAGCTATTTAGAATCAGGATATTCACAATTGGAAATATCTCAAATCTATTGAACGGTATATCCTTTGCATCTCTAGCTTTTCTTGTCTCAATATATCTTGAAATTGTTGCTGGACTCTCACCTATCCAAGCTGGCTTAAGCCTGATACCATTAGACCTCACCTTGATCCTCGCTGGCCCGATCAGTGGATGGATGTCTGACCGGATTGGGTCTAGAATCCTATGTACATCAGGTTTAGCACTTACAGGTATAGCTCTTATAACTCTATCCAATATATCAATCAACATCGATCTCAATCTACTTCTTATCGCCCTAGTCTTAGCAGGTCTTGGAGTAGGTTTATTCCGCAGCCCTAATGCGAGCTCCGTAATGGCATCTGTCCCAAACAGTAAAAGAGGTGTAGCTGCAGGTATTAGGAGCACTATAATAAATACTAGCATAGCTTTGAGCATACCTTTCTCTGTAGCGATAATCACTACTACAACTTCATTTAGTAATCTTTCAATATTTATAGATGGAAGAGAGGTTGGAGAACCATCACAATTAATGGAACTGCTAGATCTTGTTCAAGGAATAAAAAATGCACTACTAGCCTCTGCAGGGTTGAACATCGTAGCCGCGATAATCTCATATTTTCGAGAAGATAAAATAGCAGAAAAATCCATATCGGTTTAAGGATTTAGTATTCTCCAATACTTTATTGAAAATCATCAATGGAATGAGTATATGACCTCGATGTAAATTTTTTGATTGTTCTCTATCAATATTATTCTAGAAAATTTTTGGATATCCAAACAAGATATCTTAAAGGATTATTTGAAATATTGCTGGAGTATGCTGGTGCTATGTGTCGTGGCCCAATCCAATTATACCAATAAAAAAGATGAAGGAAGTTAGATGGTAACTACCGCTGTCTCAGTAGATTGTACACCTCTAACTCTATGGATCTTTGTAGCGACTAATCTACCGAGACCCTCGAGAGAATCAGCTTCCACGAATGCCACTATATCATATCTTCCAGTTACGATTCTAGCAGACCTTACCCCTGAGATTCTAGATACTCCCTTCAAAACAGCATTTGCATTACCCTTCACGACTCTAATGAATACATAAGCATGGATAGGCATCTTCACCCTCACCCCACAGAGAGAAGCGTCTCCGTCCTCTCTACTCCATCGATCTTCTGGATATGGTCGATTACCAGATCTTCTAACCGTTTCAAATCTTCTACTTCTACCTCAATTATGGCATCGAATCTACCAGTAACAGGATAGACAGCCTTCAATTTCTCTAGTCTCTTGGCTTCCTCGATTACGTTCTTCAACTTCCCCATACTACACCGGAGTAGAATGTATGCATATATCGCCATAATATCTCATAAACTATCTATATGGGATAATAGATAAGTTTTATTATAATGAATATTGAGAAGTCCATCTGATAGAGATATTGGAGAACCTGTTAAGCGATCATAATATTGAGGGCTTTTAGATATTAAAATATCCAGAAATATATCTAGGTATTACCGGTAACCCAAAAAATAGAAAACCTTATTTTTGACTATAAAATAGAATCTGATTGGAGCCGACAGGAAAAGGCTCAGGCATGTTGTAGGGAAACATGTTGGGGGAAGCCTCAATATGTGTACCTGCAACATACCATCAATCCATCCATACAACGCCGTGAAGAACGGTTAACCTGGATGGATTGATGATGGGAACTAAGGGTACACAGCCTGGGAGTTGTAGGGTTGTGTACAACTTGTTCCCGCCTGCTCCGAATGTTGGCTCCATTTCAAGTATTTTTTCAATTCTAATGTTTTAGGAGTAAATCTCTCTATCAATGTTTCCACGTATTTTTTAGGTGTCAGCCTCCTTACTTCTAGCGTATCTATATTCAATAGGTATATCGAGTCTATTCTCGAATTTCTTAAATCCTCAATAGTTATGGGCGGCTGGGAATAGTATCTACTACAGAGATCTCTTAGGATGAGTGCTTCTTTTAGACTTCTCTCTCTGATTGTTTTTAAGTAGAATCTAGGTATCTGTAGTACGTTATGTAGAGGTGTTGCAAAAGAGAATAAGTCTGCATACTTGCTATATCTCGCCAGCTTACTTATGATTCTCGCTGTCAAGTAGCTCTGAGGGTCAAGAGCATTCTCTGGAGAAGTAAAACCCGTCTCTATCTCTACTATCATTTTTTCCTCGCCATTATATGCTGTTACATCCGCTACTAGATTATCTCCAACATCTGCTTCTACATCTACTTCATAACCTCTATCTATAAGATAGGCTCCTAAGATCATCTCCATAACCGAATGGTTTATCTTTACTCTATTCGCTCTATGAAGGTTTATAAGTTTATCACTTAATCTAGACAGCTTACCACGTATATTGGAACCATATATAGATACAGCTTTCTCAAAGATTCGTAATATGTCTGACTCGAACTTATCGATAGACACGGAAATGATCTTCATAGAGTAGAATTTAATTTAGAAGTTTTTTGGCCATGAGATAAGGCGTCTCAAGGAATTTACATATAGTTCTTGGCCATACATGTATATACAGATATGAATAAGCCTATCGTTATAGGGAGCTCTTTAAGCTTAGATATAATGTATCTTGAAATCTCGATGGATTTATAAGCTCTCTATGTCTTCAACCCGATATGGCCCCAAGTGTTAAGGGTACATCCATCTCTACGTTCTCTCTAAAGATCTTTAGGATAATAGTATCTCCAGGACGCTTATATTCTTCTATGTAGGATAAGAGTTCAGAAAGTCCGAAAACCTTTATATTGTCAACACCTATTATCACATCTCCATCAATATTTACTACTGTTCCATCAGAGAGTCTAACACTCCTATCTCCAGCTCTTAGCCCTGCTTTCTCCGCCGGGCTTCCATCGGCGATTCCTGTGATCAAGAAACCATAAGCATTCTTCAAATTCATTAACTGGGCTATCTCCATATTTACATCAATCCCACCTATACCCATCCAAGGATGCTCAAATACTCCAGTCTCTATCAAGGATTTTACAACTCTTTTGACGGTGTTGGATGGTATCGCAAACCCGACCCCCGCGAATTCTCCTGTAGTAGAAGCTATAGCGGTAATTACACCTATAACCCTTCCAGAGTAGTCTAGTAGTGGTCCTCCACTACTGCCGGGGTTAACGGCAGCATCAAACTGTATAACATTCGGTATACTTCTACCTCCTGGACTTTCAAGCAATCTATTAAGCTGGCTTATTACCCCTGTGCTTAAAGTATATGTTAATCCGAAAGGATTTCCTACAGCTATTACTGGTTGACCCACCCTCAAATTTGAGGAATCTCCCAGGATAAGTGGGTTAAGAGACTTGTCTCCAGTATCTATCTTTAGTACAGCTAGGTCAGAGTAAGGATCTACTCCAACGATTCTTGCCGTGTAGACACTTCTATCATTTAAAAATACTTGAATAGTCTCAGAGTTCTCAACAACATGATAGTTTGTCACTATGTATCCATCGCTAGAATATATGAATCCTGAGCCTTCACTTGATGTGTAAGCTCTACCTAGGAATGTTTGAATGACTACTCTAGCTCTTATAAGTACGACAGAGTCTTTGACTCTTTCATATACAATCTCTGGAGCGGTAAGATTCTGTTGGACGATTACGGTCTGAACACTCGTAGCATTAGCATATACTTTTTCTTCAACTTTAAATAGTCTGGACTCTTGATTTGATAGCTTAGAGCTTACAGCATTAATCTTCTCAGAGATCTCTGATAGCCTCAGATTAACCTGATATAAAAATACCTGATTCATTATTAGAGAACCAATAGATAGAATTAATGCTACTGAGATTAGTATTGCTAACAGGGTATCTGACCTACTTTTACTCATACTCTAAATAACTTTCAGGATAAATTCTAATTTAAAGATTGTTCAACAGCTTCTTGAGACCATTATAGGTTACCATTCAGCTCTTTGGAGTCAGTACATCCTATAAGAATATCTTAAACTTATTAATAGACATGATGATATAGTCTCTGCACATGAGCAAGATAAAGTTTGCAGTATATGGTTTGGGACCGATAGGTTCACTGATCGTTAAACATGGTCTAGAGAGAAAAGGATTGGAGCTGGTGGCCGCATTAGATATAGATCCCTCGAAAATAGATAGAGATGTGGGTGAGGTTGTCGGTCTAGGTAGGAAGATAGGAATATTGGTCGAGAGAGATGCTGGAAGAATTTTGAAGGAGACTCAGCCAGACGTAGTTTTACATGCTACTGGAAGCTATCTGGATAAAGTGTATAGCCAGATATTGAATGCTGTAGAGGTCGGGGCGGACGTTATCTCAACATGTGAAACCCTCTCATATCCATACTATAGATATCCTGAAATAACTAGAAAGCTTGATGAAGAAGCGAAGAGACAGGGTTCAACGATTCTAGGTACAGGAATAAATCCAGGCTTCCTATTAGACCTACTTCCAGCCATCATGACAACACCATGTATTAGAGTAGAGAGGGTAACTGCGAGAAGGGTCCTTGAAGCATCTAAACGTAGAGAATCTTTTAGAAAGAAGATCGGGGTTGGAATGAATTTGTCAGGTTTCGAGGAGATGATTAGAAGGGGAGAAATTACAGGTCATGTAGGTTATGCTGAATCCGTCTGCCTTCTGGCTGAAGCATTAAATATAAAATTAGATAAAGTCGAAGAGAGACAGGATCCTGTATTAGCTCAAAAAGATATTGGGCTTGATGGTATAGTAGTAGAGAAAAATAGGGTTAGAGGGATACATGGTTATGGCATAGGATATAGAGATGGTAAAGAGATAATAAGGATAGAATTTGAAGCTTTAGTAGGTGCTGAGGGAGAATTTGAAGAGATTACGATTGAGGGTGAGCCTAAGATATGTTGGAGGAGCTCTTTCGGAGTCCCTGGTGATGTGGCTACTGTTGGAGTAGTCTTAAACTATATCCCCATAGTTCTAGAGGCTGAACCAGGAGTCGTAACCATAAATAGGCTTAGACCTCCACGGTACTCCCTGCTTGGAGATTAGTCTCTAAGGCCAGATTCCACGAGATTTAACCGCATCGACTACTCTCTCTACCGCTAATACCATCGCTGCCTTTCTATATGGAACTTTATATCTCTCCGCATAGCTCATAACATCATTGAATGCCTTCACCATCTTATCATCAAGCTTCTTCAAGACTTCTTCTTTACTCCATCTGAACATCTGAAGATTCTGAACCCATTCTAGATAGCTGACGGTTACACCTCCTGCATTAGCAAGAATATCTGGGATAACCTTAACCTTCTTTTCTTCGAGAATCACATCAGCCTCAGGGGTAGTTGGACCGTTCGCGCCCTCAACAATTACTTTAGCTTTGATATTTCCAGCGTTCCCTTTATTTATCTGTCCTTCTAAAGCTGCAGGTATTAGGAAGTCACAATCAACTTCCAGCAATTCTTCATTTGTTAGGTTTTTTCCTTGTGGAAAGTTTATCACGCTCCCAGTCTTCTTCTTATGCTCCATAACCTTGTAAGGATTCAGACCATCTTTAACTAATATTCCTCCTTTAGAATCGCTTACAGCTATTATTTTAGCTCCCCAATCATAAAGTATCTCAGCAGCATATGAACCCACATTTCCATATCCTTGTATTGCTATCCTAGAATCTTTTAAGGGTATACCAAACTTCTTCGCAGCCTCTCTAACACATACAGCAGCACCATATGAAGTTGCTTCAGCTCTACCCTCTGATCCTCCTAAGTGGACAGGTTTACCCGTAACTACAGCAGGTGTCGGCTCACCCTTCAATTGACTATATGTATCCATTATCCAGGCCATTGTCTGAGCATCTGTATATACATCAGGTGCTGGTATATCTATAAGTGGCCCTATAAAATCACTTATCATAGCAGTATATCTTCTAGTCAATCTCTCCAATTCATCCTTCGACATCTCTTTAGGATTGCATCTTACCCCACCCTTGGCTCCACCGTATGGAAGGTCTACTACAGCGGTTTTCCAAGTCATTAGCATTGCTAAGGCGGTAACCTCTTCCACAGTTACTGTTGGATAGTATCTTATTCCACCCTTGTATGGTCCACGTGCACTACTATGCTGAACTCTGACACCCATGAAAGTTTTGATCGATCCATCATCCATCTTAACTGGTATAGAGACTATTAGAGTTCTCTTAGGCATTTTTAGAAACTCTCTTAATCCCTCATCTAGCTTCAAGATATCTGCAGCTTCATCAAATTGTTTTATCGCTGCTTCTAGAAATTCTTTACCACTCATGGACATAGATACTCACATTTTTTATATTGTTAGGCTGATATTTAACTAAAAAATATATGTAAAAATATTTAGAATTTCTAAATAATTATCCAAAGATAGTATAACAAATAAATATGTGAGTTTTTATCTAATCTTTAGAGGGCATATAGAGAGAAAATTAAAATTTTATAGTGAGAGTCCAAACAATATTTAAGTCATCTCAGAATATCGCGATCTATTTAGAAGAGCATTTTTACGGTATCTTCTCTATCTTTGAATAATGATTTACACTTATCTCAGGTTCATTAAATGGATTCAGCTTAATATTTACCCATCTTAATCTTATCTTTGATCCCTCAGATAATTGAGATATCTCTATTGCTTTTGAACGCCATGCAACTCCCTGAACTGCAACATTCTCTTCCTTCAACCAGAATAGTATCTTCTCGATAACTCCATACTTTGTCTCAATTAATATGGGGTTAGTCTTAGTATACAGTATGCCCTCAACGATCACATTCTCCATATCTACAGCTATTCTTTCAACTATGTCTTTTAAAGTTATCAGTCTATCCGGTATAGGTATCTCAATACTTGGAGGTGTAATCTTTTTCAAAGCATCTCTTCCACATCTTATAAATCTACTTCTACTTAGAGTATCAGAAATAGCCATACTTGCTTCTATGTATTCGCCATAGTCTAGCTTAATACTATCTTGATATAGTATTTGTAGTATTCTTGATCCATCTGTCACAGTTATAAGAGTATAGTCATCTGAAGGAGAAACATCTAGAACTCTGAGGACGATCTTCTTCTCTTCAAGTCTTTTAATCAGTTCATCTCTTTCCTCTCTAACCATGGCTAGATCACTCCTAGATGTCAAGGTGAATCTGCCATCTTCAAACCTAACATCTGTTATGAATATTTCTTCACCTATCTTCAGGTTTTTAAAAGACTCTATCTTATCAGTCCAAACAGATAGTCTCGCTTCTCTGATAGTGTCTGTCAACAGTATATCTATGACTGTAAGCTCTCCGCTTCTAGTAGTAACCTTCCTCTCATCTCCAATATGTACGATATAGGCTCTTAGATCGTATATTCCTTTGCCTTTCTCAAATATCTCAGATATTGTTTTGTAGAATGTGTAAGGTTCAGGTAGGCTGGGATCATGTGCTAGCTTCTTTACAGAGCTATTCTTTCCAAGATGGACCTCTATGCCCCCCGTCTCTATTCTCTCTCTAGTATAGCCATTTAAGATAGCTATCTGGTCTCCTATTTTTATAGATATATTTTTCACTTCATCTACTTTGTCATTCCATGCACATACTTCAACTACACCGGTCTTATCTCCGATCTTTATTCTAAGAAGCCTATGTGACCTGAGATCGATAGGTCTGGTAATAGCATATACAACTCCTCTTATAGATACATTGTTTAAGCCTGGTACAAGGTCTCCTATCTTACTGTAAGAAAGTTCTTCAAAGACTTCTAGAGGGGTTTCCCTCCTTACATCGAATACTCCTAATTCTTCAGCAACTAATAATAATGCACCAACTCTATTCAAGTATGGATTACTCTTCATCTTTTCATCGACCATAAAATCTATATCTTCTCTAGAGATCCCTGGAACAGCCCTGAGAATTCTCGCAACCAGGCTTCTAAACTCTTCATCCATCCATATTCTATATTGACTTAGGTTATGTTTAAATTTATAGTATTTTTAGTTTTCAATCATCTAGGGAAAAACTCATCTGATTTCTCAGAAAGTGAATCTCAAGGATTCAGAAAGCTTTGACTTCTTTTATATTAGACGATCAATTACTATAAGATTTTGGAGTAGTCCTCTATCAATACTTATACGTCTATTATGGGAGAGGTAGGGATTAAGTAATCTTTCTATCCAGCTTCATAGTTTAGAGTTTCGAATCTAGACTTATCAACCTGTTAGAATTTTCTAGGATTGTAAGTGATTTTCTTGCCTCTCCATATATCTCTATCTCCCCATAGTTTTGTCCTCCATGCTGTAAGCTCAACAATTTGAGAATGATCTATGAAGAGATTAACATCTTCTCCAATATTCTTCAAGTACCATTTAAAGACCTCAGGCTCAGCAGCCTCGAACATCCATCTACTATGACCAAAAATTTTTACGAGCTCTCTTACAACATCAGTTCTCCACTTCTCGGGAGGTAATCCTTCAGTTATTCCTTCTGATTCTAGCATTAGCATATATGCCCCAGCATCTAGATGTTTTTCCGCTTCTACTCTAACCTCGTCTAAATCTCTAGCTACTATCTGTTCTTCGTACTTGACTTGGTGTACCCCTGCTCCTGCACCCATAATTATTGAGATCTCCGGCTTAGGCTTCATCCCCAGTCTTCTAACCTCTTTAACTATCTTTATCTTATCTTCTAGAGAGATAGGTGCCAGACCACTCGAGACTTCTACAACGTCAAACTCTAAAGTTTTACATTCTTCAAGATATCTGTCTACGGCTTCAGAACCTTGGATGATGACCCTCTCTATGAAGCCGCCTGTAGAAACATATACATCATAGTCATGACATAATCTAATGATTTTTTTAACGAGATCTCGAGAGAGTAATCTTTGTGAACCGCCTGCAAACTTAAAACCATCAATATATTCTCCCCAATCGTCTAGTAGATCTCTCAGATATCCGAGGGTTACAGGAGAGTAGTATGGTCCTCTGATCTCCGTCAATCCAATATCTCTAGGTTTTCGTGGGAGGTCTCGGATCGATATGAAGCCAAATGCTTTCTCTACCAATTCAAACCCACATTATCCAAAGATAGGATTACATATATCTATTTCCGTTCAAATAGACATCTTGTAGTTTTTGAAATTCCTAAATAAGAATGTATCTTTAGTTCTAAAATGCTAGGATGCCGGTAGGGATAGAATGCCATAGTCTGTAGAAATATTGTCTGTCTTATTTTATAGTTTTCTGCTAGATTGATATCCACTCCTTCTCTCTATAGCCTCTCGTCATATTAACATATCTAGCTAAGATGAAGAGTAGAGTTGAAATTCTATTGATATATGCTAATATTACTGGATGCACATAGTACTTCTTACTCATTGTGACGATTCTCCGTTCTGTTCTTCTAGCAACCGCTCTTGCAAAATATATTACTGCTGCAGGTGTTGTTCCTCCAAGGAATATGAACCTTCTCAGAATTGGCAGTCTAGATTCATATTCGTAAACTAGTTCCTCAATTTTTCTATATGCTTCCTCGATCTTCTTCAGATAATCTTCTGAAGGTTGCCTTAAAGCAAGTTGAGAACCTATAATGAACAAGTGTTCCTGAGATTTCAATAAAATCTTTGAAACCTCATCTTCTTCCCCCAGCAAAGATATAGCTAGCCCGATGATAGATGATAGTTCATCAATTTCTCCGAGAACTTCAAGTCTTTCATCATCCTTCCACACTCTCTCACCACTGCGTAGAATAGTCATCCCGTCATCTCCTCTACCATACTTTCTCTCACTACTCATACACTTACTCCACCTACTAAAATTCACCATTCTTTAATTCGTTATATTAATTAGTTCAAGAACATGTTTACATGGTAGTTTGGATAGGTTACTCAGCTGTTGGAGACATATACTGCTTTCTGTGGCTATCATATTCCCACCCATATTCTCGTACTGGGCCACGACATACTTACCTATCTCGATGCTCAGGTCGTATCCATGACCTCCCTTTTTCATCCCCCATGTTCCTGCAAGCCCACAACATCCAACGTTCTTAAACGATACTTCTGCTCCAAGCTGTTCTAGGAATTCTCTGGTGGCCATGCTTCCATCTCTAGTCCTAGAATGGCATGGTAGATGGTATACTATCTTTACTCCATCTAGTTCTTCTAGAATACTCGATACTCTTCTCCAACCGATCTTCTTGAGAAATTCGAAGAATCCATAACTATTCTCTGAAACCTTCTTTGAGGCGTCGGTCTTCAAGAGTTTAGGATAGTAATAGGTTAAACAGTAGTGGGCCGTGGGTTCTAGTGAGATTATCTTAAAGCCTTCTTCTACTAGAGTGTATAAGCATTCTATGTTATATCTAGCTATTTTTCTTGCTTCATCAATGAACCCATACTGGATCAATGGCATACCACTACTCTTCTGTTTAGGAAGAATTACTCTAAAACCTAGCTGAGACAAGACCTGTGAAGCTTTTAATCCCCATTCAGGATAGATATAATATATTAATGCTTCTGTAAACAATGCTACTTTGCCTTCATCTTCACTTCCAATTTCTCTAAAAACTTTTCCTAGACTATTCTTAGATAATCTCGGTAAATCTCTCCTTGAATCTAAACCTATGAATACTTCCATAAGCTTCCTAACGGTTCTCGACTCTAAAATAAAGTTGGATAGATTCGGCATCTTGCTTGATAGATAGAGAAACAATTCATATTTCTTCAAGAATCTGTTTATCCTTGGATAACCAAATCTCTTCCCATATCTCTCTTTAACTATAGAATTCAGATAGGGTAGGTCTATATCGACTGGACATGCTTCTTTACATAACCCACAGAAATTACATAGCTGTGCAAACTCTGTATTTTCCAATCCATGGGTTATCATGGTCCATGGAATACCCATAGGTCCACTATAAATATACCCGAAGACGTGGCCTCCAACCATATTATAGGGTGGGCAGACTTGGAGACAGGATGAACATCTAATACAGTATAGTGCCTCCTTGATTTCATCATCTTTACATGCTTGAATTCTACCATTATCGATAAGTATGTAGATCATCTTACGAGGTCCTATTAGACCCTCTCTAGGATAAGAGAATGATGTAGGAATATGAAATGAGACATATGAGCTTAAACGTTGGCCTGTAGCATTCCTGGGCAGAGCCTCCAATATCTTTAATGCATCTTTCATTGAAGGCACGATCTTCTCAACTCCTGCTATGACTACATGTATTGGAGCAAAGGCTACAGATAGTCTATCATTCCCCTCATTAGTCACGAGAACTACCGCACCATTCTCAGCTACGATAATATTAGCACCCGTAATAGCCATCCCAGCTTTCAGATATTTCTCCCTAAACTCTCTTCTTACTTCTAGCACAATTTCACGAGGATCGGGTGGGATCGGTCTCCCATAATATCTGGTAAAAATCTCTGCTACCTCATATCTTGTCATATGGAAGGCAGGTCCAAGGATATGTGAAGGTCTTTGAGCTGCGAGTTGGACTATTCTCTCTCCAAGGTCGGTCTCGACAACTTCTATACCTTCAGATTCTAAGAACTTATTTAGCTCTATCTCCTCGGTTGTTAGAGATTTAGATTTAACCACTAGATTGACGTTATGTTGTTTACAGATTTCTAGAACAATTCTTGAAGCTTCTAGTCCATTTCTAGCAATCTTCAATTCAGCATCTTTATCCTCTAAAGCTTTTCTCAATTTTCCAATATTCTCCTCTATTCTATGTATTGTCTCTTCTTTAATTTTCCTAACCTCTTTGAGTAAGTCATGAGATATCTCATCTAATATCTTCTCCTTCCTTTCTCTAATCCTAAGATTATTTTTCAACATAGGCCAATTATTCTTGAATAAAGAGATCTTTTCTAAAACTTCTTCAGACAATCTTCTCGGATGATTCTTCTCCATGCTCAGATCTATCTAAAAATCTTATTACGCGTATTTTAATCTATCATTTAATTGATATCTTTAAAGATGTTATCGAATTAACATTAAGAGATATTTAGAATATTGTAAAAATAATTTAAAGATAGAAACTGTATTAGTCTAACTCTATTTTGAGATATATGACTAGTCCATTCATTGAAGAGCTTTGATGTAGAGATAGCGAACTCGAAATGCCTATATCATGTATTGATGAGAATAATTCATGAAGCATTATGATGTATTTTTTATTCATGATCATGTCAATAATCTTAACAGTAGTTTTAGGAAATGTTCTTGCTACTCTTTAACTTCCCCTTCATTAAAGGTATCTGGTATAACAGAAGGATGGATGAAAGTTATTCAGGGTTTTAATGATACAAATAATACAAGATATGATAAACACTTTGACGAAGAGAATGCAAATACCTACTTTCACCTATAGTAATAATTTATCTCGCTAGTCTCAATATCTATCTAAGATGAGAACGTAGAATTTTCGAGGACCATGGACTCCTCTGACTATCTCACCCTCTATGTCTGCTGTACTGCTGGGCCCAGTAATAAAGAATACCGATTCCCCTCTTTCCAGTACATTCCTTAAAAATCCTTCCACATCGTTTAGTTGATAATGTAGCTTACTCTTCGATATTATTGAGATATGTTTCTCAGGAGCGAATAGTGCGGCCTCTTCTATTCCTGAGGAAGCTCTATAGATTACTGTACCTGTAAATGCGATTCCCAGTTCAGGGAAACCTATGGAAAGCTCTGAAGCGTAGACATCATATATTAAACCTCGTTCTACATTCTGAATCTCTAAATAACGCTCTTTCAATTTTTTTAATATTTCTTCTCGATAATCGGTCTTAGAACCAACTACTAGTATAGGAGTCTTTACTTCTCCAATTACGTCATAGAGATATTGGATTAATTCTTCTATATTTTTGCATATACATGTTATCGCTCCTATACTTTCTAACCTCTCAACAAACAATCTTACATTATCTATATCCATATCTCTACTACACACTCGTTTATAGTCTCATCAGTGTATTCCAGGATAGGTATGCAATAAACTTAACTCATAGGAAAGATATAAGTAGTATTAGAACTACTTAAAGTATATGTCTGGATTTGATGAAACAGTAGAGATTACTCGGAGGCATGTTTTCGGTACTTGGAGGGTTCAGAAGACTTGGAAACCTATAAACATCGTGTCTGCTGAAGGGTGTTACTTTAAAGATTCAAGTGGTAAGAAGTATCTCGACCTATCCTCCCAATTGATCTGTGTAAACCTTGGGCATAGTAACATGAATGTAATAAATGCTATCTATGAATATATGAAGAAGCTCCAATATCTTACACCTGCCTTTACATGTGATGTAAGAGCAGAGCTCAGTAGAATGTTGTTGGAGATCATGCCTAAGAGTATAGTAAAATTCTTCTATTCTACTTCTGGAACAGAAGCTGTTGAAGCCGCATTGAAGATAGCTAGAATGTACAATAAGAAGCATAAGATCATCTCAAGATATAGGAGTTATCATGGAGCTACAGCGGCCTCCATCTCCGTTACTGGAGAATTACGTAGAATCCCTATAGATGGATACCATACGGTGCCAGGAACACAGTTCGCCCCAGAATGCTACTGTTATAGATGCCCATTCAAGCTATCATATCCAGATTGTGGATTGGCTTGCGTCGAGTACATTGATTACATGCTTCAACATGAAGGAGATGTATCTGCAGTTATAATCGAGCCTGTAGTTGGGTCGAACGGCGTGATGGTTCCTCCTCCTGAGTATCTACCACGTCTGAGAGAGATAACAAGAGAGCACAATGTATTATTGATAGTCGATGAAGTAATGAGTGGTTGGCTTAGGACGGGAGAATGGTTTGCAGTAAACCACTGGAAGGTTGAGCCGGACATCATAACCACCGCTAAGGGTGTTACATCAGGATATCTACCATTGGGAGTGACAGGTGTGTCAAGGGAGATCTCAGAATACTTTGAAGAAAACCTTTTTGCTCATGGACATACATACGAAGCCCATCCAGTAACATTAGCGGCTGGAATAGCAACTATAAATGAGTACAAGAGGTTGAATATTCAAGAGAATGTAAAGAAAGTCGGCGATTATCTTGGTAAAAGATTGAAGGAGCTGGAATATCATCGATCTGTAGGAGAGGTGAGAGGTATAGGAATGTTCTGGGCCATAGATCTAACGAGAGATAAGAAGACAAGGAAGTTTATGAATACGCCTAAGGATAAACTTGCTGGAAGACCTATAGTGGTTGAGAAGGTGGCTGCAAAGGCGAGCGAGCTAGGGGTCTTCATCATAGGATGGGTAAATAATCTAATAGTCGCTCCACCGCTTATTGCCAGCAAGGAAGATATAGATAAAGGAGTCGAAGTTTTAGATGAGTCTCTAAAGATCGCTGACCAAGAAGTTTCCACTAGTTAAATCTCCATACTCTCTAAAGATACTTCCCATATATAGAGTTTTCCAGAATATTGACGACTTAACCCTTCTCTATCTTTTCTCCAACTATAATTCCCCTATATTCTTTAAGATTTGAGAGGAACTTGTTAGCGGGAACACATAACTCGGGTGGCTGGACTCCGTAAAACTCAACTTCACCTCTCACCATCATTCTAGCAACTATGGATGGTGGTACGCCTGTTATGTAGCTGGAGGCTGAAGCCTTCCAATCCTTTCTAGAATTAGAGAGAGCATACATAGTATATGATGTTTCTACTCCATCCTTAACCCCATCAACCCTTATCAGTATACATGTTACATCCTCTAACTCTACTGATGGGTCTGCCATGAACCTTGATAGAAGCTTTATTGTTAATTCTTTACCGGTAATTCTAAGATTATCTAGAGTTATTGTTTCATCAGATAATAGGCCTAGGCTTCTAAGAGAGTTGACTAACTCAAAATTCTCACTCAATTTAAAGTCAACATATCTAACCTTCTTGTTGATGGTTCTAGGTATCGTTGCAAGTTCAGAGTGTAAACTATATCCGACAGATAGTCTTCCAACAGGCTCCGGAAACTCGAATATCTCGATACCGCTCAATGGCGGGACCTCCTCAAACCTTCCATCTCTAAACACTACTGCATTCATGGTCCATTCATCTACTATCGTCCTGATGGAGAACTTGAAGATAGGTCTCTCTGTAGGCTTAAGATCCTTATCACCATCTCTTATAATGATCGAGTGAACTTCATCAAACTTATCTGCGACATACTTTATCATTATATTACTTACTCCAGGGTCTTCACCACATCCAATCAGAATAGATGACTTCGCATTCTTTGCTTGCTCATCTAGCTCAAGCTGTCTTAGAGTCATGTGGTAAAGCCCTCCCAGGTCTATCAATCTTGATCTCGAAATTATAGCAGCCTTAGTAACATGAAGATTTAATTGATACCATGTGGAGTTTATTGTTACATCATATTTCTTCATCTCTTGAGAGAGGTTGTCAATATCTCTAACATCGATGCGTTTTTGAATTAGCCTTCCATCTCCGATCTCCTTGATGAGTTTTTTACTTTTTTCTTCATCTATATCTCCTATAGTTACCTCTTCGACTTCTTCATCTGTTAGAAGGTCTCTAACGATCGTAGAGCCGATGATTCCTGAACCACCTAGAACTAGAAACCTCACAAAACTTCACCAGATAGGACAATTACATTTTTGGTTTAACCAACACTAAAATCTTTTCTCTTATCAGTAAAAGATCTACCGTCCCAGTTTTTCAAATCTTTTCCATATGATATACCATTAACCTCTTAAAATATTGTTAACTTGGATCTTGACTCTTTCTCTATTGTTGGTCTTGATTCTAGTCTTTTTATGGTAAATATATCGGTCAATATCAGACTTGACATATAGCGGATCGAACTTCTTCATATAAAGCTCTTCAAGAAGCTCTCTCATAAACTTCTAAAAGATGATAAAGACCAGTACTTTTATAGTTGGTGAGATGTGGTGGAATAATCACCTTTCAAGAGGAATTATTAATGATGAGTCTTTCTTCCAACCTACTTCTACATGACTTCCCACAGAATAAATATTCCCAGTACCAGATAATCCATGTTTGTGGATTATGAATATCGTGCCTCCTACATCTACTCTGTATTCTATGTATGGTCCTTTGAAGATCGTCGCTTGAACCACTCCTCTTAGAATGTTATCCTGCTCCTCTAATCTATTACCTATCTCCAATACTTCAGGTCTAAGCATTAAAGCAGCCCTCCCCCTAGCCTCTGAGAATGGACAGTATATAGGACCTAGACCTGTCTCTATAACTCCATCTTCTTTTAATTCTCCCTCTATAAGATTTACAGCCTCTCCGATAAAAGATGCTACGAAAGTGTTCGAAGGCTCGTAGTATATCTGTAGAGGTGTTCCTATCTGCTGTATTCTACCATCTTTCATTATGGCGATTCTATCCGACATTGTCATCGCTTCTGTCTGGTCATGTGTAACGTAGATGAAGGTTGTCTCCACCCGTCTCTGAATATTCTTCAACTCAACCATCATGTGCTGTCTTATCTTCAGATCTAAGGCTCCTAGAGGCTCGTCTAATAAAAGTACACTCGGCTCTATGACCAGTGCTCTAGCGAGAGCTACACGCTGCTGTTGACCTCCACTCAGCTGAGATATCCTCCTCCTCTCCAAGCCTTCAAGTTTAACTATCTCCAATATCTCCTTCACTTTTCTCTTTATCTCTTCTTTTTGAACTTTCTTCATCTTCAATCCGAAAGCAATGTTCTCGAATACATCCATATGTGGGAAGAGCGCTAGATTCTGGAAGACCATTCCAATATTTCTCTTATGTGTAGGAACATCTGTAACATCTCTACCATGCAGCTTTACCACACCTTCATCTGGCTCTTCTAATCCTGCAACTATTCTCAGAGTAGTTGTCTTTCCACATCCAGAAGGTCCGAGAAGAGAGAAGAACTCGTTCTCCTTTATCTTGATATTAACATGATCTACCGCTACAACGTTTCCGAATCTTTTGACAACGTTCTCCAACTCGACGGAGTATAATTCAGCCATCACCTCATCCCCTTCTCTGCCCTCAATCTAAAGATCGCAAATAAGAACGATATAGATAGAGCGAAAGTGGATAAAGAGTTTAGCTCTGGTGAGACCCCTCCCCTGGCCGCAGATGTCCAGACTATTAAGGGTAGAGTTCTAAATCCTGGCCCAGTAGTGAATAGTGTCTTGATCAAGTCATCGAAGCTTAGCGTGAAAGCTAGTAGAGCTGATGCAAGTATGGCAGGGTAGAGCATCGGTAGAGTTATCTTGATAAAGGTCTGAAGCTCGTTCGCTCCCAAAGTTCTAGCAGCTTCTTCTACAGCCCTATTGTATCCCACCATCCTAGCCCTCATCACCACTGTCACATAGGATATATCGAATGCTATATGCCCTATTATAACCGTTATCGGCCCCATCGGGATATTAAGAAAAATATACATTATCATGAGGGAGAGGGCTTCAGCTATCTCTGGTATAATTATAGGTATGAGTATAAGACCTTCTAGAAAGCTTCTACCCTTAAAATTATACCTCGTAACAGCCGTAGCGATCATCAACCCTAGGATCGTTGAAACTATAGTTACTACAGCTGCAACCCAGAAAGAGTTGTAAAGTCCGCTCCATACGCTCGGGTTCGCTAAGACCCTCTCATACCATTTTAAAGAGAAGTTCGTAAAGACCCCTAATGATCTTGCCTCGTTGAATGAGTATAGCACCATGACAACGATTGGAGAGTATAGGAATAAGAATACCAGGATGACGAATACTTTCAAGAACAAAGGTATAAGTCTCACTATATAGCCAAACCCCCCTCACCGATCTTTCTAATGTAGATTATAACTAGAGATAGGATGAAGGCTATAAATAGCATGGAGAAGGCTGAGCCTATCCACCAGTGCCTAGCACCCATAAAGATCTCGTAAATGATGTTACCAACCATGTAGTTGTTTGGCCCTCCCACAAGCTCGGGTATAACGAACTCTCCGACAGCAGGTATGAAGACTAGTAGGAACCCGGCCATAATCCCCGGCATACTGAGAGGTAGTGTTACTTTAATGAATGTTCTGAATGGGCTGGCTCCTAGAGTAGATGCTGCCTCTAATAATGCTCTATCAAGTTTTTCAAGATTTGCATATAATGGCAAGACCATCAATACGAGATAATCGTATACCATAACCAATATCACAGCTATATCTGTGTACATAATCTTGAGGGGTGAGCCTATAATCCCAAGATAGGTGAGCATAGTATTTATGAAGCCTCTCTCATCGAGGATACTCATCATAGCGTAAGTTCTAAGTAGGAAGCTCACCCAGAAAGGTATAATGAAAAGTATTATGAACAAGTCTTTATACTTCTTCATTTTAAACGAGATATAGTAGGCTGCAGGATAACCGATAAGTAAACATAATATAACTGTTAGACCAGCGAAATACAGAGAGCGGAGATAGATGTTTACGGCACCCGACCATGTTAGAATCTTGGAGTAGTGTTCTAGTGAAGGTGCAAAGACAATCTGTCTCTTTATATCTACCATGTTAAAGCTGTATAGACCTAGTACAAAGAAGGGTGCATAGAACCAGATAGCTAAAAAGATCAGGGGTGGAGCCAGAAGTAGAGAGACTTTAAGCTTTGTACTCTTTCTAATGTTTTTTATTAGCGGTTCGAGAAAGCTCATCTCTTAACCACTTCAAGTAATAATATAGAAGATCTTAAGCCGCCATGAGTTCAAGCCAATACTCTGCTCTCTTAGCCCGCTCCTCTGGTGTAAAAGGCCTACCCCAGTAGAGTTTATCCAGCTGTTCTTCAGGTGTGAATACGACTGGATCGTTACGTATCTCCTCGGGAACATAGTCTCTACCTGCTGGAAATGGATACTTAACTGTAATCGTACAGATAGCCGATACCGCCGGGTCTAGAATGAAGTTTATGAAAGCGTGAGCAGCCTCAATATTCTTTGCACCTTTAGGAATGACGAAGTTGTCTGTCCATGCTAGAGCACCTTCTTCAGGAACTGTATACGAGATATGCTCTACTTGCTTCGATATTATTATCTCTCTTTCATCGGATGCATACATTATCCCTGCTATATCTCCATTAAATGCATGGCTTATCCAGAACCTACCAGCCTCCAACCCATCCATATACTCTTCAGTTGACGCATAACCTGCAAGATAAGGTTTCTGTCTTTTTAATACTTCTATTGCCTCTCTGAGATCTTCATCTTTACTACTGTTAGGGTCTCTTCCTAGATATATCAAGACAGCACCATATGTTTCATCCGTATCATTCATCATTGTTATCTTTTTCTGATATTTTCCCAGATGTCTATCAACTTCAAATATATCAGCCCACATGGTCACCTCTGGAGAAACCTCCATATTATTCCATCCTATTCCAGTTGTTCCATAACTATACAATACACTATACTTGTTCTCAGGATCATAGTATGGTTTCTTGAATCTTTCAGGTATATACTTAAAATTAGGGATCTTTTTCAAGTTTATTGGTTCAAGCAAGTTTAATGAGGAGATCTCTAATACTTCGGAATCGGATAGCATGGCTAAGTCATATCCACTAGCACCAGTGGATAGTTTTGCAACAACCTCATCAATTGACTCGAATGTATCATAGACTAAGTTTATCCTATTCTCCTCAGCCCACTGATCAACTATGTTTCTATTGATATAGTATGTCCAGTTGTATATGTTTAGATTCGGCTCGAGTCTAACCTTGAGTTCTCCGATCTGTTTTGAAAGGTCTTCAACTTCTCTCCTCAGACCTTCAACCTCTGCCCTACCCTGAAAATAACCTGCTGCTCCTCCGACGGCTGCGCCGAGTACCCCAGCAACCGCTATCTTTAAAACATCCCTTCTACCAACCATCATATTAACGTTTCTTTAAGGCGATATATTTATCTTTTGTAGTATATAGCTTTAACTGAATAAAATCATCCCATATGTCTAAGGCTCTCGAATAAACCTCAAAGATTCTAAGCATGTAAGATTATATCGACATAAAGTTTTTTCCTTAATCAAACATTAACATAGTGATCTCTATTGAAGATAGATTTTAAAGAAAGATTCAAACTCGTCGAAGATCTAGATGAAGATAAATTAAAGAAAGCTTTTGAGCTAGTTCTCAACCCACCTATCGAAACAGTAGACAACTATACTAAGCATGTCAGAGGCTTTAACGAGGAATCACCGCCTCAGAGACCAATAGAGTATATTCCATTAGATATTATCGAAAAGAGGCTGGGGAATAATGGGGTGGAGATCTTCTCAGCTGTAGACCTTGTAGTCTCTCTCATACCGAGAAGTATGTTTTCAGATGTGGATATTGTATCGAGAAGCGATGAAGGTCTAGAGATAATAAGAAGATTTGGACGTAACCTGCGGCATGAATACTCGAATGTTATAGATAATCTAAGATTTGAGGATCTATTCTTTGAAGATTTTCGGAAAGAAAAGATCTTGTTGATAATACCCTCACAGAGACAGCTGGATATCGTTCTCGGTAAATGGAGAAAATATGCATGGAGAGAAAAGACTATAAAAGGTGTAGATACCCCTAAAGCCGACGGATGGATTAGAGATATAGTTACTCTTGCAGATGCACTAAGAGGGGAGGGTGTTAAGATAATCATATTGGCAGATAAACTTCTGGAGAGTAAACTGCCCTTCTCGAAAGGAGAGATCTTATATCTCGACCTAGGTCAAGGCTTATGTAAAATAGGTTATCCGAGAGATTCCAGTCTCCGATGGTTCAGTAGACCAATAATATCTAACATGGCTCTATCATTCAGAAGAGGCGAAGAAGATGTGATAACCGAAGCCTATTGGAAGTTAGGATTGATACCTCTTCTACGATTTAAGTGGGTGGAAAATAGGATAGGGTTGAAGAGGGTGAGCATAGAAGGTGGAAACTTCTTCATGCTCGGTGGAGATGATGAAGCAGCATTAATAACAGGTATAGGTGTAAGAGGATCAGATATAGAAGTATTCAGTATATTGGATAGTATCCTACCTAGAGAGGTAAGATTCTACGGTGTTCCTCTAGCAGGATATTTGAGAGATTGGATAACTGGAGCAGTCCATCTAGATGTGGCCTTTGCCTATATAGGTGAGACGGCCGAGGGTAGAGTAGCCTTGGTAGACCCTTCGAGGATAGGTTTCTACTCGATAATAGAGTATGAAAGAGTATCGAAAAGCCTTAGATTAAAAAGTTTTATAGACTTCGTGAAAGAATTTAATCTTCTAATCGATGAGCCTCCGAGAAGGGATGGAAGCCCAATAACGATGATTAATGCACTTAACCTATCTAATGGAAAGCTGGTTGTAGACTCTTTTAACAGAGATGTAAATAGTTATCTTGAGAAAGAGTTAAAAATAGATCTAATCGAGGTAGATATACCACATATCGAGGCAGGTGGAGGTGGCCCAAGATGTGCTACAAGAGATATACCATGCTAGCCTCCTCCAGATCTACTTGATAGATGGTTTTCCAGATTGGAGACAACTCTCAGAGATACTTGTCTTGTTTGATTAAAAATAATCTAAGAAACTCTTGATTAGCCTGTTGTGAGCAAGTACCTATCAATCTTACCTTTGCTTAGATCAACTATTACTCCATGAAGAATACCTTCTGAATATTCGCTGCCCGGATTGATACAGAGTGTTCTACCTATCTGCGTCACACCCCTCGACTCATGAATATGTCCATGGAGTCCTAAAATCGGTTGATATTTTTCAATAGCCTTTCTAACAGCTTAGGTGCCGAGTCGAGGATTGAATTATATGGAGGAGTATGAAAATTGGAGATCGATTTTTAATCCTCTATCTTACTCACAAAGATTTTTTCCATGAACAATATTTAAATTTTGAAATTATTCTCAAGATACACATATATTTATGATACTCTCAACGTTGTGTTAGAGAAGCTTATGGTAGGATATTCTCTTAGAGGTAGAGATTTTATCACGACTAGAGATTTTACAAAAGAAGAATTATCCCATATACTGGATCTCTCCTTCCAGCTCAAATCAATGTTTTATGGAGGTATGAGGAGGAATCTTAGAGAGATCTTGGATGGAAGGAATATCGCTCTAATCTTTAAGAAGCCTTCGACTAGAACTAGAAACTCGTTTCAAGTAGCCGCCAGTAGGCTGGGAGCATTCTCGGTCTATATGAGACCTGATGAGCTACAGCTTGCTAGGGGTGAGCCGATAATCGATACCGCAAAAGTCTTAGATAGATATTTTGACGCCCTCGTTATAAGAACATTTGAACAGAGTGAGGTAGTAGAGTATGCAGAGTACATGAAAAACCCGGTGATAAATGCTCTTACAGATGAAGAACATCCATGTCAAGCTATGGCCGACTTGATGACCATAAAAGAGAAGAAGGGAAGGCTTCAAGAGTTAAAGATGGTCTACACTGGGGATGTGTGGAATGTCTGCCACTCACTCATAACTGTGGCCCCCCTATTCGGAATAGATTTGATAATAGCTGCACCTAAAGGGTATGATCCTTTACCAGAGATATGGAAGTTCGGTCAAGATGCTGCATCTAGAAACGGGACAAGACTGGAGATTGTCCATGATATAAGAGAGGCTGTAAAGGGAGCGGATATAGTCTATGCTAATACTTGGTGGAGTATGGGGAAGCCGGAGATGGATAAAGAGAAGAGGAAGGAAGATTTCAAACCATTCACAGTAACTGTTGACGTTATGAATCTTGCAAAAGAAGATGCAATATTCATGCACTGTCTCCCAGCCTATAGGGGAAATGAGATGACGAGCGAAGTAATAGATGGAAGATGGTCTGTAGTTTATGATCAAGCAGAGAATAGACTATGGACTGAAGCCGCGATCATGGCTCTCCTACTCTCTTAATCTCTCTACGATCTAAACTATGCAAGATAATATATTAGAAACCACAACCTCCACTTATATTGAATAATTTATAAAGACATGGATTTTTCGATCTATATTTACATGGAATGAATCTTTAAATTCTAAGTTACAACTATGAGTTTTGAAGGTGCATTCCTTGGGGATTCTTGAAGAAGTAAAACAATACTATGGAAGATTAAAGCTCTATATAGATGGTGAATGGGTCGATTCGGACTCAGATGAGGTTATCCCCTCTATGAACCCTGCAAAAGATACAACGATAGCTGAAGTCCCATTTGCAACAAGAGATGAAGTCGATGAAGCAATAAAGACAGCGGAAGAAGCATTTCCAGCTTGGGCTGAGCTTCCAGTAACAACGAGGGTAAGATACATCTACAAGATGTGGCATGTCTTAGAAGAGCATTTTGAAGAGATATCCCGCATTATATCCCAGAATCATGGAAAAGTGATAGATGAAGCTAGAGGTGAGGTAAGAAGATTAATAGAGAATGTGGAGACAGCGGCGGCCATAGCTTATACCCTTCAGAAGGGTGAACAACTCGATCAAGTTGCATCGGGTATAGATGAAACTCTCGTAAGAGAACCCATGGGGGTCTTCTCGATTATCGGCCCCTTCAACTTCCCTGTTATGGCCCCATTCTGGTTCATACCTTATGCACTAGTCCTCGGAAATACAATAGTAGTTAAACCAAGTGAGATAACTCCAGTTGCTATGGACTGGTTGATGCATGTACTTCAAGAAGTCAAGCTTCCTGCAGGCGTCATAAACATGGTACATGGAGGAAAAGATACAGCTATAAACATGATAACCCACTCCAGCATACAGGGAGTCTGTTTCGTCGGCTCAACACATGTTGGAAAACAAGTATACAAACTTGCAGGTGAATATGGGAAACGCGCTATAGTCCAAGCTGGAGCAAAGAACTTCATAATAGTTATGCCGGATGCAGATCTCGAGCTTACCATTCCTGCCCTGATCACATCCTTCTATGGAAACACGGGTCAACGGTGTCTCTCAGGCTCAAACCTAGTACCGGTAGGAGAGATCTATGAACCACTAATAAGAAAGTTTATAGAAGCATCTAAGAGACTGAAGCTAGGATATGGATTGGATGAATCAGCTAATATGGGTCCTCTTGTTACTAAGAAGGCTTTAGAACGTGTGACCGGATACGTGGAAAAGGGTTTAGAAGAGGGGGCGAAGCTAATCCTAGATGGAAGAAATTCGAAGGTTCCAGAGTATCCTAAAGGATATTTTATAGGCCCGACAGTCTTCGATGAAGTCGCTCCAGATATGAAGATAGCGAGAGAAGAGATATTCGGCCCCGTTGTCTCGATTATGCCTGCAAGAAACCTCGATGAAGCAATAGAGATGATAAATAATAATAATTATGGAAATGCTGCCTCGATATTTACTAGGAGTGGAAAGAATGCTAGAGAATTTAGGAAAAGGGTCACTGTTGGAAATATCGGTATAAACGTAGGGATAGCAGCACCTATGGCCTTCTTCCCATTTGGTGGATGGAAAGATTCTTTCTTCGGAGTTCTCCACGGACAAATAGACTGCGTCGACTTCTTTACAAATAAGAGGATAATAATCACGAGATGGTGAGATTCTTGGAAGAAAACTACACCTTCAGCCAGCTGATAAGTCTCCTCATAAAACTAGAAGAAGAATTTAGTGATAGATGTGTAGAGAAGGCAGATAGGATAGAAGATCCCCAGATGAAGAAAGCTCTAAGAGATCTCGCTAGAGTTCATAGGGAAAGGGTAGATGCTTTAAAGAAGACTTCTAGAGAGACCGTCATAGAGATGGCGCTTGAACCGATGTCATTTCCATCCCTCACATCTAGATTAGAAGAGATGAGAAGATTATTGAATTCTAGTAATCTTGGAAGGACTTTAATCGATGTAGAAGGGATGTTCGAGAATCTCTATAGAGAAGTTTCATCGAAGATAGTGCGAATGTCTGGAGATGCAGCACTACTGTTAAAATCTTTCTCGAAAGAATCTCAAAGAATGTGTAAGGTTCTTAATGAAATTTTACAAAAGCTTTAGAAGAAGTATCTAAGATATTCTACCGATAACTTTCTGTTCTTGCGATAATGCTCTACAATCTATTCTCTTCACAATTCTGACACAATACTTTGAAGATAGGTTATGTTTAAAGTTGATGCTGTCTTATAAAGATCTTAGATAAAAGTATCAGACTTTCTGTATCCAAATCCCAAAAATTTGTTACTTATCGAAAAGAGAAGCATCAACTATTCGTAATACATACATGTCTGGTTTTTAAATATATGAAAAAAATATATTTTTCGATCCGCATAAATAAAGGTATAGAAATATGAGTGATAAAGAGTTTATTCCGAGAGAGATATTTGCTAGGAGAGCTAGTGGTCTTGTTAGACAGGCATCATTTATAGACGCATTCTCATTTGGCTTTATGAATCAAGGGATAGCAATAGCGTTATGGATGCTTTTAAGCTGGGGAGTTTTCCTATTTCCTTCAGGAGACCTATTAGGCTCTGTAATATTAAGTGTAATTTTTACATTGCCTGGAGTAGCGCTCGTCTGGGGTATTTTAGCAGCCTCTATGCCTAGAAGTGGAGGATGCTATATTTACAATTCAAGAATAATTCATCCAGCGATCGGAATGGCCGTAAGCTTCGGAGACTTCTTTATTTGGTGGCTATGGATAGTGATACTCTCCCCATGGATAGCTGACCCAGGTCTTACAACATTATTCGGTATGATCGATGCTGTTGAGGCTGCGGAATGGGTTAAGACTCCTATAGGTATGTTTACCGTAGCGACGACAGTAAACATTCTTGGATTTTCATTCGCCTTCTATGGTTTAAGATGGTACCTACTTCATCAAAAGATAGTAATGACATTATCAATAATAACATTGGCGACTGTCGGGATAATTCTCGGAATGCATACAAATGCAGACTTCGTCTCCGCCTGGAACAAGATGGCTGCAGAATATGGATCTCTAAGCTATAACGAGATGATCGAGGCGGCTAAAGAAGCTTACCCTGAGATATTTACCCCTACGCTTCCGATAATATTCGGAACTTTAGGTTTAATGGTCGTTAATTCTTGGTGGGCTCACTATGGATGGGCGGTTAGCGTTATAGGGGGAGAGGTAAAGAGACCTCAGAGAAATTTACTACTCTCTCAGATCGGAGCGATTATCGTCCCAGCCGTGTTTGCATTGATCTTCTCTATAATATATCCTAGAGTGGTAGGCGTAGATTTTATGAGAGCCTTATCGATAGCCGATAATGTCGGACTTGAAGGCTACAATATGCCCTTCCCTGCAAATTTTGTAGGTATGTCAAGAGTCTTCATTGATACTTCAACATTTACAGGCGTACTTCTAGCAATCTTTGCATCTCTTTCATTGATCTTGGCAGACTATATCTGGATCCCTATGTCCTATGTGGCAGCAAGTAGGATAGCCGTCGCATGGGGAATGGATAGGATGGGACCTCTCTGGCTCTCTGAAGTGCATCCAAAGTGGGCTTCCCCATTAAAGAATCTAGTTTTCATCTTTGTAACTAGCGAGATAGGAATAATCTTGTACAGTCTCAATCCTGAGTGGTTTGCCGGTCTAGCCGTAACAGCTACCGAGTGTGTTAGTATATGGGGTGTAACAGCCATCGCTGCGATAATATTTCCATTCATAGGCAAAGCTAGAACCATATGGGAGACATCACCCTACAAGAGATGGAAGATCGGACCCATCCCAATTCTAACAATAGCAGGTATTATAGATGTTGTATACATTGGTATATTGCTCTACTTTTTCTACACAACACCTGGCCTTGAAGCTGTCACACCATTGGCAATAATGTGGTTCTTGGGATTATGGATATTCGGAGCAGCATGGTACTATGGTTGGAGATGGAGATGGAAGAAGAAAGGGATTGAGATTGATCTGGCATGGAGAGAGCTGCCTCCAGAGTAGGCATATATTTTTTAGGTAGAGACCATGACTCGAATCTTATTCACAACAGATGTACATGGCTCAGAATACGTTTTTAGAAAATTCTTAAACGCTCTATCAATATATAAGATAGATGTAGGTATAATGATGGGAGATCTTTCGGGAAAATTAATTATACCTATAATAAAGAATGAGGATGGTAGTTATAGTGTTACCTTCTTGGGAGAGAAGAAGAAGGTGAAGGAAACTCAGATAGAAGAATTAAAAAAAGAGATCATGGCTGTGGGCTACTATCCCGTAACGATGGATAGAAGAAAATTCGAAGAACTTGAAGAGAGTCCTGAAGAAAGAGATAGATTGTTTATAAATGAGATTAAGGAGAGGCTCCGAAAATGGATACAATTAGCAGAAGAAAGACTAAAAGATAAAGAGATAAGATTTTTCATCTCTGCTGGAAATGATGATCCATGGGATATCGAAGATATACTGAATAGTAGTAAAGTCATCATAAATGTATGTATGAGAAAAGTGTACATCGACGATTTTCACGAGATGATAACTGTCCCATATACGAATCCAACCCCTTGGAGGACTCCGAGAGAAATAAGTGAGGAAGAGCTGGCCCAGATAATAGATAGGCTTGCTGGAGAGATAGATGATATTGAGAGAGCGGTATTCAATCTTCATGCACCACCTTTCGGTACACCATTAGACCTCGCACCTAAACTCTCAAAAGATATGAGACCATCTGTCTCCGAGATGGTCCATGTAGGAAGCATCGCAGTCCTCGAGGCCATAAAGAAATATCAACCAATACTGGGGCTTCATGGACATATACATGAGTCTAAAGGCTCTCAAAAGATAGGAAGAACTACTTGTATTAATCCGGGGAGCGAATATGGTGAAGGAATAATGAGGGGCGTCATCATAGAATTAGAGAAAGATAATTTAAAGAGCTTTATGTTTGTATCTGGGTGAATATATGCATAGATTCAAGTTGCCTAGTGATATACCACCAGAAGAATACCCAAAGCCAGAAGAATTCGTAAAAGAGGCACTGGATATTGTTGAATCAGCCAATAGACGAGGATTAATACTACGGATAATGGGAGGAATTGCAGTGTACATTCATAGTATGGAGTATGAAGCTCTATGGAAGAAATTAGGCAGATTATCTCAAAAAGTATTTACAGATATCGACCTGGCGGGATATGGAAAACAGAGAGATTCTTACTTTAACCTTCTTAGAAGTATGGGTTATCAAGTAGACAATAGACTGTTGATGTATTATGGGAGAACAAGACAGATATATTACGGTTCGAGAATACCGATGGTAGAAGTATTCCTAGATAAACTCCAGATGAACCACTCTATCAGGTTCGAGAATAGACTTGAAAAAGACTCTATAACTATACCATTAGCGGAACTACTCTTGGAAAAATTACAGATCGTCAAGATAAATGAGAAAGATATTAAAGATATAATAGTCCTTATAAGAGCTCATGACATAGGTTACGATGATAATGACAAGATAAATCTAGAAGCATTCAACTATCAAGGATTATTCGATGACTGGGGTTTCTGGTATACCGTAACCATGAACCTCAAACTTACATCTACGAAGATAAATGAATACGATATAAATTTAGAAGACGCATCTATAGTTTCAGATAGAATCCATAGAATTATAAAGTTTTTAGAAGAAGCTCCAAAGAGTAAGAAATGGATGAAGAGAGCATCGATAGGCATAAAAGAGAAATGGTATAATGAGGTTGAAGAATGGTACTAATAATAAGAGAAAAAGTTTTTAGCCATCTATATCAAGTCATCTTTTGAGGTTAGTTATATGTCGTTCAGTTCAGAATATGAAAAATTCTCTAGTAGGGCTTCTACTTCATGTAAATTATTTGAGGAAAACAAGAAGCTTACACCTTTCGGTGTCAATAGCAACTATCGTGTACACGATCCATTCCCCCTCTTTATTAGAAGAGCTAAAGGATCGAGAGTTTGGGATGCTGATAACAACGAGTACATTGACTTTAATATGGCGTTCGGCGCATTGGTTGCAGGGCACTCACATCCTATACTAGTAAGTGAACTAAAAAATGTATTGGAGAATGGAACGATCTTCGGGCATGAACCTGAAGAGAGCGTTAAGCTAGCAAAGATCATTTGTAGAAGATTTAATCTCGATATGGTTAGATTTAACTCTACGGGTATGGAGGTTACAATGTATGCGGCTAGATTAGCTAGAGCATATACTGGAAGGAACAAGATAATGAAGTTTGAAGGATGTTATCATGGAAGCTGCGACGGTCTCCTTGTAAGCGTTAAACCCCACCTCTCAAAAGCTGGACATCGAAAACATCCTATATCAGTACTTGCTTCACCTGGACTAATACCGGAGATATCAAAACATACAGTGGTAGCCCAGTTCAATGATGTAGAGTCTGTTGAAGAAATGTTTAGAAAGTATGGAGATGAGATAGCTGGAGTAATATTGGAGCCTGTAGCGATGAATATGGGTGTGATAGAGCCTGAAATAGAGTTTCTAAAGACTTTAAGAGATTATTGCAATGAATACAACTCAGTATTGATATTTGATGAGGTTAAGACGTGTGGTAAATGGTTTGGAGGTGCGGAAGAGAGGTATGGTATTAAACCTGATTTGAAGACTCTTGGTAAAGCGATTGGTGGAGGTATACCATTATCTGCTCTAGGTGGTAGAAAAGAGATAATGGAACTATTCGGGCCGGGGAAGGTTTCACATGCTGGGACCTTTAATGCAAACCCATTCTCCGTGAAGGCGGGAATAGTAACTCTGGAGAAGATACTTACAAGAACAGCGATGGAGGAGGCAGCTAGACTAGGTGAGAAGCTTGCTAAAGGATATAAAGACATGATAGAAGACAGTAGGATAAAAGCGATAGTTAGCACTATAGGTATAAGTGGTGCAATATTATTTACAGAGCAGGAAACGGTGA
>JBCNVN010000003.1:0-56057 GCA_039630055.1 Candidatus Caldarchaeales archaeon | reverse complement strand
CAGATGAACAATGGACAGTATCAGTCCAACATACTTCAGAAGACATCGAGAAACATCTAGAAGAATTCAAAGAAGTTTCAAATATAATAAAAGGCATCGAGATATCTATGGAGATGGTTGAAGCAGTCTAACTCAACTACCCAAAGTAGTCTTCACATATACCTTAACACAGCTTCTATTCTCAAGTATATGTACTAACAATATTACTGATAGAACTATCGATATCTGCATATGGAAATCTCTCCAATCATCTTTTCTTAAACCGAGAAACTCTATTCTACCAGACTGGGGTCCTCTGGGCCACGAGTATAGAACTAGCCCAGTAATAAGCGTAGTTAAACCTAAGATAATCAAGATGTAGAAGAGAACCGCTCTAAAGGTTAGTTTCATGAGAAGTGAGAGATAGTGCTCCAATATAAACATTCTAACTAGAAGATTAAGGTCTTGTGCAGTTTTTCATAATTTACATTGTATTAGAGGCATTATAGAAGTGATTAAGATGAATTGACATATATCATTATTTATATATTTATAGAATGGGGATTGTTAACTCTATACTCTAAAAAATTTAATATGTGCATGACAGCTCGATTTTGATGGGGGTAAAGAATATATCATATGATTGGGATAAATGCTGTAGTCTTCGATGTAGATGGAACATTGTATAGGTCTAGGAGATACGAAGCCCATTTGAAAGAGCAGATCAATAAAGTCTTAGGAGAGATTTTAGGAATAGATGATCTTGAGGCAGCACGTAGATTGGAGATAATTAAGAAGAAAACAAAGACCGTTAGTTTAAGCGTTGAACTTATGGGAGTTGATAGGAAGATATTTTATGAGCGTCTTGCTGAGAAAGTATACCCTTCTAACTATATTGCGCCTAGACCTGAAGTGAGAAACCTCTTATTAGAACTAAGGAAGATGAATATTAAGACCGGATGTCACACAAATTCTGGGAGAAGTCTATTTTCAAAAGTTTTAGAGGCAATAGGCATTAACTCATCAGACTTCGATGTCGTGGTCACGAGCGATGATGCATCTCCAAAACCGATGAAAGATGGATACATACTATTGTCAAAACTTTTGGGGACCTCTTTTGACAGAATACTCTACGTAGGAGATAGATGGGAGGTTGAAGTTAAACCTGCAAAAGAGATTGGAATGATCACTGCCATCGTTTATAATAAGAGGGGAGAAGCAGACTACTATCTGGAAGACGTTACTGAAGTAACCAAGATTATATCTGGAACATCTTAATACTCTTAAAATTGTTGAGATAATGAATTATATCTCTTATTAAACCTATATCTATTATGAGATTTTTATATGAAGCATAAGGTTTTTTATATGGTATAACAGTGTTATATCAGATTCTTATGGAACAGAAAATTAAGTCTGTTTGGACCTCAAGATTTATGACTGCAGGCATAATTCAAGGTGGATTGATAACAGCATTGACAATATACTTTTTAATAGGTCAGATATTCTGGTTGAAACCGGAGCCTAGCAGGGTTATAGCATTTGGAAGCGCAGGCCAATGGTTTACATTCGGATATCTAATCTATCTAATAGTAGGAGTCGTTGGAGTAGCAGTAACAGCATTATTCTATCATTATATTGAAGACCTGATGGGAAAGAGCATTACAGGGGTTTCAAATCTTCTAGCATGGATACATATTATATTAATGAATATAGGAGTCACTGGAGCTTCAGGCTTGATGATAATAGGAGGATACTTGGGTGGCGCAGCCATGCTACCTCCTGAAGTTGGTGGACAAGGTTGGAACCCTGGACAAGTACATGTAAACATATTCTACAGTATACCATTGGGATACCCATTCTGGATATCGTTGTTTCTAACATTGTTAATTATCGGAGTAATCGCTGGAGGGTTAGGATTCATCATAACATTGAGAAAGCGAACTGAGACAAGTTAAAAATCCTTCAATTACGTTAAGACTTCTCAAACAGTATAGAATCTATCAGATAAACTTTTTAATGATTTTTTTATGAAATAAAATGTGAAAACATCTTCACTAATAATATCAATATTACTTACGACTCAAATATTAATAATCTCAGAGAGATCTTGGAATAACGTAGACCAAAACTCTTGGATCTATATGAGATCATGGGGTCTTGGATTGACTATTCCAAACGGCAGCCCCCTCGAAGGTGGAGGCACAGTCGAATGGGGTAAACATAGCAATATAACAGCAGTCTTTTCTCTGCCAAACATTAACTACACAGATAATACTATTTATCTGATCGTTAGTATAATGACTAAAGGTGGAACCATAATTCAAACTGCTACAGGCATATATCGAAATAGTTCTTATTGGTCTAGTTATTTTATGTATGTCACAGAAATTTCCTATAAAGGTAAAAACTATGTACCGGTCAGACTAAATTCTACACCTTACTTCTCTCCAAAAGACAAAGTAGCAATCTCAATATATTACGAGGATGGTGAAGATTGTCCAGCAGGATGTTGGGCTTCTTCAATCTTAAATCTTTCAACTGGTGAGAAGATAGATATAAAAATAGTCGTCGATAATAGTTCAACTTTTATGGATGGTGAACAAGAAGTAATCGCTCTAGAATCATATACCTACAATGAAGAAGTCTTTAAAAATATGGGTGAAGCCGTTCTATACTCGATTCTAGTTGATGGGAACAGGGTTTTAGGTGGATGGTACGTAGATGATGGACAGGTATTTGATAGAAGACCCTTATTTGAGGTGGGAGGAGGACAGGTTCCCCCATTTATTTCAATAATCTCGAAAGAGAATAATACCGTTGCATGGAGATATTCTAAACCTGAGTGGAATAATTCTTCCCACATTATTCTCTCCATGTTCTTTATCTTGACAGTAATCATATCGGCGATCGTAGCCTTCTACATAGGTTATAGAATAGATTATAAAGTTCGGCCACGGAAGTCAATTCTTAGAAACGGCTCTAAACACAGTAAAGCTCCGATCACTGTTACTATAGAGAGTATCCTTAAAGGATTTACGAAAGGTTCTAGAGTCTCTCGGACAATTTCTATCGGCAGATGTAAGATGTTTAGATAATATCCTCCGATAGCTCCAGCTACTGCTAAAACTATTAAAGTAATGTTAACTCCGATAAATAGGAGGAAGAATCCAGTCAGGTTAAATATATTTTCAGCCTTGATATTCGATGAATCTTCAATCAAGTAGTAAAGATATGAAAATCCGGTGAAAACTCCTGATCCAATGATGATGTGGAGAATGTAGGCTAGCAAGAACCATATTCCAGGCCCTCCTCCAACTATTACCCTCAAGAGTAGGGAGAAAGGCTCGAGAGGCAGTACTATGATGATGGTCCAGACTATTGATATCAATGAGTTAACTATCGTGGCCCTTCTAAACATTATACTCATACTCCTACTATCCATCGAAACCTCCTCATACATTCACGCCTAATTTTTTACTATTAAGTATAATCAATCTTCCAAAATCTTCCTATGACCGGTTAGGATGATAGATAATAGTATTCTCCTATCTCTTTCTGTATCTTATCAAGCTGTGAACCAAGCTTGTTAGCTCTAGGTCTCCCAGTATCCGGATCTCTTCTAAACGTAATATTCATTTCTTTCAAGAATTTGTTAAAACCTGTATGGAGATCTGTGGGTGCCTCGGCTACACCATGCTTTCCAGGTTCTCCTGTAAATACCATCAACTTACTTGATGAGAAGTCTAGTACCATCAGATCGTGGTCTACGATGAATGTGTAAGCTTTTCTATCTCTTGTAACTCTTTTCATGATCTTCGTCATCATATATCTTTCTTCAACATCGAGATATGCGCTCGGCTCATCGAATAGATAGATCTCTGCATCTCTAGATAGGGCCTCGACGATAACGACCTTCTGGAGCTCTCCACCACTCAAGTCTAGAAGGTTTCTATCGAGAATATCTTCTATTCTAAATGGTTTAAGCAACTCGTCTCTGTAGACTTCTGAATCAAATTTTCTCCCAGCAGCATTCCTTAAAACTTCTTCAACCGATGCATCTCTAGGTTCTGGATATTGAGGCTTGAAGCTTATAGATTTATAGGAAAGCTTAAATCCTTCATCACATTCTTCAACTCCTGCTAGAAGCTTTATGAAGGTCGTCTTCCCAATCCCATTGGCTCCAACTATCCCAACTACTTCACCTCTATAAGCTCTACCTTCTCTAACCTCCAATCTGAAACCTTCATAAGTCTTCACCATATTTGGCCAGTAGAGATATTCAGACCCCTCAACCCCTGTCTCTAAGGAGGGTGGTCTAACTTGGAATACGATTTTATCTTGTCTAAATCTTATGTTCTCTGAAGGAATATATCCTTGAAGAAATATGTTTATTCCTTCTCTAACGCTGAATGGGCCTGAAACAATCCCGTAGACTGAGGGTTTACCATAGAATACGAAGATCTTATCTGCTAGATAATCTAGAACGGCTAGGTCATGATCTACGACTAGAGTTCTTGAACCATCCTTACCAAAACTTCTTATTATTGAGGCGATCTTAAACCTCTGTTTAATATCGAGGTATGCGCTCGGCTCATCGAATAGATAGACTTCAGCATCTTTTAAGATGCATGCGGCTATTGCAAGTCTCTGAAGCTCACCTCCACTAAGAACAGAGACGTCTCTTTCCAGTAGATGAGTTAATTCAAATTGTTTAACTATTTCATCGAGCTTATCTTGAGTAGAAATCTTCTGGAGCAGATCTTTAACCTTTCCTCTAACTATCTTTGGTATTTTATCTATGTATTGGGGTTTGTAACTTATCTTTAGATTACCATTATAGAGTTGGGTTAGATATTCTTGAAGAAGGGTCCCTCTAAAATATCTCGAGATCTCTAGTAAGCTTATATCGGTTGAATCAAGTTTCCCTAGGTTCGGCTTGATCTGGCCTGCCAGTATCTGTACCGCGGTAGTCTTCCCAATACCGTTTTTACCTATTAAGCCTATAACCGTACTCTTCTCTAGGTATGGAAGCCGATAGATTCTGAAAGCGTTAACCCCATATTGATGGGTGAGATCTTTACTTAACTCTTGTGGAAGATTAACTATAGATATAGCATTAAATGGGCATTTGTTAACACAGATACCACAGCCAATACATAGTTGCTCAACTATTATCGGATAGTTATCATCACCCATTTTTATCGCTTCAACCCCATTTCTTACAGGAGGACAGAACCGAATACAGGGTATCCCACACTTACGTGAATCACATCTATCCTTCTCTAAAACAGCAACCCTCAACATACTCAACTTAAACACCTCTAAAACTCTCTAGGATATCTATTTCACGATAATCATTAATGAGTTTTACCTCTCCACTAACATCTCTACGGTTTCCCGGTTTTATTAATGTTAACTGATTACTTAAATAATGGGCGATCATTGGATAAGTGAAAATGCCGGTGAAGACCTCGTACACGGTGGCCAAGATTGAGAGAAAGGGGACTACGTTTGAGATACTTATAGACCCTGATAAGGCTCTAAAATACAGATTAGGAGAAAATATACCTATATCGAAGATTGTAGTTTATGAAGAAGTTTACAAAGATTCTCGTAAAGGTAGCAGGGCTGGTGAAGAAGAACTGAATAAAGCTTTCGGTACAACTGAATTCTTCAAGATAGCGGAGATAATATTGAAAGAAGGAACTATACAGATAACAGCAGAGCAGAGGAGGCTACTAATAGAAGAGAAGAAGAAGGCTATTATAGATTTCATCTCTAAGAATGCTGTAGATCCTAGAACTAACCTGCCCCACCCACCTCAGAGGATAGAGCTAGCAATAGAGCAGGCGGGTGCGACTATAGATCCATTCCAAGATGCAAAAGAACAAGCATTGAAGATTATAGAGAAGCTTAGAACAATACTTCCACTTAAAATAGGCATTATAAAGATTAAGATAAGACTGCCTGGAGATGTAGTAGGTAGAGCATATGGTCTAGTTAAGAATATGGGTAAGATAGTTAGAGAAGAATGGGGGAAGGATGGAAGCTGGAGAAGCATTGTAGAGGTTCCGACAGGCCTGCATTTAGATTTAATAGATAGATTGAATAAGATGGCAGGCGGAAGGGTTGAAGTAAATATTGTAGAGGAGTAGAGGAGCTATGCCCGTTTATTTTTCTGAGAGAGAGATTGTTCTACCTGGACAGCTACTTTCAGACAATGGAGAGAGAAGTGGAGAGGGAACATACCATTTAGAGGGTAGAGTTTACGCTTCAAAGGTCGGTTTTGCGACATTAAGAAACAATAGAGTATGTGTAATCGCGTTTAAAGGAGCTTACGTTCCCCAAGAAGGAGACAGAGTCATAGGTACAGTAATAGATGTTAAGCCTAATGGTTTTGAGGTAAGTTTGGGAAGACATCTTACAGCCACTATAAGAATACCTGATAAGAAGGAAGTTCAAGCCTTAAACTTAAAGATTGGAGATGTAATCTATGCAAACGTTAGAGAGAGTGGACTTAGAGGAATATTTCTAGATGCTGGTGGAAGAATCAAAAAGATCAGTTCCGGACTTCTGGTTAACATGCATCCATTAAAGATCCCAAGATTGATCGGTAAGAGAGGTTCTATGATAAACATGATAAAGAAAGAGTCTGGATGTGAACTAATAGTAGGGAGAAATGGGTTCGTGGTTATTGATGGACCAACTCCAGCAAACGAGTTTGCAGCTATCTCAGCGATAAAGATGATCGATCGTGAAGCCCATTCACAGGGGTTAACGGAGAGAGTCAGAAATTTAATAAAAAGCGTTTTGGAAAGAGAGAAGTAGTATGAGAGATGGAGTATTGAAACTAATTAGTGAAGATGGATTGAGGATTGATGGTCGTAGACCGCATGAGCTTAGACCTATGAAGATAGAAGTTGGCGTATTAGAGAAGAGTGATGGATCAGCCTATATTGAACTGGGGAAGACTAAGGTTTTCGCTGCAGTATTCGGTCCGAAAGAAGTCCATCCTAAACATCTAGCCTTACCAGATAGAGCGATACTCAACTGTAGATACCATATGACATCTTTCAGTGTAGATGAGAGAAAGCCTCTAGGTATGACTAGAAGAGAGATAGAGTTATCTAAAGTTATTAGAGAAGCTCTTGAGAGCGTCGTCTTCCTTGAAGAGTTTCCACGTACAAGTATCGATGTTTTTATTGAAATTATAGAAGCAGATGGTGGGACTAGAACAGCTGGACTTACTGCTGCATCTCTAGCTCTTGCAGAAGCAGGCATACCCATGGCCGACCTTGTAGCAGCTATAGCTGTAGGGAAAGTTGGAGGGCAGATAGTTCTAGACTTATGCGACCTAGAAGATAAGTATGGTGAGGCGGATATGCCTATGGCTATGGCCCCTAGACTAAACTCCATAGTCCTCCTCCAGTTGAACGGTAGATTTACCAATGAAGAATTTAAGCAGGCTTTTGAGATGGGTAAGAAGGGCATATTAGAAGTTTATCAAAGACAGAAGGAAGCTCTTAGAAGAAAGTATAGTGATGTAACTCCGATGGAGGTTTAGTAAAGATGTCATCTATGCCATCACAAGCAAAAAAGAGCCTTGTTGCCGGAATAGTTCAAGAAAAAATATTCAATCTCTTAAAGCAGGGGAAGAGACTTGATGGAAGATCTCCAACAGACCTGAGACCTATCACTATAACTACGGGGATAGTGGAGAAAGCCGATGGCTCATCTCTAGTCTCGATGGGTGGAACCAAGATACTTGTAGGAGTCAAGACCGAGGTCGGTCCCCCATATCCTGATAGGCCGAGAGAAGGCTCGTTTACAGTAAATGCAGAATTGCTTCCGTTGGCCTCGATAAGCTTTGAGCCTGGTCCACCTGATGAAAGAGGGGTAGAGCTTGCCAGAGTAGTAGATAGAAGTATAAGAGAGAGCAAGACTATCGACCTAGAGAAACTTTGTCTGATTGAGGGAGAGAAAGCATACATATTGTTCATAGATGTATATGTACTAGACTATGATGGAAATTATTATGACCCATCAGTTATAGCTGCTTTAGCTGCTCTAGCTACTGCTAAGATCCCTAAGTATGAAGTTGTAGGTGGAAAGATCCAAAAGACTGGAGAATACTTTAATCTCAAGCTCCGTTCACTACCATTTACTACTACATTTGGATTGATTAGGGGAAGATTCCTAGTAGATCCCCAGTTAGAGGAGGAAGCAGCTTTAGACGTCTCTATCGTTATAGGCATAGATGAGTTGGGAAACATAATATCTATACAGAAAAATTCGCCAGGCTTGATACCGGAAAATCTAGTGGAACAACTTATTCAGATTGCCAGAGAGAAGACAGAAACTATTAGAAAGAAGTTCTGTGAAGAACTGAATATAAATTTAGAAGACTATCTTAAACCTAGTGGATAAGCCGTCCGGATTAGAAGATGATAATATATATAAGATAATTAATGTTTACTAGGATGCTAGATGAGTACTAGGAGAGTTCAGGGTAACCCAGCCAAGAGGTTTTTAGCTAGATATGGTTCAACTCTTAGAAAAAGAGTTGCAGATATCGAACAGGAACAGAGGGCATTACAATTATGCCCTAGATGTAGTTCGATAAGCGTGAAGAGGGTCTCAGCAGGCATATGGGCATGTAGGAGATGTGGATACAAGTTTGCAGGAGGATCATGGACACCCTTCCCGAAAAGGTAAAAACAAGGCTGAGATCAAAATAGATCTACCGAGAGAAGAGAGAGAAATAATTCTTAAATCGGTTTCTACGGAAATAAGAGAGATACCTTCTAGAAGAACCAGGGTAGACCTATGTGAAGCTGGTGAGAGCATAAAATTAACGATCTATGCTGAAGATATAGTTGCCTTAAGAGCGGCATTAAATTCTTTCTTAAGATTTATCGATGCATCTTTGAGAACTTTAAGGCTTATAGACGTTATCCAAAACTCTCGAAAAGAAGAGATATACGAGAGATAGAGATTAAAGTGGTAGGGAAGATTTCTGTGAATTGTAGGTTAATCCAACATCAAGAACCGTTCAAAGTATTTAAAAATATAAAATTGTGAACTAAGACATATGGTGAATGCTTCTCATATAATCTATAATCTAATTTCTCGATAACTCATGAATGATCATCTTATAGGTGTATCCATCGATCAGAGCATTTAAACTTGCTTCTAAGATATTTCGTGAGTAGGCTGTGCAAGCCCAGTTGGTCTGACCATCCGTAAACTCTATGAAGACTCTTACAGCAGCCCCGGTCCCTTCAGCTGCATCTACAACTGATACCTTATAATTTGTAAGTTTTACTTTTTCGAGGTGTGGAAGCTTTCTGAGTAACGCATCTCTAAGTGCAAGGTCGAGAGCATGTACTGGTCCAACACCGTTCCCTACACCATGTACAACATCTCCATCTACATGAAGTATAACTACTGCTTCAACCCTTTCTGTTGGACCTCTCTCCACCAAGGTCCTCCAAGAGATTATCTTTAATCTATCTACATTGTATCCTAGAGCTTTTAGAATAACCAGCCTAATACTTCCAACAGCATTATCAAATCTATATCCTCTAGCCTCCATATTCTTAATCTCTTGTAGAGCTTTCCCAACCGCAGGATCATCTTTTGAAAGTTCTAATCCCATCTCTAAAGCCTCCTGAAGGACGGCGGCTCTTCCAGCCTGCTCAGAGACGACCAGTCTCGTAATGTTGCCGACGAGGGTTGGATCTATATGCTCATATGCTCTCTTCTCTTTTAGGACCGCGTCTACATGTACTCCGCCCTTGTGGCTGAAGGCATACTCTCCTACATATGGATGATATGGTGAAAGGGGTATAGTAGAGGCCTCAGCAACATATGTGGAAATAGACTTTAGCTTTTTTAATTTCTCACTGACAGGAACATTCGTCTTTAAAGCATTGTAACCCATCTTAAGCATGAGTGTTGGGAGAATCTGGACTAAGTCTGCGTTACCACATCTCTCACCCAATCCATTGATAGTTCCTTGAATATGACGTGCTCCTGCTTCTACAGCCGCTAAAGTATTTCCAACTGCAAGGCCACTATCGTTATGTGTATGTATTCCGATATTTTTTGTAATCTTTCCCCTAACTAGACTTACAATCTTCATTATGGTTGTAAATATGTTTCCACCATTTGTATCAGCTAGCACTATAGTCTCTGCTCCAGCTTCTTGAGCTACTTCGAGAACTTTTAATGCATAGTCCGGATTATCGAGATAGCCATCAAAAAAGTGTTCTGCATCAAAGATCACTTCTAATCCATGTTTTCTAAGATAGTCAATACTAGTCCATATCAATTCTAGATTATCTTCTAGAGTGCATCTTAAGACTCTCTCTACGTGGAGTGTCCAAGACTTACCGAATATTACAGCTACTGGAACATCTGAATCAATTATAGAGTTTAGAGATTGATCAAGGTCTGGAGGTGTACCCTTCTTTAAAGTACTCCCGAAGGCAGCTATCTTCGACCTACATATCGATAATTCCTTAACTCTCTTAAAGAATTCACTATCTTTTGGGTTGGAAGCTGGCCATCCACCCTCTATATAGTCTACACCTAGCTCATCTAGCTTCTCAGCTATCTTCAATTTCTCTTCTAAAGTAAAAGATACACCAGTAGTCTGTGCACCGTCTCTAAGAGTTGTATCGAGGATTTCAACGTAATCGATTCAACTCCCTCCCGCTACTTCTTTAGTAGAATACCTATCGAGCTCTCTCTATATAAATCTTCTCTATTATTTTCCATACAAATAACAATTATGACCTCATCAATGGTCGCTACTAACCTCTTAAAGAGCATGTGAGTAAAAGTTTAGAATAGGCTAACATTATCGGTGAAGTAACGGTCTATACATATAGATTCTTTAAGTTTTGAAGGACATATAGATACTGTCAAGCCCTAATCTATAATAAGATTAGCTATCTTGTTAAAAGAGTTGGATTGATATGCTTAAATTCTGTCTCTTCACAATATAGTGGATGGTGGATAGACTTGGCAGTTAAAAGTGGAGAGCTACCTCCAAGTCTACAACAACAGATAATTAGACTTCAACAGCTTACCCAAACTCTAAACGTCATCCTAGTCGAGAGACAGAGACTAGAAGCAGAATTAATAGAAGTAAAGAATGCAATAGAAGAGTTAGGAAAGGTTGTGGATGAGGTGACAGTGTATAAAGTTGTTGGCCCAATCCTAGTCCAGTCTTCTCGTCAGAAATTACTCCAAGAGCTGAGTGAGAGAAAGGAGCTGGCTGAGACAAGATTAAAGATATTAGAGAAGCAAGAACAGAGGACTAGGGGTCAGCTGGATACGCTACAAAGAGAGGTACAGTCTACACTTTCTGAGAAGAAACTATCATGAATATGAGGGATGAAAAGCTAATCTCAAACCTCGTTAGAGAGCTTCAAGCTATTAAAGGTCTAAGAATATCTATATTGACTCATGAGGGTGGAGACCCAGACTCAATATGCTCAGCATTTGTTTTGAGAAAGGTCATGAGAGAGATATTTCAAGCTAGAGACACATTTATTATCGTGCCGGATACTCCTACATCTCATTCAAAAGCCTTACTAGAATACTTCTCAATAGATTTATTGCAGGATCCTGAAGATGTAGAGGTTTACGTGGTGGTAGATGCTGGGTCTCCAGAACAGTTAAGCGAGTATCATAAGATAATCTTGGATAAAGATAAGAAGGTGATTGTATTAGACCATCACTCTGAGACTTATCGTAGATACCCATCACATGTTAAAATATACTCAAGCGAATCTTATCAATCACTATGCGAACTCATTTATGATTTATCTGAATTTCTCGGCTTAGAACTTAATCTGAAAGAGGTAGAAGCATTACTCATAGGGATATACTATGATACAGTTAGACTGTCTGTAGCAGATATGGAGACATCTATAAAGTTCTGCAAACTGATGAGTAGAGGTATTGAACTGAATAATATACTATCAAGGCTTGAGCATACCATGGATGCTTCTGAGAGGATAGCAAGATTAAAGGGGGCTGCAAGAATGAAGATCTATAGATTTGGAAACTGGCTCATCGTTATCACAAATGTCAGAGCCTTTCAAAGCTCTGTAGCACGTTCACTAGTCTCGCTTGGAGCCCATCTAGCCTTAGCCATAGGTGAAAACGAGAAAAATTGGCTTAGAGGATCCATCCGTGCATCCAATGATTTCGTTGAAGAGACAAAGATAAATATAGGTGTAGATCTAGCGGGAGATATAAGCTATAAGCTTGGAGGATATGGTGGTGGCCATGCCTCAGCCGCCCATCTAGAGTGTAAGGGGACCATAGAAGAACTATCAGATCATGTAATAGAGACATTATCGCGTAGATTAGGATTGGAGCCGGAGGTAGTTGAGATCTGGTAATTATAAAGACCGTCAACCTAGGATTTATGTATGCAGGCAGCTCTGAGTGGAGTCTAAGAGGGATTAACCTAGAGATTGGTGAAGGTGAATTCGTATTACTTGCTGGGAAGAGTGGATGCGGTAAATCAACCCTTCTTAGATGTTTTAATGGATTGATACCGCATTTTTATGAAGGAGAGATGGAGGGTGAGGTGATAGTTTGCGGTCTAGATACACGTAGCCATTCTCCATCTATTCTTTCTCAGTATGCGGGGATGGTCTTCCAGAATCCAGATAACCAATTATTCGCTTTAAACGTTGAGGCAGATATAGCATTTGCATTAGAAAATCTATCGATGCCTAGAGATGAGATTAGGGAGAGGGTTGACTGGGCCATTAAAGTGATGGGGATAGAAGAGTTGAGAGATAAATCTCCGAATGAGCTATCTGGAGGACAGAAACAGAAGGTTGCAATCGCATCTATACTAGCTATGAGACCCAGGATAATCTTACTTGATGAGCCGACTAGCTCACTAGACCCTCTTTCAGCTAAACAATTGATCGATGCAATAGCTGAGCTGAACTATAAGTATAGGATAACTGTAATCATCGCAGAGCATAGATTAGATATGTTACTGCCATACGTTAATAGATTGATTGTAATGAATGATGGTAGAGTGGTTCTTCAAGGTGATCCTAGAGAAATATTAGGGAAGTTTGATGTGATGCCTTATGGGGTACCTGTTCCTAGAGTTGTAAGAGTAGCTCAACAGTTGAAGAGTTTTCTCAATGGTATGATGAGCTCGAGGATGCCTCTCTCAGTAGATGAGCTGGTTAGAGAGATACGTAGATGGAGGGATGAAGTATTATAATCTTTGAAGATGTTGAGTATGTCTACCCCAATGGATTTAAGGCATTGAATGAGATTAACTTGGAGATTAAAGATGGAGAGATAGTTGCCTTGATGGGAGAGAATGGTGCGGGAAAGACAACCCTTCTGAAACATTTAAACGGATTGATTAAGCCTAGTTCAGGACGAGTTCTCGTAGACGGCGTAGATACTAGACACTCAACAGTTGCCTCCCTATCGAGGAAAGTTGGAATAGTCTTTCAGAATGCTGAAAACATGTTCTTCTCTCCCACCGTATATGAGGAGATCGCCTTCGCATTAAATAATTTTGGGTACTCGACTGAGATAGTTGAGAAGAGAGTTGATTGGGCTTTAAAGTTCATGGAGCTTGAGGAATATCGAGATAAGTCTCCATTCCTACTGAGTGGTGGAGAGAAGAAGAGACTTGCGATGGCGATAGTCTTAGCATGGTCTCCTAAGATATTGGCTCTAGATGAGCCGACGGTTGGACAGGATATACTACAGAAGGAGAAGATGATACAGATAATTAGACAGGCTAACCAACAAGGTAAGACCATCATAATATCATCTCATGATGTTGAGTTCATAGCTGATCTTAACCCGAGAATAATCTTGATGAGCAAAGGTAGGATCGTGAGAGATGGACCAGCTGAAGAAGTTTTAACAGACTTAAAAATACTTCAAGAGTGTAGGCTGATACCGCCCCAGATAGTATCATTGACTTATGTTCTGGATTTTTTAGGTATCAGACCTCATCTCGGCCGACCTGAAGATATTGCATTAGAAGTTATGAGGAGATTGAGATGATTTGTCAATAGTACTTAGAGGTTTACAATTCTATCCTGGTAAGAGTATAATTCACAAGCTAGATCCTAGAGTTAAACTTATCATATCTTTCTTACTCATGGCCGTAACCATGATGTATATCGAGGTCACAGTAATAACGATTATAATCTTTATAGAAGCCATCCTCTCAATTATCGCTAAAGTATTTGGTAGATGGTCTAGAACAGTATACGGCGCTTCTCCATTAATAATCCTCGTGTTCTTAGTCAACTTCTTATTCAAAATATCAATGCCAGGTCAAACTATAAGTCTACAGAGTATCTATGAATCTATCCAACTAGCCTATAGGCTTATAGCCTTCTTAGCATCTTTCTCAATATTCTTCCTTACAACTACTCCTGAAGAGCTTGGAATGGCATTAACAAAAATGAGAGTCCCCTACATGTATGTTTTCGCATTCATATCGGCTATAAGATTTACACCAATACTAGCAGAGGAACTTCAATCGATACTGGATTCTCAGAAGAGTAGAGGATTAGAGCTTGAGAAAGGGAATATAATAGTCCGCTTGAGGAAATATATTCCAGTACTGGTTCCACTGATGGTTAGTGTCCTTAGGAGATCTTATGAGCTTGCTGAAGCAATAGAAGTAAAATGTTTTGGTGTAAAAAAGAATAGAACATACTTGAGAGAGCTAAAGATGAGTTCTAGAGATTGGATAGCCTTGTCTTCCTCATTATTATTGTTTAGCCTAGCGATATACTTTAGATATTTCTATAAGCTCAGCCTACCATAGACATGAAGTAACTACAGAGATAAACTAAGGTATGGTTTCCACCTTTAAGATTTCTCAACTCTAACCCTTAATGATGTCTAGAAAATAAGTTTTAACTATGGTTAATGATAGAATATGATATAGGTAGAGGTATGGCTTTGGAGAAGTTGAGGATGATAAAGACAGGTACCGTGATAGTTGATAGAAGAGAAGAGAAGTCAGGCGTCCCCTCCCTACTTATAAAGTATGGTGTAAGCGTTAGGTTTGAAGTTCTAGAGGTTGGAGATTATGCTCTTCCAGGAGAAATAATTATAGAGAGGAAGACCGTTAACGATTTTGTATCATCGATCCTTGATGGCAGATTGTTCGACCAGGCTTCCAATCTCTCTCAAGCATCACCACACCCTACATTCTTAATAGAGGGAGAGATAAGGAATAGTTTGAGATATTTTAAGAATGAGAATGCTTTTTGGGGAGCATTAGCAAGTCTACTATATGATTTCAAAGTAGCTATATTTTTCACAAGCTCATCTGAAGATAGTGCAAAACTCATATCAGTTATCTCGAGAAGGGGAGAGGATAGGAGGGAAGTCTGGGTTAAGCCTAAGAGGAAGAAGATGGGAGTAAGTGAGATGCAGATATCTGTATTAACATCTCTTCCAGGTGTTGGTGTTGTAACTGCTCAAAGATTATTGAAGGGTCTGGGAAGTTTAAGAGAGGTATTTAATGCAGATCCAAATGTACTCTCAACTGTAGGAAAGATCCCATATAGAAAGAGTATGGAGATACATCAACTAATTACTGCTAAGTATACCGATTATGAAAACGTTGAGCAATCCAAAATAAACGGATTCTAATTTTTCTTGATCTATATTGGATGAATATTATCGTAAAGATGTCTGGCCTCTATCCTTGAATAATGCTCTAATCTCTCTCCCAACCTTCTCAATCTGATGATCTGCAACCTTCTCCATCTCTTTTTCTAAGATCTCTCTAGCTCTCGGATTTCCCGTCCAAATCTTCTCGAAGCCTCCATTTCTAATCTCTATCAAAGCTTTCTGCATATTCTTCTTAACATTCTCATCTACGATCCTAGGTCCAACTATCAGCCCACCATACTTAGCCGTATCTGATACTGCCTTCAACATCTCTGTCAGTCCACCCCTATATATTAAGTCGACTATTAGTTTGAGCTCATTACAAACCTCGAAGTAAGCTAGCTCAGCCTGATAACCATTCTCGACGAGAACCTCGAAACCTTTCTTTATCAATTCCATGACGCCTCCTACTAGAACCGCCTGCTCTCCGAAGAGATCTGTCTCGGTCTCCTCTTGGAAAGTCGTCTCTATTATCCCTCTTCTCCCTGCTCCTATCGCCTTGGCCATGGCTAAAGCCTTCTTCAAGGCTCTTCCAGAAAAATCTCTTCCCACAGCTATTAATGCTGGAACACCATCGCCTTTTAGATACATCTCTCTGAGAAGTGGGCCTGGTCCTTTAGGTGCAACCATGATTACATCTACACCTTTAGGTGGATCGATAAGTTTATAGTGGAAGTTGTATCCATGGGAGAAGCTTATAGTTTTACCTGATTCTAGATGTGGTTCGATGAGCTCTTTATATACTTTCGGTTGTTCTGTATCTGGAATGAGAAGATGGATTATGTCAGCTTCTTCTGCCGCCTCTCCGATGCTCATGGTCCTCACTCCATCTTGTAGTGCTTTATTCCAAGATTCTCCCTCTCTTCTAACGCCTACTATAATTTTTAGTCCCGAATCTTTCATGTTAAGAGTTTGAGCTCTACCCTGACTACCATAGCCGATAACCGCTATGACTTCATCTTTAATATCGTTCATTTCTATATCTTCATCTCTCCAGATCCTCACCATAGATCTCAACCCTCTCTAGTACTACTTCTACGACTATAAATCATTTTCTAACTTCACCTCTCTGCACCAGACTCTTAAAGTTTCTACATAATTCTCATAAATCTTTAGGAGTCTTTGAGCATTCTTTTCATTAGAGATTATCTCAACATAGAATATCGATTTTCCATCTTCCCCACTGGGTCCATAATACATCTTTACTAACTGGAATAGTTTAGGTGATCGTCGGATTGTTCCAGCAAGCTTCTCAATTATGTTAGGCTGGTTTACTACTGTACCCCAGATAAGATATCTCTTGCTTAGAGTCTGATCGCTCATTTTCTAGTGGAACCTCCTGGAATAATAATATCTTTATAGCTTCTTCCAGTCGGTACGAAGGGTAAAACGTCTGCTTCAGGGTTTATAGGTACGTCAACCACTAGTGGAACATTGTTTCTGATAGCGTATGAAACTGCTTTTTCAACTTCTTGAGGTGTCTCAGCCCTGACACCTTCTACACCGTATGCTTCAGCTAATTTTACGAAATCGGGGAAATTGTTGAACTGGACGGCCATGTATCTTCTATTATAGAACATCCTCTGCCATTGGGCTACCATTCCTAGCATACGGTTATCTAGTATAACAACGGTAACAGGTATATTCTCTGTGGATACTACTGCTAGATTATTCTCATTCATCAAGAAGCTCCCATCACCAGCAATATCTATAACCGGACATTCAGGTCTAGCTACCTTAGCACCTATAGCTGCTGGGAAGCCGAAGCCCATCGTCCCAAGACCTCCAGAAGTGATAAATGTATCCGGCTCAACTATTCTCCAGAGTACTGATGCCCACATCTGATTTTGACCTACCTCTGTTGTTACGATGGTATTTGGAGGAGTAGCTCTTCGAAGTGCTTTAAATATCAATCCTACATCGCTGTTACTTATAAGACCGTCATCTCCTACTATTTCATCCCATTTGCTTCTTATCTCTTTAATCTTATTAATCCAGACCGTCTTCTCCTTCTTCTCTAAAACCTTGTCTAAACCCTCAAGGATCGCTTCTAGTGCTTTATCAGCCGAGGCTACTAAGCCCAAGTATACATCTTTGTTCTTTCCAATCTCTGAAGTATCTATATCTATATGTATTATTTTTGCTCCTTGACCGAACTCATCAATCTTACATGTTGTTCTATCAGATAGTCTCGCACCTATGATCAGTAGGAGGTCTGCATCCATGATGGCTTCATGGGCCACCGGGTTACCATGCATTCCAACGCATCTTAAAGATAGAGGATGGATCTCAGGGAAGGTCCCCTTACCCATAAAGGTAGTTGCGACAGGAATTAGTAGTCTCTCAGCTAACTTGAGTAGGAGCCTCTCAGCTCTAGCCCATTTAACACCTCCACCCGCCAATATTACCGGTCTCTCAGATTCTAGGATTTCTTCAACAATCTTCTTCACCAATATAGGGTCAGGTGGAGGGGTCTCATTATTCTTAAAAAATAATTGCTCCTCAAATAGATTTACATCTCCTAGACTTATCTGGATATCTCTAGGCAGATCTAGTACCACTGGACCAGCTCTCCCAGAAGATGCGACATTGAAGGCTGTCTTCACCGCTCTCGGTATCTCTTTTACAGATCTTATTTGATAACTCCATTTAGTTATTTGGGTTGTTAAGCCTACCATATCCGTTTCTTGGAAAGCTCCCATACCCATAACGGTTGTCGCGACTTGTCCAGTGATAGCTACCACTGGAGACGAATCCATATAGGCGTTAGCTATCCCCGTGATCAAGTTGGTTGAGCCGGGACCTGATGTCGCCATGCATACCCCGGGCCTCTTAACCGCTCTAGCGTATCCATCCGCCATGTGGGCTGCATGCTGTTCATGCCTAGTCAAGATATGTCTTATCCCAGAGTCTTTCAACTCATCGTATACAGGCATTATGGCTCCTCCAGGTATCCCAAATATCACACTAACCTTGAGGAGTTTCAATGCTTCAACTAGTGCTTTAGCACCAGACATCTCAACCATCTTTACCAACTCCTTCTAAAACTTGATTTAATGCATTGATGAATGCATGTATAAAGGCTAAGGAGGGGTCTGGATCGATCCCTCTACCGGTAAATTCAGTTCCATTGGCCAATAATACTATCTCAGACTCCGACCATGTTCTTAGATATGGTGATACCCAGATCTTGTAGTCGTATAATTTGCATTTAGAAAACTTGTTTATCACTTCTTGATAGATGTTGAGTAGAGCCTCGATACTATTTTTTCCAACCCCAGCGAATACATGGTCTTCTCCACGATATCTTAGATATAGGAACGCCAAGGTTTTATCCATCGATGAATTAATCGATACTTCTTCGAGAATTATTCCCCCTCTATTCTGATCGACCATATTTGTAACCTCCTTCAATATTTTTAAGAACTCAGATTCACTTATCTTATAACCTAGATCTCCTCGTATCTTTATCTTCTCCAAGACCTCTTCAGCCTGATCATTACTCAACTTGACCCCGAATTGTCTTGCAAGCTCTACCACTGAATGTTTTCCAGAATGTTTTCCGAGGATTATCCTTCTCCTTCTACCTACCATAGATGGGTCTATCGGCTCATAAGTTTCAGGAGACATTATAACTCCATGGACATGTATTCCGCTCTCATGGCTGAAGGCATTATCTCCTACTACTGCTTTATTCTTCGGAACGATTATACCTGTCAGCTTCTCGACGAGTCTAGAGACTTCATAGATCTTCTCCAGCCGGATTCCAGTCTCTACTCCATATAAAGTATGTAGTGCAACTACGACCTCCTCGAGTGAGGCGTTTCCCGCCCTCTCACCTAATCCATTTATAGTTGCATGGATCATCTCTGCTCCCGCCTCAACCCCTGCTAAAGAATTTGCTACAGCTAAACCCATATCATCATGGCAGTGGACAGCTACAGGTATCTTCAAGTTATTCTTAACAGTAGATACTATTCTTCTTATAGCTGCTGGTGTAGCGAAGCCAACTGTATCGGGGACATCGATGCTGTCTGCACCTGCTTCTTCAACGGCTTTAAATACTTTGACCAAGTAGTTCAGGTCGGTTCTGGTAGCATCCTCTGCAGAGAAATGAACTGTTAGTCCATGCTCTTTTGCATATTCTACCATCTTTACAGCTCTTTCGACTGCTTCTTCTCTACTCATATTCAACTTATGTTTTAGATGGATGTCGGAGGTGGCGATGAATATGTGAGCCCAGTCGACCTCGCACTCAATAGCTTTATCGATGTCTAGAGTGGTAGCACGAGCTAATACGCAAACTTTTGCAGTTAGATTCTCTCTAGCTAATCTCTTTATAGCTTCTTCTTCCCCTCTTGAAACGGTTGGAAATCCTGCTTCCACAACATCTACACCTAGATCATCTAGAGCCTTCGCAATAGTAACTTTATCATCTACTCTTAAGGCTACTCCAGGGGTTTGCTCTCCATCTCTAAGGGTTGTATCAAATATCTTAACTTTCTGGGGGAGGATATATTCTGTAGAGAGTAGACTTCTCCAGGCCATATGGACCACCTATAGAAGGAGGATACATATAGTCGGAGATGGATTATTGGTTCTCACCAAGAGAGTTTTGGACAAGGCCTTAGAGTTCAATAAGACGTCTCTTTGTGAAGCAATATTCCCACCACGCTTCTTAAAATAGAAAACTAATCTTAGAATATATAAACCTTTTCAGATGAGTCTACATAGGATAACAACTTTCATTGAGATCTTGATTTTTAAAAGTATCATTGAACAACATTTAAAAGATTATTAAAAGTCTATATTCAATCTAGTAAGGAAGGTGATGAGATAGATTTGGTAAAGATCAGTGTTATAGATGGAGATGGGATAGGGCCAAAAGTGGTTAGATCAGCTATTAGAGTATTAGAAGAAGTTGCAGATCTCTATAATCTCAGTTTAGAATTTATTGATGCTCCAGCTGGAGATAATGTATTGAGAGAGTTTGGAGAAGCTCTACCAAAGGACTCTCTAGATAAGATAGTAAACTCTGAAGCATGCTTTAAGGGACCTATAGGTGAGACAGCAAAAGAGGTAATCGTATTTTTGAGACAACATCTAGATCTCTATGCCAACATTAGACCATTTAAAACTTTTAGAGGCGTCAAGAGTTTCTGGAAAGACGTAGATCTAGTCATAGTTAGAGAGAATACGGAAGATCTTTATAGAGGTGTAGAAGATCTTGGCCCTGACCATGCAGTAGCTCTACTGATCATTACTAGGAAAAGAACTGAAAGAATAGCGAAGATAGCATTTGATATGGCTTTAAAGAGAAGAAGGAAGGTTACAATTGTACATAAAGGAAATGTTCTTAAGAGTTACTCATTCTTTAGAGATGTCGCATTAGAAGTAGGAAAGAGATACCATGATGTAACGGTTGAAGATATGTATGTTGATAATGCAGCTTATCAATTGATAATCAATCCGAAGAGGTTTGATGTCTTACTGACTCCGAACATGTTTGGAGATATACTTAGCGATGAAGCAGCTGGACTTGTCGGATCCTTAGGTTTAACATGTTCAGCAAATGTTAGTGATGAGTATGGGTTGTTCGAGCCAGTTCATGGATCCGCTCCCGATATCGATCCCGAATATGCTAATCCACTAGGTCAGATACTTACTGGATCTATGATGCTCGAGTGGCTCTCATATAGAAAGGGAAGAAAAGAGTTTGCGGAGGCCTCAGAACTCATTAGAGAAGCAGTGGAAACGGTACTGCAAGATAGAACGGTCATGACACCAGATCTAGGTGGATTCGCTAAGACGGATGATCTAATACTCAAAGTTATACAGTATATTAAGAAAAAACTTATCTAAGAGGATAATCTTATTTTTACGATGATATTAAACCTTGGTAAGAGTTTAGGTTTCATAGACTCACTCTCGGGGATAATCTTTCTAGTACTAGGGTTGTTGTTGGTCTTTTATGGTAGAAAGATAGTGAAGATGGTTACGTTTATAGTCGGTGGAATTGTTGGAGCATATATATTTTATCAGCTAATCGTTCCACGGCTAGAAATTGGTGAACCATATATCTACATAATCCCCTTAATCGGATTCATCATCTCAGGAATATTAACTATCTTATTAATGTATTTTCTCGGCGGATTGATCGGCGGATACTTTACGTATAGTTTTCTGAGACCGTATTTTCAAGACTGGACGATCCCCCTCATAATTTCTATAATAGTTTTTGTTATTGTTTTCATACTCTTTAACAAGGTTCTATCTATCGGTACAGCGATACTCGGCGCCATGCTCGTCTCTCATTCCATCAATATGTTCATTCCCCAGAACCCTATACTATCTATTATAATAATTATCTTTCTCTCAGCGGTTGGAGCATACTATCAACTTAAACAATAGATGCCCTCATTCTCTCAGAGCCCATTTTATAGGCTAGGTCAGCCGCCTCCTCAGCGTCTTCAGTAAAGTATGCTCTAATAATTTTTTTATGATCTAGGTAGCCATCTAAACATATTTTCTCAATATTATCCGATGGATATCCGGTACCGGTCAAGAATATGAGAGGTATAGAGAATAGGTATGCTAAGTATGCTTCTATTATTGTTCCAGCACCACCTCCTAATACTACGAATGAATGGCTACTTCTAACAAGCATTATACTCCTGGCTTGCAAGGTTATCCCAGTCAAGATCCTGATAGAATTGTAAGGGTTATATCTTGGATCTGTAGGCAGTCTCTTCTCATCTTCCAGAGGTATAAATCCAACAGTATCACCCCCTCTTTTAACAAATTCCTCAGATGCTATCCTCATAAGTCCACCATCTCCACCGCTCAATAATTTAACATATTCTCTGTATTGTGTTAGTCTCTGTGCAAACCTCCTAGTCTTCTCCACTGCTAATGGTAAAGGCTCCTCATCACTTGCACCTCCAATACCTATCAACACATAATTTCTAGACAACATAAAACATCATTGTTAATCATAGTTTTCGACATCATAATTAATTTTACTATTATAGATGTTGACTGTTTGAAATGGGCCTTAATCTACTAATGATTAATTCTTATAATTGGTTAAGAGTATATCTTGAGGTTTTCTTTAAGAGAGTATTAGTCGAATACGAGGGCGTTTCCAACTAGTTCATGAACTCCTCCCACAGTTATCGGTAGCTTGAAGTGGTCAGTATATTCTGTAAAAGCTGCTTTGTCTATTGCGCAGATGCATGCAAGGAAGTTTGCTCCAGTTCTCTTTATCGCCTCGATCTTTGGTCTGATAGCTTTTAACCTCAGCTCGATCGTCTCATCTGCGAGGAGACCTCCACCTGCACAACAACATATAGTTCTCTCCCTGTTCAGAGTTGGGTCGAGTTCTACATAGTTCCTGCATACATTCTTTAAGATGTATCTAGGTTCTTCGATCAATCCTAGAACTCTGGCAGGGTTGCATGAGTCATGATATGTAACCACGTAATTATTATTTGCATCTGGATTGAGCTTGAGTTTTCCATGTTTTATAAGGTCTGCAGTAAATTCACATATATGAACCACTTTAGTTGAGGCTGCATGCTCAAACTTTGTCCCGGTTATAGGTGAGACAGGCTCCTCCAGAAAGTCTAATGGACCATTTAACGTATCCATAAATGCATGGAAGACCCTCCACATATGTCCACATTCTCCTCCCAGAATCCATTTTACTCCAAGCCTCCTAGCCTCTTCAACTATCTTCTTATTTATCTTCTTCATATGTTCATATCCAAGCCATGTTCCAAAGTTTCCTCCTTCACTAGCATACGTGCTGATCGTATAATCTAGGCCAATCTGGTGGAACATCTTTATCACTCCTTTCAAGGTTCCCCAGTGGGGGCCACCGAAGAAATCTGCAGAAGGTGGGATGTAGAGTATCTCCGCTCCCTTCTTATTGATCGGTACCTTAACCGAGATTCCTGTTTCTTCCCTTATCTCTTCTTCTGCAAACTCTACCGCGCTTAGCAAGGCTGCCGGAGGAATCCCCATATGGTTCCCTATCGTCTCACATTTTGCTATTGCTTCGGTTAAAGACCTAGGGCTGAGACCTATGGCTGTCAATACTTCTCTACCAGCTATCATTATCTCTGCAGTATCTATTCCGTATGGGCAGTAGACTGAGCACCTCCTACATTGAGAGCACTGATAGAAGTATGTGTACCATTTCTCGACCATATCTTCTGTTAGCTCCTCGGCCCCAACCAATCCTCTAAAGATCTTGCCTGTTAATGTAAAGTATCTCTTGTATATCGATCTGAAGAGGTCTTGCCTCGCGACAGGCATGTTGTTTGGATCTAGAGTACCGAGAAAGAATGGGCACTTATCTGTACATGCTCCACACTTTACGCAGATATCTAGAAAGAGCTTTACAGACCTCATCTTATTAATCATCTCATCCATCTTCTTTAATGCTATCTCTCTCCAGTTTGGAGGTAGATTAAACTGGTTGTGGCTCCATTCTCTCGGGAAGGGTAGATTCATCGTCTCCATATCTCTCTTCCATGTAGCATACAGCTTATACTTTCTTCCCGGGAAGCTCATATCTAATTTCAACGCCTCTCACCACCTGGACCAATACTTTCCAACTCTTCTCTAAATTTCTCATAGTATTCTTCCCAAGTGATCACTTCTACAGGATAATCCCAAGGATTAACATGTCTTTTCCATCTAGTTATATTTCTCATATTCCTCGTCGTTGATAGGACCCAGCCTATCAGGTGGGAGACCTTGCTGAAGGGTATATATATGAATAGCATCTGGGCGAGGGCGTAGTGGGTGAGGAACCAGACATTATTCGGCGGGGTTATGGGATTGAATGTTAATAGACTGTACATGTATCTGCTTACAGAAGCCATATCTACTAGCCCGAAACTCCGTATGAAGACCCCTAAGAAGACGACAGCGATCAATAGAGATAAGATGAAATAGTCGGCTACATTAGAAATGTATCTAATATTGGGTAGTAGTATTCTCCTTATGAGGAGAAAGGATAGAACGGCTAGAAAGAAGAAGCCTGAGTATAGGACCGCCTCATACCATCCATATCCTATTACTTCCCATACTTGATGGAAATAGATGTTTATTATATGGGATACTAGTGTTATCGCTAGAGCTATGTGGAATACATATCCACCGAGCCACAGCTTCTTACCTCCCCTTATCAGATTTCTAAATACAAAGAAGTCTAATGATAGTCTTTTTAGAACCCCTCCATAAGTTATTGGTGCGGGAGCTACTGGGAATCTAAATGGAACAGGTATTGACAGCCATCTAGCCACTCTATATATTAAGCCTAGTACCAGTGTAAAGAAGGCAATGTAGGGGGTTATTGAACCTAGGATAAATAATAGGATATCCAACTAGAACCCTCCCTTAAAATATGTTAATAATAATATCAAGACTATCACTCCTAAACCTGCTGATATCCATTCTTGATCATAATCTTCTCCTCTATAATAAATGTATATGATCATTCCAAGAATGAGTAGATTGGATGCAATGAACCCTGCTGCAGCTATCTGCTGAGTCACTATTATCGGGTTGATCATCCAGATGAGGACTGTTAAGACTAGTTGAAATACTAAGAGTACTGCTAGTGTTATATCGGTTCTTCTAACCAATCCCCCACCACCTTTCAAGCATTCTCGATCTATTCTTTATGTTCTGTGAAGATAGATCTGCAATGTATACTGCTCTAATAGATTCAAGAATAGAGATTGAGATAAGGGCTAGACCGAGCATGGTCCATCCTATACCAATCCCTTCAAAGATTGAACCCCATATAATCCTAAACGATAGTCCAGCACACATTACACCTAATATGAATCTGACAAAGTTCCAGCTATATCTTCTAGGATCAAACCTGTTACCATCTAATCTGGTCGCACTTATCTTGCTGAATTTCTCCCAGACTAGCTCGGGTGCTCTCTCCATCCTTCTCTTATATCCATAGGCTACTAGAAAGATGACTATACCTGGAATCAATATACTTAGTATAGCCACATAGGATGGGATATATGTGCCAGCTGTAACCCAGGCTAGGTAAGTCATCAATACTAGCTCAACTATAATCCAGACACCTACAGCTATGAAGAATGGTCTCTCTGAAGGATGCTTATCTTTCCATCTATCTATGAATGGTAAGAATACGAAGATTAACACTATGATTATGAGAGTTGATACAAATATTTTGAAACCTGTCTCTCCGAGCACCTCGATAAATTCTGTTTTAGCTATAGCATAAGTCCACATGAAATACCACTCAGGCATCGGTATCGTAACTATCCCAGGAGTATATTTCTCATGTAATCCGAATGGATATATTATTGAGGCAGTCAAGATTGATGCGATAAAAGCTGTAACTAGTATCATGAAATACATGAATACGTTTGGGAACCATGGTACAAGTTTCTTCTCTTCATCCGGTAAATTCCTTGATAAAGGCTCAGTTATACCATGAACTTCAAATATATGTAATTTCACAGCAAGCAAGATTATTATCGTTGCTGGAAGCAAGACTGTATGGAATGTATAGAATCTTCTCAGCAATTCAGCATCTGTACCATAACCTGAGACTATGTATTCTAAGAAACCGCTTAGAGGTTGTGGCAACTGTTTTATTATTGTTATCCCAAATCCTACGGCTGCATAGGATAGAGCATACCATGGTAGAAGATAACCCGTGAACCCCATCATCAATGTGGCCATACCTAACAACATCCCCACAATCCACATCAACTCTCTAGGTCTCTTATATGCAATGACGAAATAATTTCTCATAAAATGTATAAATGTAATAAAAATCATCGAGAATGCAGAGTAGATGTGGATGTTTCTTAAAAGGTTTCCAAATGGAACCTCAACCATAATCTTACTTACAGACTCCCATGCATTATCCGGGTGAGGATCGTAATACTGTAGTAGGATTATACCAGATACGCCAGCTGTAAAGAATGCTACTGTAGCTAAAGCTCCAAGCCAGTATGAAGGATTCCTCAAAGAATATTCAGGGACTGGTCTAAGTATAGTCTTGGTGAATCCAAAGTTCTCATCCAGCCAGTTTGAAAACCTCTCAATTATACCTTTCTTCATCTTTAAACCTCCTAAACCTTCTCTTCTAAAACAACTTCAGATACAAGCTTCTTCCCAAGCATTATCCTCTTTAACTCTTCTTCATCTATAGAACATTGGGTAACTCCTGGAAGTGGTGGAGCCGGGGGAGCTAATCCAACCACATATATATCTCCAGTCTCTTCATCATACTCTAGGACGGCTCTACTTAGACCGCAGAATGGAGGTCCATAGAGAACGCTTCCCCCGTTATCTAGGTCGTAGACTCCTGCATGTGCAGGACAGTATAGTAGGTTTTTCTCTGGGTGAAGCTTGAGAATATCCGGTGGAACGGTCTTCAGATAATTTAGCTTGTTCGGGTCTCGATTTATCTCTGGTGGTATATAGATCGTGCCATAGTATCTTGCATGTTGGCAGATCATAACGTATGAAACAATATCTCTATCTGGTCCAACCCCTCCATCTACATTCTTACCCGTCTTTATAAGTATGCATGGAATCTCAGTAGTAGGATAGGAGTAGAGGTACCAGGTCATAGGTTTGATGGTTCTAATATTTGCAACCTTTACTCTAGGCCATTCAGGGATCTCTAGAATAGGAGGGGTAACAGACTTGATTAAGCTAGCTAAACTACCGAAACCCAGTATAAATGAGATTATCGTGATAAATTTTAGGGTAGACCTTCTCTCTTTGGATACTGGCTTTTCTACTTCATGATCATGACTCAATAATCTTCACCCTAAATCAGTATTATTTTAAATCAGTGGAAGACACTAGATCTCTGGCTTTCTATCTGATTAGACACATCCGGTTGGCTTCGGTAACCCGGCGACTTTACATGCTCCCTTAGCAGGGCCTGAAGGAAAGAGTTGATAGATCTTCTGGAGAGAGAAGCCGGTCTGTTTAATGAGCATCCTTATCGGTGGTGCAACCCCATACTTAAGCCAATACTCTCTTAAATAATTTATTACTTTCCAGTGTTCATCTGTAAGACTTTCCACATTCTCGAAATGTTTTGCGAAAAATTCGGCTACCTCAGGGCTCCATTTATCAGGTTCCTGTAGGAAACCATCTTCATCAACCTCTAGTTTCTGACCTTTAAATTCTACATACGGCATTAACCATCACCTACAGTATCTTATAATTTTTGATGCCGGTATATAATTTTTTAGGTGTAAAAATCAAAATAAAATATGTAGATGTTTAGACCAACTAGTAAGTTGGAGGTAGAAGGAATAATTTATTGTTCAGAAGAATATAGGCTGAGACTCTGAAAGCAGTAGCTATATAAAGTTTTCTAAAACATGTTTTGAACTTGACGTATACTTTAATTTGACCCTTCTAAAGGTTTAAACTGATGCCGATATTAGATAATGGTATCTATTATGAAGTGGTGGGTGAAGGTAGGCCCCTAGTATTGATACATGGCGCTTGGGCCTCCCACGAATGGTGGAGAATGCAGGTCCCAGAATTCTCAAAATATTATAAAGTGATCACTCTAGATGTTCGAGGACATGGGAAGTCTATCGGGCTTGAGAAGCCAGTAAAGATTGAAGATCTTTCAGATGATCTAGATTATCTTCTAAATCATCTAAATGTAAAGGAAGTGGCTATCATAGGATGGTCAATGGGTGGAATGATAGCTACACAATACTATCTTACTCATCCAGAAAGAGTTAAGGCTCTTGTAATCCTTGCTAGCAGATTATTTAAGAGACCTAAAATGCTTTTTGAAGCATATCTTAGAGTTTGGAGGGAGATGTTAACGATGTTTATGAATTTTGCAGATTTCGAGGGATTCGAGACTTCTAATTATGAAGAACTTGTAAGAAGGGAGATAGAGAGAACCTTCCATCCAAACACTCCAAAAGAGGTTAAAGAGTGGGCGATAAAAGACTTAACTGAGAATAGGAGAAGAGATTATCTGAATCTGGTTAAGACTATTAGTAAGTTCGATATATCCAAGAGGTTGGAAGAGGTTAAGGTTCCGACACTTATAATGGCTGGTGATAGAGACGATCGAGTACCGTTAAGCTATGTCAAGAGAGCTAACCAGATGATAAAGAACTCCAAGCTTATCATACTCGAAGGATATGGACATTATTTTCTTCTTGAAGCATCAGACATAGTTAATAGAGAGATACTAGATTTTCTGAGAGGAGTAGGTTATCTCTGATCTTTCTCTACCCATCTAAGGATGTTAGAAACAAGCTGATCATCATGGAGGAAATGGATATGTGTATACATGGCTAGAATTCTATCGGTAAGTATACCATCATGTACCCCATCTATACAATATCCTCTAGTGACATGGAAAGCGAAATCTACTTTCTCTTTCAAGTGTATTCGAGAGTGATGGAATTCATGTCCTATGATACTATTATTTACTCGTACTAGTGGATTGTCTCTAATTGCTTTAAGATAGACGTATCCATGACCGATAGGTCTTCTAAACATCTCGACATCACCCCTAATCAGCCCAACCATTTCATAATCTTCTCCATTAAACGTCTTGATCTTATCTGAAAGATACATGAGCCCTCCACATTCAGCATAGATCTTCAGACCTTTCTCAAACTTACTTTTTATATCTCTCTTTAATGGTTTGTTCTTCTCAAGTAGACTTGCATAAACCTCTGGAAATCCACCTCCAATATAGAGTAGGTCGATATCGGGGAGGACCTCATCCTCTATAGAGTTTACGTAATATATCTTCTCTGATAGTTGTTGGAGGTATTCAAGATTTTCAGGATAGTAAAATGAGAATACACTATCTTTCATTATACCTATCCTTATATTGAAGTGGATATTTAATGGATTTTCGGTCGACTCTGGAAGTTCTTCAACTTGAGATGCAATATCAATTATTTTATCTATATCGATCTGTTCTGCTACTTGATTTATGGCCTCTCTTATATCATGAAGTTCCATAGCCCTCTCATCCATCGGTATCAAACCTAGATGCCTGTACTTCATCTTCTCTTCAACGAGCTCACTCCTATAGACTGCTCCAACAATCTCCAGATCTTTAAAATGTTCTCGAACTGTCTTTACAATCTTTTCCCTCTGCCTCTCGCTTCCTATGTTGTTTATGATTAAGCCTTTGAGCTTGACCTCTCTGTCAAACTCTCTAAAACCTTTTATTATCGCTAATAATCCTCGGTTTATCCTCTCGGCGTTTACGATTAAAATCACAGGAGCTTTGAGGATCTTGGCGAGTTGAGCTGTACTACCGTTCTCGGACACCCCATCCATACTATCATAGAGCCCGAAGACACCTTCAACTACACCTATGTCTGCATCTTTCATCGATCTTGTAAAAGATGATAATAGAACTTCTCTCTTCATGATGATGGAGTCTAGGTTTCGTGAAGGTTTACTTGAAAATTTGTTATGATAAGAGGGGTCTATGAAGTCTGGTCCAACCTTGAATGGTTGAACCTTGTACCCTCGCTCTTCAAGCTTCTTGATTATCGCCGTCGTTATAACCGTCTTACCAGACTTTCCACTAACACTCGAGATAATTATCCTTCGAGGGTTGATCAAACTTTGACCTCTCCAGGGTCTAAACCTTCATCCATCAAGATTTTAGAGTATATCTCTACAGCTCTCCTATGATCTCCAGACCTGAGAGCTTCTCTCAGTGAAGCATTGTTGAAGATTTTCCTATATATCTCAAATCGTTTCTTATAATCTGGTATATTTTTTCTTACTATCCTTTTTACTTTATACATTATCTCTGCCAAATCTAATAGTTCACGTTCTCCTTCTAAGAATTTTGTTATCTTATCCAGAGCTTCTCTCGCAACCATGCTACTCTTACCCTCTGTGGTTAAAGCGATCCTGATAGAGCCTATCTTGGAATCTATTGGTACTACTACCTCAGTCTCTTCGGCATCATTGGCAAGGTTTAGTAATCTACGATGTCTCCTAGCAAGTTTCTCGATCTTATAGTTGTAGTTCTTCTCATCTAGAGCGACCATCACTATATCTACATCTTCAATCAACCTTTCTAATCTTTCTTCATCTTCTACATCTCCTACAACCAGTTTTACTCTATTATCGCTTGATAGCTTCATCAAACCATCATCAAAACTTTTACTATAGACTATTATCTCCGCTCCAGTCTTACAATACTTCTCAGCTCTTCTAAAACCTTCGTCGCCTCCACCAATTATCAAGATCCTCTTATTGGACATCTCTATAAAGAATGGCATCCTCATGGAACGTCCATTGAATTTTTGTAAGGAATGCTTAAAAAGATTGATTTTTCTACTCCTTAATGAAGGTTTAATAAGATCAAAATGTCAAATAATAGGTTCTCCAGGCATGTGGATTAGATTTTGTGAAAGTTCTCATAAGCTCTTAAGACTATATATCAAAGCATGTAGTTTTAAGTGTTAGTGGAATTAGGTCGTGGGCAAAGTATATCTCGTTGGTGCAGGTCCCGGAGACCCCGAATTAATAACTCTAAAAGGTTTGAAGGTTTTGGAGAAGGCTGACATCGTAATATATGATAGGCTTATAGATGAGATGATATTAAAATTCGCTGTAAATGCTAAAGAATTGATCTGTGTTGGTAAAAAGATGGGTGAGAGCTGGAAGCAAGAAGAGATAAACAAGCTTATGATCGAGAAGGCTCAGAAATATGATAAGGTCGTTAGGTTGAAGAATGGTGATCCTATGTTATTCGCTAGAGGTGGAGAAGAATGTGAAGTCCTTAAACAGGCTGGAATACGATATGAGATAATTCCAGGGGTATCTTCAGCTCTTGCTGCTCCAGCTTATGCAGGCATCCCCATAACCCATAGAGACTATTCATCATCCGTTGCGATAGTTACAGGTCATAGGAGAGAGGGATTTAATGAATCTGGAGAGATGGAGTACTTGGAGAAGATATTCAAATCTGTGGATACTGTAATTGTTTTGATGGGGGTTTCGAACTTTGAGAAGATAGTAGAAGCAGCTTTAAAGACGGGTCTTCACCGAGAAACACCTGTGGCCATAATAGAGAATGCAACACTTAGAGATCAGAGAGTATTTATCTCTGAACTTGATAATATCATTGAAATTGCTAGAGAGAATAATGTTAAGGCTCCGGCGGTATTAGTCTTTGGAAGAGTAGCCTCGTTGGGAAGGAGGCTTAAATGGTTAGAAGAATAGTCAAAGATTAGAGTAGCGAAAATATGTTAAAATATAAGTTTACTACCACTATATAAGGTGTCTTATAAGTTGACTGATCTTATTGTGAGTACTATAGGAGTGGTATTGCCCTATCTTACTTTAATAATGTTCATAGTAGCATTGGCATACAATTTCTTTAAGTGGATGTTTTTACCCAAGCCGATAATGTGGGCTGTCTTCCCAGCTAAAAAAACCCGTACAAGCATACTACTTACAATTGGTTTGAGGATTTTCTCATTACCCGGTCCAAGGAAATTTGATAAGTTGATTTTTACGTTAACGTGGATGTTTCATATTGGATTGATTATAAGCCTCTCACTACATGCCAAATACGTTTTCCTACCTCATGTAGCTCTAGAATATGAGATAGGCACGGTCGCAGGATTCTCTGCAGCTATCGGATCTATCGGTTTCCTCTTGAGAAGGCTCAAAGACAAAAGAGCTGAATCTTATTTTACAGATTACTTCGCTCTAGCACTACTTATTATAACACTATTTCTCGGTCAATATATTCGAATGTTTAAGTTAGTGGATTCTGCTCAAGTATGGGCATGGGTTCAGGGGATCTTAAGCTTAAATCCAGTCTTACCTCCAGCTGATATTATATTTTTGGTTCACATACTCTTTGCACAGATTTACATGATGTATCTACCTTTTAAGACCCTTATACATCCAATATCGATATTTTACGGTCAAAAAATAATTCTTGACCAGAGACATGGAGGGATGAGTAAATGAAGGTAGAAAAGTTATTCGATGATTATAGATGTATATCTGATGCAAAGATCCGTCCAAACGAGCCGAAGGTTGAAAGATTTCTTAAAGCATTCAGAGAAATGCTTACCAAAGAGAATAACTGGCCATTCTTACTTCCACTAAAATTAAGCCTGGAAGCTTGCACACATTGTGGTACATGCGCCGAGGCATGCCCAGTCTATATTGGAAGTGGGAGAGAAAGGATCTATAGCCCAGTCTACAGGTCTGATATGCTAAGAAGGATCTATAAGAAACACTTTACATTGAGTGGAAAGATCTTCGGTAGACTGGTAGGCGCTGCTGAAGCTACAGAAAGAGATATCAATGCTATATCCGAGGCAGCCTATAGGTGTACTATCTGTAGAAGATGCGTCTTAGCATGTCCATTCGGTCTAGACAATGGGCTGATTATGAGAGAAGCAAGAAAGATATTAGCAGAAATAGGTATAGTTCCAGATGAATTAAAAGAGGAAGGTGTAGAGAACATACTAAAATATGGTAACGCTCCAAAGATAACCTATGAAGCCCTGGTCAATATTCTAGATTTTGTAAAAAGCGAGATTGAAGAGAATAGAAAGAATGTAAATGTGGAGATTCCAATTGATAAAGTTGGTGCAAAGTATCTGATAATAAATAATGCGGGAGACTATCTATCCTTTCTCGATACTATTAGAGGAATAGTTGAGATAATGAATTACGTTAATGAAGATTGGACATTCAATTCTCCTAGAACAGGAGTATTCGACAACGTCAACTATGGGCTATTCTATAGTGATAAAGACTTGATGAGAGTGATTAGAGCACATCTAGATACTATTAATAAGCTTAAGCCAGAATATGTCGTTGTAGGAGAATGTGGACACGCATATGACGTTCTAGGACACATAATAAAAGATCTCATACCACCTGAGGAGAGACCATTCAAGGTGATACACATAGTTGAACTATATGATAAGCTGTTGAGAGAGGGTAAGCTAAAACTTGATAAAAACAAGAATGTCGAGCCGGTAACATTCCATGATTCATGCAAGATAGGAAGATGTGGAGGAATATATGATGAACCCCGTAGAGTAATCGCTGCCTCATGTAGAGATTTCAGAGAGATGTATCCGAACAGAGAGTACAATTATTGTTGCGGTGGAGGTAGCGGATTCGCACTTATGAATAAATATAATTTCCTAGACTTTAGAATGAAGACTTATGGAAGACTAAAATTACAGCAGGTTCAGAATACTGGTGCCTCAACATTGGTAACCATCTGCGCAAACTGTAAGAGACAGTTCCTAGACGTAATTAGCTATTATAACTCGAATATTAAAGTATCAGGTTTAAGTGAGATAGTCGCAAATGCATTAGTCTATTGAAACTTATAGTGGATCGAAACCTCTAAAAATATTTTGGAGACTACTTTTAGATAACTTTAACAAGAATAGTACCGGAATATATGTAGATTTATAAACTGGATAGATGATGAGGATCATCCTTTAGCTTCATAACCAATTTTTATGATGAGCAACGTCAAACTTTATTTATGGTATAAATCTTATAACATTGTTATATAGTTATAATTTCTCCATTCATTTTATTCATTGTGAATTTTTCAATAATAAAGAATATATATTTCTGACTCAATAGTATATAAATGAGTAAGATATGTCTGAGACACCTCTCCTAGATGAACTAGATAAGGGGCCGTGGCCCAGCTTTATAAAGGAGTTAAAACGGATGGCAGATATAAAACCCTACTCAAAGAATATCCTACTACAGCTTGAAAGATCCTACTTGGAGAGGGTAACCCACTGGAAGCATGGAGGTATAGTTGGTGTAAGAGGTTATGGAGCTGGAGTAATCGGCAGATACAGTGACCTTCCCACCAGTGATATGCCTACCCCTGAAGTTCATACAGTTAGAGTTGCAGAGCCCGCCGGATGGTTTTATTCAACTAAGGCACTTAGAAAGCTTTGCGATGTGTGGGAGAAGCATGGATCAGGATTTATGAACCTTCACGGCTCAACAGGAGACATCATTCTCTTAGGAGCTCAAACAGCCAGCTTACAACCATGCTTTGAAGATCTACTCTCTATTGGATTCGACCTAGGAGGCTCAGGAGGAGATGTAAGAAGCCTAAGCTGTTGCGGTGGGCCAGCATTCTGCCAATGGACATGCATCGACACTCTCGACATATACCAGGAGATGACTATGGAGCTCCAAGACGAGATACATAGACCTAGATTTCCATACAAATTCAAGATTAAGATCGCTGGATGTCCAAATGATTGTGTTGCAGCTCTAGCACGTGCAGACTTAGCAATTATAGGAACATGGAGAGACTCGATAAAGATAGATCAAGAAGCTGTTAGAGAGTATGCTAAGAAAGGTGTCAATATAGCTACTGTAGCGGCGAGATGCCCTCCCCAAGCCCTCGAATGGGATGGTAAAGAGTTAAGAGTCATACCAGAAGACTGCACTAGATGTATGAGGTGTCTATCAGCTCTTCCAAAAGCTATTCTCCCCGGAGATGACAGAGGAGTATCGGTTCTCCTCGGAGGAAAAGCTACAATACTTCAAGGAGCTTTCCTCGGATGGGTCATAGTACCATTTATGAAAGCCGATAAACCATACACAGAACTAAAAGAATTGACGAGGAAGATCCTTGATTGGTGGGATGAAAATGCTAAGCCGAGAGAGAGGGTGGGAGAGCTGGTATATAGGGTTGGGATGAGGAATTTCTTGAAAAGTATCGGTCAACCACCGATGCCGCAGATGGTTTACGCTCCTAGAGCTAATCCATACTTCTTCTGGAATCCTGAAGAACTCGAGGGGGTGAAGTGAAGATATGTCTACAGAGAGAAAAATTGTAACAGATATCGGGCCACCCCACTATAGAGAGATGCTTCATCCAGCATTACTCAAGAATTACGGCAAATGGAAATACCATGAATATGTAGGGCCAGGAATAATTAAACATGTATCTATGGATGGAGATGAGGTCTATATGGTTAGAGCTGGAATACCCAAGATCGTCAGCGTCTACTTTGTTAGAGAGCTATGTGACATCGCTGACAAATACTCTGATGGATACGTAAAGTTCACAAGTAGACACAATGTAGAATTCATAGTCACAGATAAGAATAAACTTGAAGGATTGCTTAAAGAATTGAAAGAGAGGGGTTGGCCTGTAGGCGGTACAGGTAGATCTCTGAAGGCTATAATAAGTGCCCAAGGTTGGGTTCACTGTCACACAGCGATAATAGATGCTCCAGGGCTTTCCAAGGCTCTCTACGATGAACTATACGAATACTTTATCAGAGACGATCTCCCTGGAAAGCTTAAGATAGCGGTGGCCTGCTGCCTCAATATGTGTGGCGCAGTACATTGCTCTGACCTGGCATTTGTAGGGATGCATAGGAAGCCTCCAATAGTGATGGATGACATCGTTAGTAGACTCTGTGAGATACCAACACTTGTCGCTAGCTGTCCAACGGGAGCCATTAGACCCGCTCCAGAGAAGAAGTCTGTTATAGTCAACGAGGAGAGATGTATGTACTGTGGAAACTGCTATACTGTCTGCCCAGGGATGTTCATACACAATCCAAAATACGATTGTCTATCCATGTGGGTTGGAGGAAACGCTGTCGCTGGAGGGCCTCCTGAATTCTCGAGATTAGCCATCCCATATCTTCCGAATAATCCTCCAAGATGGCCAGAGGCAGTCAAAGCTGCTAGACAAGTGATAGATACATGGATCAAGTATGCCAAGAAAGGTGAGAGGATAGGGGACTGGATAAGGAGGATAGGGTGGGAGAGATTCTTTACGTTGACAGGTATACCTTTCACAGAAAAACACATTGACGACTACATATTCTCACTACCGACATTTAGAACAACGACACTGTTTAAATGGAGATAAACATTCGACAATAAATTGGATAAATAGAATAGAAAGATAGAAAGAGATCCCTTATCTCTCAAATTTTTATCATAATAGAATTTTACGATATACTATGATAGGGCTGACGGTATATAGGATATAATTCTATGTGTTTTCGTTTGACATCGTATAAGGGAATAGTATATCAGATACAGACCCTCCTTTAATTAAATGAAGATAATGCTTTTCAACTAGAATTAAAGATTAAAATTTGAGGTAGGGATGTCGGAGGTTACTGAAACGGTTAAGCAGCAGATTCTAGAATACTTGAAGAAAGTGAAAAGGTCGGTTACAAATAAAGATATTGCTAGAACATTAAAACTAGATAAGAAGATTGTAGATAAGGCTGTCAACATGCTTGTTAGTGAAGGAAAAGTTGAATGGGTATCATTCGGAGGAGAAACAAGAGTAAAAGTTCCAGAAGCAACTGATTAACCTCTATCCTCTCCATTTTTTATTCTTTAACAAAATATTTTTTAGAAGAATCACATTTAAATTTTAGATATAGATCAATGTACTTGTGAGAATATATGCCTTGGATGGTATCTGTTGATAAGGGAAAATGTACAGGAGATAGTGAATGTGTTACGATCTGTCCCGTAAGTGTCTTTGAGCTCCAGAATGGGAAGGCTGAGCCAGTCAATCAAAACCTATGTATAGGATGTAGATCATGCGAGGCAGTCTGCCCAACAGGTGCTATAACAGTCACCGAGTTTTAATATTAAACTCCATAAGCCTTATAACAAGTTCGACAAGGTTCAGGAATTTCAGGGATTCTACGTAATTCCATTAAATCGAAGAAGGTATGAAGAGGATCCTCTCCTGCTTTAATTAATTTCTCTCTCTTCTCATATATCTCTCTAAACTCAACATATTCTTTCTTTCTCAATATATCTTCTATCTTCTCTGTCCTTATGTTGCCGAAAATAGTCTTTGGAATATAGAATTGGGTATTGTTAAAGTATCTTGGGATAAATGGTGATTTCAATGGTAAGTTTAGGTAGACGCATGGAGAGATGGCTCCATCATAGGAGATGAAAAACCCTTTGATAGGATCTTCAGGACAGACCGGGACTTCTTTCATCTCTAGGGGATAGTTGTAGATCGATACTCCAAGCTCTCTCGCCCTCTCCTCACTCTTCTTCACTATCTCCAAATATTCTCTAGAAGCTTTTCCTTCTGAGAAGATCTTCATCTCATAGTGCTCTCTAGTAGGGATATAATCAATGTTTGTTCCTATTACCTTGTCTACATCTAGTTCTGATGCTAGCTCGACCACTTTTGGAAGCTCTCCAATATTCTGCTTAATTCTTAAGAAGGTGAAATATATCCTAAGCTCTCTCGCACCCATATTCCTCCTCAATCTTACCAATGTCTTAACATTTTCCAGAATCTTCTTAAAATTTGTTCCTCTCCTAATACTCTCATGGGTCTCTCTAGTCCCTCCTGCAATGGATATAGTAACAACCTTCAATCCGCTCTCAATCAACCTCCTCGAACATTCCTCACTTAGGAGCATAGCATTCGTTGTTAAACCAACCTTCACATCTTTTCTTTCAGCTATCCTAACCATCTCGTATATGTCTTTGGAGAGAAGAGGTTCACCCCAACCCTGCAACCATACTACATCCCATCCATCAAAATAGTTGCTTATCTTGATGTAGTCTTCAAGGCTCAGGTCTCCTAGACCCCATAAGGTTTTAGAATAAGGTTTAGGACACATTACACATTCTGCATTACATCTCGAAGAAACTTCTATCTGTATAATCTTCAAACCTACGTTAAACCTATCAACAGCTATCCATATATACTATATCTTCCTAAAAATTTTAAAGGCAAATTTTTCCATGCAAAAAGATATAAAGTTTTACTACTATCCCATGATCGAGTAGATATGCCGATAACCTGGTCTAGTTTATGGAAGAAAGAAGACTGGTGGGCTGTCTGGATAGGCTTTATAATACTATTGATAGGACTTGGAGCGGCTGCGGCCACAGGATGGACAGCACAACCATTTTACCAACCATGGGTAGGCTGGTACCTAAAGGCAGAGGCAAAATGGCTTCCATCTCCACCTGCATGGGCATCTGCAGACCACTTCGCTGGATGGATAATAGTATTAATCTTCACAATGATCTTAACAGTGATAGCGGTCTCCGTGATTGAGGGAAGATTCGTAAAGGAATATATTCCAGGATACATTGTAATGTTCATATTTGCATGGATCGCCATAATCATTGGAGCTACAGAATTCGCTAAAGCCTGGGGTCTAGAATACCCATTATGGGCTCTAATCATAGGCCTTCTGATAAGTAATACTGTCGGAGTACCGAAATGGCTTAAACCAGCCGTTAAGACAGAATTATTTATCAAGATCGGTCTAGTAATTCTAGGGCTCAACATATTCTTCACAGACCTAGTCGTAGCCGGAGGATTAGCAGTAGTCCAAGCACTGATAAATGTAATAGTGATCTGGTATGCAGCCTACTATATCTGTAGAGGGTTCGGGCTCGATAGACAGTTCTCAAGCATAATGGCTTCTGGAGTATCCATCTGCGGAGTATCAGCATCGATCGCTGCAGGAGGTGCAGTAAAGGGAGATCCAAAATATGTCAGCTACACTATATCGCTAGTCTTAATCACAGCTGTACCGATGCTCGTCGGTCTCCCATACATATCTAAAGCTCTAGCACCAGTCATAGGCCAATACTGGCTACATGTTGCAGGTGCATGGATTGGGGCCACAATAGATACCACCCCTGCGGTAGTTGCTGCAGGAGGCTTCCTAGGTGGAAGAGCCGTTGATGTAGCAGCCATAGTTAAAATGGCACAGAATGTTCTCATAGGTTTCGTAGCATTCCTACTGGCGGTGGTATGGGTCTTCAGAGTAGAGAAGAAGCCGGAAGAGAGGGTTAGCCCATTGGAGGTCTGGTACAGGTTCCCGAAGTTCATACTAGGATTCATAATCTCTAGCATTATCCTATCGATCGTTATAGTTTCCGTCGCAGACGCATTTGGAGTTTCGCTAGCGAAAGCAAAATCCGACTTTGTAGCAAAATTCTGGGCAACTCCAGTAGATAGACTGTTTAGAAGTGTAGTATTCTTCCCGCTGGCTTTCGTCGGGATCGGTCTAGACACAAGATTCAAAGATCTAGTTGCCATAGGAAGAGGTAGACCCGCAATAGCATACGTTATAGCCCAGATAATCAACATAGTGTTTGCACTATTCCTAGTATGGCTACTCTGGGGAGGAATATTCTTCAAACCACCACTAGCAGATTAAATCATTAATATCCTAAAACCCCTCTTTTATTTTTAAAATATCCCAAGTAAAGTCGGATCCTGTCTTTAACTTATCATCTCCAATCCTCGCAGGTATAAGGATATGCTTAAACTATTTACTATCAGATGACCCGTTAGAGCAGAAGTAATCCTGAAATTGTTTTTTATGGTTAAGAATCCGAAGAGAAAGCCGAATAGAAACATCGGGATTATCCCTGCTAATAATCCCCTATACCAGTGGAGAACAGAGAATAATGTTGCCTGGACCACATTAACCACCCATAAATTACCAAACATATTCTTGAGAAGACTTATAGAGTATCCTCTAAAATACAATTCTTCAATTATAGCTGGAACAGATATCATGTAGAATGAGTACAACCATGGATTAAGTAGTAATACAAATTCTACCATCTTATTTACTGGTATAACATATCCATAGAATGCATTGAAGATAACTGTCTCAGTTCTGCCAGGGATTAAAGGTATGAAGAGGATTGACAGAATCCAAGTTATCAAGATGTAGAATAGAGCGAAGACGCCTCCATGGAGAATATCACCTAACGCCAGCCTCGTCGTCGACCAGATCCCAATATCCCTAAAACTTATGCTAAACCTAAACATGAGGAAGACCATCACAGACAGGATCGAGAAGTATTTAGATGATTGACCTAGATAGAACTCGAGCTCACTTGGTGGTATAAAGAACCTCTCAGCACCGGTTATCATAAGCCAAGGAACTCTAATCATTAACATAATAAAGATCGGTGTAAGCCAGAGAAATACTAGCAGAAAATTATTCTGGATCTTCATTTCAATCATACGAAGACTTGAGCAACATAATAATCTTTTTCTCCATCTTTTCTACAATATCTATAATAATGCTATCATCTATTGATTTCGATAACTTTTAAACCTTTCTTCTAAAATTGGAACTTGGTGGTGAGCTACCCCTGAGAAATATTTATGGTTAGAGAGCATCTACAATCTAGTTTTACTGTTGAGTCACCCTCGAAAAATATTATCACCAATCAATCATGGACCATCCTACAAACTTTTTAAGGCTATGATGTGAAAATAATTATATTAAACTGTATCTCTCTTTTTAAAAGGGATTTGAGATGTCACAGCCCGATTTTCATGCGATGGAAATCTATGAAGTAGTGAGACATATTGGAACAGATATTGAGAAAGGTTTAAGCTCGTCTGAGGTTGAGGCGAGGCTTAAGAAGTTTGGCCACAACATCCTTGTTGAAGAACGTAGGATAAGCCCTATCTTTATATTTCTGAGACAATTCTCGAATGCACTTATCCTAATACTTCTTGCTGCTACCGCTATCACAGCCGTACTCGGAGAGACTGTGGAGGCTATAGTAATATCAGTGATAATAGTTTTTATAGGTGTACTTGGATTCGTCCAAGAGTATCGGGCAGAGAAGGCTTTAGAGAAGCTTAAAGAACTTACAGCTCCAACATGTAGAGTCCTTAGAGATGGAGAGGTGACCACTATACCGACGGACACCGTGGTCCCAGGAGACATTCTCGTCCTCGGTGAAGGCGATATAGTAGCGGCTGACGGGAGACTTATCGAATCCGCAGGGTTGAAGATCGACGAGTCAGCCCTTACAGGAGAATCGGTTCCTGTCGAGAAGGTGACGAAGAAGCTCCCTATCAACGTCCCATTAGCAGATAGAGTCAATACGGTCTACGCTGGAACTCTTGTAGTCTCAGGTAAGGGGAAGGCTATAGTTACTTCAACAGGTAAGTTTACAGAATTCGGGAAGGTAGCTATGTACACAGGAGCTGTCAGCGAGGAGAGGACACCGCTAGAGGTTAGGATGAATGAGCTTGGGAGAAAATTTGGGATATTGGCGATAACGATAATAGCCGTACTCTTCACCATCGAGTTCTTCGAGTCTCTGATTCTAGGCGGCTTATCCTTCGAGTTTATCATCGAGGTCTTCATGTTTAGTGTAGCCCTTGCGGTCGCAGCGGTCCCGGAAGCTCTACCAGCCATAGTCACAGCATCTCTAGCTATAGGCGCATGGACCTTGGCTAAGCATGGAGCCCTAGTTAGAAAACTGGCAGCTGTCGAGAGTCTCGGATCTACTCAAGTCATGTGTTTTGACAAGACGGGGACTCTTACGAAGGGAGAGCAGACGGTTAGAGCGATCTACGTTGATCGGAGGCTTCTCAACGTCACGGGGACGGGTTTTAACGCTGATGGAACGGTCGAGGGCGTTCCATCCAACTCGAAAACCTTCGACCTTCTCATCAGATCATCAGTCCTCTGTAATGATGCTACAGTCTCCTTCTCTGATGGAAAGTGGAGATATTCTGGAGATCCGACTGAAGTGGCCCTCCTCTTCGCAGCTATAAAAGCAGGCTTCGACATCTCAAAGCTTTCCAGTTCCTATCCTAGGATAGCTGAGAACCCATTCACTAGTGAGAGGAAGATGATGTCAACGATCAACCTTGTAGATGGTAGACCGGTCTCTTTTGTAAAAGGAGCACCTGAAGTAATCGTTCAGCGTTCTACCAAGATTATAGTAAATGGTGAGGAGAGGATACTTGATGAGACCACGAAGATAGAATTACTAAAGATAAATGAACAGCTTGCATCAGAAGGGCTTAGAGTTCTAGCTTTCGGATATAGAGAACTAGAGAATCCTGAAGTATCCGATGCTGAAGACGGGCTCACCTTCTTAGGTCTAATGGGTTTGATAGATCCTCCTAGACCTGAATCTATAAAAGCTATAGAAGTGGCGAAGTCAGCTGGAATCAAGCCTGTTATGATAACCGGAGACCACAAGCTCACCGCTATAGCGGTCGCTAAAGAATGTGGGATAGAGACAGGCTTCGTACTTACAGGTCAAGAACTTGAAGTGATGAGCTCTACGGACCTCGCCAATAAAGTAGAGGATGTAACCGTTTATGCTAGGACGACGCCGATTCAGAAGTTGAAGATAGTTGAGGCATGTAAGACGAGGGGGGCGGTTGTAGCGATGACCGGGGATGGGGTGAACGATGCTCCTGCACTTAAGAGAGCTGATGTAGGTGTGGCTATGGGGATAAGAGGTACAGCCGTCTCAAAGGAATCATCAGACCTAATACTCACAGATGATAGTCTCGCCACCCTTGTAAAAGCTATAGAGCTTGGAAGATGGATACTAGACAATATTAAAAGGTATCTAGCATACCTCCTCCAAGCGAACCTCGTCGAGATCGTAGTCTTATCCTTCACAACCCTCTTCCTCCTCAGATACTTGGGATTCTCAGGTGAAGAAGCTTTAGCATTACTACCCGTACACATACTCTACGTCAACTTAGCAACAGATGGATTGCCGGCTCTTGCATTAGGTCTAAGTCCTCCCGACCCAGACTTAATGAAAAGACCGCCGATGAAACGTGGTGAAAGCGTCTTCTCAAAAGAAGTCGTAAGCTTCTTGATCAGAGCCTTAATAGTTGAACCGCCAGTAATGATACTTGCATTTTACACTGCCCTTCCCTACGGCATTGATGCAGCAAGGACGAGGCTGTTTCTCCTCTTCGTCGCTATAGAACTAGTAGTGGCCATAAGCTGCAGGTCACTAAGACATACGGTCTTAAGGGTGAGACCGCATAAATGGCTTATTCTGGCAATCTTATGGGAGGCCATGCTGATAGGACTCCTGATATTATTCCCTGTGACGAGAGAAGCATTACATCTTACTCACCCAACACTCGATGACTTGACATGGATAGGCTTAGGAGGCATAATCACGTTCCTCTCGATTGAATTATTGAAACTAGTATCGATTAGCCGTTACGACAAACTCTCATCAACTAAATATAATCTAGTTAGTGGGTCAAACTTACAGTAATTTCATTTATGTTTTCCTTTCTTGGCTTTGCCATATTTTTCCTGTTTCCTGATCACTTTGTCTTAAAGACTTTCAAGTCTACTCTACATAAGGTTCATGCAACTTAAGTACAATATAGTTGACTTTACAAATCATTCTCTTTCTTAACATTTTTGATTAATTAAATCACGGGTTAGGAGTATGGTTGAATCATGAATGTTTCCAGGTAGGCGGTTCATAGTATCAATCCGAGTCTAGACAACAAGAATAATCCTTTTTCTCAGTAACAGCCTTCAAAGTTTCTATACAATCGGCTTCGTAACTTAAACTCTTAGAATAAGTTTAGATCGCTTTCTAAGAAAAATGTTTTTTAATGACTCTTATAGCTCTCAACTAAAAGGGTAAATGGTTGAAGAAGGTCCTACACCACCTCATGTCGAGATAGAAGTTCCTTTATGGTTTTGGGAGTTATACCATATTGTGATAATACCATCATAGCGATAGACTTGTTCGCAGATGTGAAAAGAAAGCATGCAATGACCTATAAGGAGGCAGGAGCCTGGTCAGCATTTTGGATCATCGTAGGACTTAGCTGGGGAATATTCATAAACTGGTTTGCTGGTCCAGAAGCCGTAGCTCTGTATTATACAGCTTTTATCACAGAAAAAAGTCTAAGCATGGATAATCTCTTCGTTTTCGCAGTAATTTTTGAATATTTTAATATACCTCTTAGAGTACAGCCCATAGTACTTTACGCTGGAATAATCACAGCAATATTGCTTAGGGCAGTATTTGTCGCTGGAGGAATATGGCTGATAGAACAATTCCACTGGACAATCTATGTCTTTGGCGCAGTATTAATTTATTCAGGAATAAAGCTATTCAAGGTAGAGGAAATAAATGTAGACCCGTCGAAAAATCCAGTTATAAAATTAGCTCGGAGATTTCTTCCCATGGCCGATTATTATGATGGAGCCAAGTTTATAGTTAGTTCAAAACAAGATGGAAAACTGTTGTTCACTCCGCTTTTACTAGCTCTCCTTGCGATTGAGACATCAGACATAATTTTTGCGTTTGATTCCGTTCCGGCAGTAATAGCTATTACAATGAATTTCTTCCTAACATATACTTCAAACATCTCTGCAATCCTAGAGCTGAGAGCATTATACTTCCTAATAGCTATCACAATGTTTAGATTCAAGTATGTTGGACCAGCCTTCGCAGGCATACTAGTCTTTTTAGAGATAAAACTCATCATTGTGCGATTCATCGAGATACCATTATGGTTATCAATATCAATAATATTCGCAGTTCTAGGCGCTGCAATAATACTTTCGATTATGAGAGGAGAAGTCAGGAAAGAAATCGAAGAATAAACAGATAGATCCTAAATATCTCTCCCGAGATCTTAATAAGAATTTATAACATAAATTTTACTCTCCATATTATAGTATGGACAAGCTATGCGGGGGTAGCCAAGCCTGGTCAAAGGCGCAGGGCTCAGGTTCTCCAGCAAGAGATGAGAACCCCTGAAGGTGTTTGGGGATTCCCATAGGGGTTCGTGGGTTCAAATCCCACCCCCCGCATATATACCCGGTATAGAGAATTATTTGATCCTTGTGTGAGAAGATAGTTGAAGTAGTCATAATATCTCTAGCTATTCTATCAGCTAGATGTGCTAGAATACTAACCTAATTGTTAGAATAATTGTTTAGTTAAAGTAAAGTAAATTGTTGAGGATCTTAAGAGAATTTTATCCATGAAGTATGTATGGGGCTATCTCTCTATGCATCGGAGAGATTTGAGATAAACGAGAGGAAGAGAATTATCACAAGAGATTTAAAAAGTGCTGGGCTATGTTTTTAAGTGATGTCTGTAAACATTTCAAAAATCTTTTTAATCTTTCAGAAAATTTTTAAGTTATGAAATATTAGTTGCATCTATGAGAACTGATATTCTAACTATAGGAGTATTCTTAATGATTATAGGTATGGTGGTCTTCTTTATCTTCTATTCAAAGGTCTCAGAATATCAGACTTGGATAGGACAGTTTGCAAGAGCACTGTTTCCAAGAGCTGAAAGAGAGTATAGAATATATTTTCTTGGAGCATTACTCGGTGCAATCCTCCTTGTCTCAGGATTGGGTATAGCATTATACGGTGCAGTATCCCAAAAGAAATAGTTGAGCTCAACTCTATAGATATAATTAGAGAACCCAAACCCATACATTATCATGGGGAACATCTTAACACTATCTGGGCGAAGGATGCTTTCCGAGTTAAATTATTATTATCGTTCTTGTCCTCTATGATGGGATAGTATTAGTGTCAACCATAGATGTCGTCTCAACTCATGTTGAAGGAATAGATAGATTCTTGAACGGAGGATTTAAACTAGGAAAACTATACTTCATATATGGTGAAGAGAAATCTGGAAAGACGAGTTTAGCATTAACCATATGTGCTTCTTCTATTAAAGTTGGCTTAAAACCTCTATTCATAGATTGCTCTAATAGACTCCATCCACAGAGAGTTTTACAGATATTAGAGTCATGGGAGCTTGACCTATCAAGACTATCAATAAGAATAATCCAAAATTTTAGAGATCAAGAAGTATTCATCTTAAACCTCTACAATTCGAGTAAGATGTTCGACGTCATAATATTAGATGATCTAACACATCAGCATAGATTAGAGATATCTGGAAAAGGGAAGCAAGATCTACAGATATATAAGAGACTCGCACTTCAAGTCGCCATACTATATGAACTGACTAAGAGAGATAGAGTCTTAATAGCATATATAGGTCAAGTACATGATATGCCTGAAAAAGAAGATAGAACCGCGGTAGCATATAGGATCCTTAGTCACTGGGCTGATTGGATCATAAGATTAAGATCTGAATCTAAAGGTCTTAGAGAACTCTTCATAGAGAAACCTGAAAGTGCTGGTCCTGCATATTTCACCATCGATATCAAAGGTATAGTTGAATCTAGAATTAAGGTGGAGTAAACTTAGAGATAAATGCTGTATAGATCCCTATTCCAGCTAGTAATACTAGTAGGAAGCTAAAGAATAGCATGTATCTGGTGACTCTCGGATTATGCAGTCTCGTAGTAGCATTTATGTATAGCCAGATCCCACCTGCTCCCATCAAGTAGTACAGGGCTATTACTAGTGTCTCGGCATGACTCTGTGCATTTATACTCCAAAGAAATACTCTTACCGATCCAGTTTCTAGAAAAGCTATCGGTATAGGATTCTCTGTTGTTAAAGAATAGGTTAAACCACTCATTAAAAGAATAATAATTAATATTAATAGTATGGAGTATATAGATATAGCAGTCTCAGATCTTAAAGAGTTTAACTTCTCTTTGAACTGATGCGATAAAGAGGTTTTCTTACTCATCTCCATCTTCTATCAGGATAGATACTATAGTATCTTAAAAACTTAAAATATACTGAAATGTTTACTGGGATTTTAGTATAAGGATTCAGGTTTGGGGTTTCCTTGAATCTCCTGTACTATGTTTTTTTACCAATGGGACGATGACCGTTGTCTGCCCATATGCGTAGATCTCGTACTCAACTATGCCTGTCTCGAAATCTCTTACCTCTATTACAGGTCTTATATGATCTTCTGAGGTCATCCCTGAAGGAATCTTTACAACTAAGCTTATTTCGTAGACCTTTTTAATCTCTCCATCTTTTAAGAATATTATTGTATCTATTATGTTGGGTATCATTCCAAGATCTATTCTTCCGAGGAATCGTTGGACTGCATCGATCGGATTACTTGAGTGGAATACTCCTATTACATTTATTCCAGCCAGTCTTAGATCGGTGAAAACATTGAAGTCTTTGCTTTTTCTCATCTCATCAAATATTATATAGTCGGGTCTAACTAGGAGCAATAACTCTGCGGTCTTTTCAAAATCTCCTTCAAGGGGACCGTACCGTGTAATTTCGGGACCGACTTGTAGGTCTCTCGGAGACTCGAATGTTTTAACTATCTTTCCATTCATAGTGTAGAATTCTGCCAAGCTACTTGCAAAGGTAGTCTTCCCAGATCCATGGGGACCGGTAATTAGTATTCCCTCAGCCTTATCCTTTAACCTATCCATCAATCTATTGGATAGTGTATAGTCTTCAAGAAGAAGTTTTACTGTGGGTCTTACAATTGTAACTTCAAGATTATCGGAGAAGGGGGGCTTAGTTATAGCTATTCTGTAGAGGCCAAGCTGAACCACCATTGCATGACTTCTCACTAATTCAATACTGCCTTCTCCTCCTATTCTAGCGGTTTCGAGAACCTCATTGACGACTTTATTTAATTCATCCTCTGTAATCGGCTCTTCTCTAATCTTAACCAATCTGAATTCTCCTGGTCTTCCTCTCTTAGCCATCGGAGATAGATTAGCTTTAAGATGTATACTTGCTGTATCAGGTGTGAAATATTCCTCGAATGAAAGTCTAGGTCTCTTCTCATATGCTTCGATATATCTAACCTTGACGCCCTCAGCTTCTGCTACAAGTGCTTGTACATAATCTGAGGTATAAAGCATGGCCTGCTCAGCCTTAGCGAAATCTCTTATAATTGCATCTATCCTTCCACTACGTGCAAGCTTTATATCTTCTAGAGTCGGCCTCTCACCTGAAAACCGGATAATATATTTTTTCTGCTCAGCCAGCTCTCTAATCTTCTTCACCTGCTCCAATCCCTTAAAACCTATATCCTTCCCTTTAGATGCTTGAGCTTGAAGTTCATCGATTACAGCTGCTGGAAAGATTATCTCATAGTTTACCGAATTTTCTTTCTCAAGTAATTCTAGAAGCTTTCCATTTATAATTACACTTGTATCGGGGACGATTTTTATCGGCTCAGTCATGTTCTATCATCTATTTACCAGTCAAGCTAAATAAAAATCTAAGGTCAGATAATACATCTAGAGAATTTAATGAATTTCCTTTAAGCCACCATACTGAGTGCTTTTCCTAAATCTTATCATTAAGATGATAAAGAATACAATTATGGCAACTTCGATAATAGCCACTATTCTTAGATAATCTAAGATAGTGAAGCCTCTCACTAATGTAATCTTTATAGAGGCATCTTCTGAGACTTTCAGATCAGCATTTCCATACCATTCATCAATTGTAAACTCGATCTTGTATGTACCAGGCGGTATAAGCATAGTAGCAGTACCATTATAGTAATTTAATCTTGAACCATTCATCTTAAGCTCTCCATATAGAACTTGAGTATTGTTTGGAAAGAAGGCTTGTATCTGTAGATGATATAGTTTGACTGGGATTATTTTCTGCTCTCCTAGACCTATATTTACTCTTCCTTCATATGCTCTAAACTGGTTTACATAAGCACGTACTAAGATCTCCCTACTACTTCTTGTAACAGGAATAGATAGTGTAGATTCACTATCAGATAATAAGACATAGACTATATTATCTACAACTTCAACTTGATATCCATTGGCGATTACTGAGATGTTTCCAACAATCTTATTGAGCCTAGGCTCATAGAAGATCATGGATGAAAGTGGGATCATTGAGTAGGAAAGCTCTAATTTATCCTCAAAAGATGAGATTACTCTTAAAGTTTTGTTTAATGCCTCTCTAACATTTAATGTAATCGATTTTGAAGCTTTCTTTCCCGCCCATTCGATAAAGCTATCATCAACAACGTGAATCTTTAAGTCTCCTAAGTTTGGAGTTGTAACCTCATCCTCCTCTATACCATCTACCCTGTCAATAGAAGTATATCTAACTTTTAGTAATGCTTCTCCTTTCCTAACTGGAATGATTCCTCCCGCCCCAACTGTATGGAGACCTGGAATAGACAGCCTCATGAACTCTTTATCAATCTTTCCGATTATCCTACCAGCGGTAGACTCCATACTGATAAGATAGGGACGACCGTCCAACTTTCCCGAGTATGTGAATTCTTCTGGATAAACTAGGTCCATGACAACTTCTCCGTAATATTTGCCTTCAGTTAGGTTAAGGTCTTCGATCTCTATCTCGACTTCAACCCCGGCTGGTATAAGAATATCTCCATCTTCAACATCTATTATGAAAGAGCTCTGCGTTCTGTTGGCAAGCTCTACTATTAGTTCTTCGTTTTTAATTCTGTAATTAAGTCTAACAATCTCAGGTGATTCGACCTCTTCGGAAAGTATTACGGTCAAGTTATTTTTTCCACTCTGTAAAATCCATTCTCCTACTTGATCATCTTTACTAAATTTCTTGATTAGAGTTGGTTGTAAGGGTTCTAAGCTAAATGTCTCTGTATCTTTTGTGGGAGATATCAAGCTTACTTTTGCATCATCTTCTATAGCCATGACCCAAAGATTTTCACCTTTCTCAAAATATAGCATACCGCCGTCAAGTAGTGGAAATAGATAGGAATTAGTGAAACCAACCATTACAGATTGGTCTTCAACCTGAGACTCTACTAAGTGAATAGATATTGACATAATCGAGGATATCATTAGAATCATAAGAAAACATTTCTTTAGATTATCTACCATCTCATTTCACTATCTTCAAAGATATTATTAGATATGCAATTATAATCGATATTGATAGGGCTACTAATAGGTTGCTGTAGATCCAGTAGCGTGTAAGAAGAGACAAGACGAAAGTTATTAATGTAGAGAGTATCAGAGGGTTCAGTTCTTTTAAATTTCTTGGAAAATTGGATTCTACCCTCCTAACAATAATCAAGAATAACGCTAAACATGATATTGCTGTTAAAAATGTAAGGATACTATTTACGGATTCGGGTAGATGGTAAGTACCTCCTTTAAGTATTCTTGTAGGTATACTTAACATAATGGTTATAATCAGTGTTGAAGGAGTCAGACTATCCCTCACCGATGAAAAGATGAGAAAAAGATTGAGTACTAGAGCTGTGAGATAACTTAATACAATGTTTTCACTCTTAGCCTCATAATAGGTTCCTAGTATAATGAAGAGGGGAAAGGACAGCATGTATCCTGCCGCTAATCCTATGAGTGGAAGGGGATATCCTACTATAAACAATCCAAAACATGTTATAGAGGGCACTAACATGAGAGAAAATAGAATTATTGAAGAATATTTTGAGATGGCTAGGGCTGTTAGAGAAAGGAGCCCGATCAATGTAAAGTAATCAATATGTGTAAACCTGGAGAGTATGTAGAGTAATGTGTACAAGTATGGAGAAAACAATGTTAGATTCAGTATTAGTTCCGAGATCTTCAAATGGAAGCTCACCTATGAGCTAGAACCCTCCTAAAACCATCTACGAGATCTCTAAGCTTTATTATTGTACCGACTTCACATAACTCTGTCTTTAACTTTCTTAACCTTTCATCCTCATAGGCCACTACATAATCTTTAACATATTCTGAGACTTCTTCTGTTATATCTAATACCAGTACTATTAACCTAAATTTCTGGAGGTCTATACCATTCTTTAAGAACCCTAATTCCTCTGGATCTATTAATCTAGAGATATAGATTACGAGTCCTCCCGCGGGTTCTATTTCATCTCTCGTAACCAACTCTCCATAGATTAGATTTAACTCACTATAGGTCGGCTTACCGTCATTATATTGTAGAAGCCATACTCTTGAACCCTCTCTTAAATAATACATAGCATATGAGAGTACTATTTGAATAACCCAAGCTCTAATCTCTCCAATGGAGGGTGTTTCTACATCTAACCCGCTTCCGAGACCTATAACTATATCTGAGGCCCTCCTCTTAACATACTCTTTAACATATACTTCTTGACCTCCAGTTCTAGCAATTCTCCTCCAATCGATCTTCTTTAGTGATGGTTGATCACTCTCTATGCTTTCTCGATACTCTTCATCGATGCCCAAGAAAAGATTGAGCGTATACCCAGGTTGGTTAGAGACTTTTACCTTAGAGGCTGTTGTTACCTCCCTAGCCCTCGTAGCTTCTAGAAATGAGAATAATATTCCAGTAACCTTCAATTCAATAACTTTTGCCACGAACTCGAAATCGTCTTTAACTATAATGATTACTGGTCCGATATTAAGCAATCCAGTCCTCTCAGCTTTAACTGTGAACTCTAGCAAGATACTCTTCTTATAATCGAGTATCCCTATCCAGCTAGTTTTGCCCTCTTCCACTTTTATATCCTTATCGAGAATTACTTGAACCTCAGCCTTCAATCTGTCTAGCATCATATATTCAAGATTCAATCTAACCCTTGCTTTGTCACCTAGAGATAAAATGTTTGGAGAGATGCTTAGAAACGATTTGAAAAGCCGTTCATCTATTTTTCTAAGTTTTCTAAGGCTTGCGTTTACGTATATAGTTAGAGTGAGAACTATAAAAATTGGTGTTAGGAACGCTATTGGATGGTTAACCAGCATCAAAGATATTATGGAAAAAAAGATTGCAGAGTACTGGTATATTCTTACAGCTTTTTCTGTTAACTTCACTTGGGAGGCTCCACCTCCTCAACAATCTCTTCAAGAATCTTGAGAACTTCTTGACGTGATGCCATGGGATTTACACTTCTACTCTTCAAGATAATTCTATGGTTGAAAACTAGATTTAAAACCGATTTAACATGGTCTGGAGTAACGTAGGGTTTGCCATCTAGTGCGGCTGCAGCTTTTGAAGCGTATAGTAGATATACTTCACCTCTAGGGCTTATCCCCAGCAAGATGTCATCACGTTTTCTGGTCTCATTACCTAGTTTGACAATATATTCTAGAATAGATCTATCAACATGTACTCTCTTAGTCAACTCTATCGCCTTGAGAATAACATCTCGTTCTGCAACTCTTTCAACATTGATCTCTTCACCATGTACTTGTTTCTTTATTAGAATCTCTAACTCTGATGAAGTATCTAGATAGTTTATGAAGGTTCTCATCAAGAATCTATCCAGCTCGGCCTCGGGTAGAGGATATGTTCCCTCAAGTTCTATAGGGTTCTGAGTGGCGATCACCATGAAAGGTCTAGGAAGCGGATAAGATACACCTTCAACAGTAACCTGCCTCTCTTGCATACATTCTAAGAGGGCTGATTGTGAACGGGGAGAAGCACGATTTATCTCATCAGCTAGTACGACGTTAGCGAATATGGGGCCACGTCTAAACTCTAGGCTCCCAGTTACTCTATTATATATTAGGGAGCCGATAATATCGCTAGGCATAAGGTCTACGGTAAACTGTATTCTCTTAAACTCTAATCCGAGGGAGCTTGAGAAAACTTTAACGAGATATGTTTTGGCCGTTCCAGGAGGGCCTTCCAATAGAATGTGGCCTTCACATAGTAGCCCTATAAGTAAACTTCTTATAGCTTCATCCATCCCAACTATTATCTCATGTATATTTGATGTCAGTTTCTCAGCAATATCTTGAATAGTAGAATATTGATTATCCACCGGTATCACCGTTTACCCTTCTGTAACTCATTCTGTAGGAGATCCCTATACCTTCTTCTTTCATTCCTCATCTCTCTAACATATTTTCTTTTATAACCTTCTGAGAACTTTGGAATTTTAGGTAAAAGAAATGAAATAATAATAGTTATTATAGCGATTATTAGTGTGGTTGAAGAGATACTCATATATATTCACCTTGTGGACTGATTGAAAATTTAGAAATAGATTCGATTCTCTTCGTGAAACTATCGATTTCTTCATCGCTTGGTTCATGGTCTCCGAATCTTACACGCTCATAAAGGTCGTACATCTCATATAGTATCATTTCGTCTTTTCTCGATATTTTATCGTTAAGTTTATTTACGATCTCTTTCATCGTAAAGCTCTTTGGAATATTTATCCCACTGACCCTAACCATGCCGGATACAATTTCATTGAAAGCAGATATAACTGCCTCTTTTCTTCCATATCTCTCAAGATAGGATCTAAAATCTAGGACTGTGTAAGAAAGTTTAGGCGTCGGATTATAATTATTAGACCTAGCATTCCTCTTTAATTTGATATATCTAACAAAAAGATAGATCGCTAGAGAACCTAAGATAACGTCTATCGTTATCCAGAGAGCAGTCTCAGGACCTATTGGCTGTACCACTTTTCCTCTACCTCAATCCTCTCTACAGGTAGAAAAGTATAGCGAGGTAGAACATATGTTGGAAAACTTCTAACTTCTTCTATCAACTCGATATTTACTCCACCATCTCTCTTCTCTAGATAATCTACGCTGACTAAACTCCATATATCTTTTAGGTAAATCCTCCCAATAATCTCCATATCCTCATAATGTATTCTTAATTGACCCCAGGGAGTGTAATATGTTATCGTAGGCTTACCGATATAGTACTCTCCCATATAGGGTAGTTTAAAAACCATCTTCACTCTACTTACACCTTGGACGATGTCAGGATATACTTCCATGTTAGAGGCCTCAAGTCTGAAAAGATAGAATGTTATCTTTACTTCACCATCTGATTTAACGTTTATATAAGTAGTCCAGACCCCTCCACCAACCTCTAAAGATATGGGCTGCTCTAAACTGCTCCATCTCCGTCTTCCTTCAATACTCTTTATGATCATAAGTGAGTAATTACCTTTTGGAATGATGAATGATGCCTTACCATAGCGGTCGGTCGACCTTACCTCTCCACCTATCCTCACATAAGTATATCTTAAAGGGTGTAGAGTCCCCGATTCATTACCAAAATATTCTAAGGAGTGGTTGAGATCCATCTCCTGTAACTGGATTGTTAGCTTAACATACTCTGGTTCTCTCTCTACAAATACTGCTTTCTCAATATTTTGAAATAGCTGGGTTATGAAGTCAGGAATAGATGATGTACTCATAGTGAATATCAAGAATGATGATGAGAGAAGGAAGGCTACGAGGATCAGAGCAGCGTACTTTCTCCACATTACTCTCTCTTACCTTGTATATCACTCAGGGAAAGATATTAAGTTTAACAGAACCTATTAGGATCTTGTACTCTTACATCTTCATAATTATTAATGGTATTTCCTTAATACTGTCTACTATAAATTCAGGATTAGAAGATAAAAGTTCCTCCCTACCATGAGCACCTCCAGTAATAGCTATACATTTTACACCTATCTGATGTGCAGCTAATACATCATAAGTTGTATCTCCTACATGGACTGCTTCACTCAACCTTACATCCAACCTCTTCACCGTCTCCATTATCATCATACTGTTCGGCTTAAGATCTCGAATATCATTTCTCGTAACTACCGTATCGAAGAATTCCATTAAAGACTTCTTCTTCAAGATTAACTCAACGCTTTTCCTTCCATTATTCGTGGCTATACCCAATCTAATACCAGAATTCTTTAAGAACTCGAGAACCTCTCTTACATACTCTCTCAACTCAGCCTCTTCTGCAGACTCCATCTCGAATGGCTCATAAACCTCATCCAAGATATTAAATACTATATCTCTTCTCTCATCATCTAGCTTATTTAATATGTATGCGATTGGAGTATCGATCGAGGCTTGTAAAGATGGTAGATTTAATTGTTTAAGTCTTTCTAGAAATTTCTCTTTTGCTTCTCTCAATCTCAGTTTATGTACTAGTAATGTACCGTCTAGGTCGAATATTAATCCTTTGACAACCATGTTGATTATCCAGATAGAAACATGAAAAATAAATATATTCGGTTAGGATTTAATGAAGATTATCGATTAACGGATTATATGTGTTCCCGCTTTACCATCTACCGCATCTATTAGCTCTTTCAACTCTGATATTATAGATTCGTCTCCTCCATTTTCAATAAATCTTATCGCTGCCTTTACTTTTGGCCCCATGCTACCAGGCGGAAAATGTCCTTCATCATAGAGCTTCTTTAATTCTTCAACCCTAATTACATCTATCTTTCTCCGGCTTGGTTTATCGTAGTCGATATATATTCCATCTACATCTGTTAGTATTATGAACTTACTTGCACCTAGAGATGTTGCAAGCCTCTCTCCTGCCAAGTCTTTATCTATTACAGCCTCGACACCTTTTATTCTACCATCCTCTTCTATTACTGGAATACCTCCACCACCACTTGCAATTACAATGAACCCTGCATCTACCAACGATTTTATCACAGGCATCTCTACTATGTATTTTGGATCAGGAGATGGTACAACTCTCCTCCAACCCCCTCTAGCTTTATCTTCTCTAAATACATACTCAGGATGGATTTTTCTGATCTCTATCATTTCTTTTTCATCATAGAATGGTCCGACAGGTTTGCTTGGATCGGCAAAGTCTGGG
>JBCNVN010000029.1:0-17446 GCA_039630055.1 Candidatus Caldarchaeales archaeon | reverse complement strand
GAATAGACTGTTTCAAGTTAGCCGAACTCTTCTTAACAACTCTGAGAGATTGGAGAGCGGGCTTTCTCCACAACAACTTTAGAAACATACTTTAATGGCTCAATTGATTTAATCTACTCAAGTCTTCTGCGATGGTGTGAGATTGATACTATATCGAGAGGTCTAGCTGCTCACATCATTCACGATCAATCACAAAGCTTAAAGTGAGGTCTCTTACTCTACTGTTAAGAGCTCACCATATAATGTCTGGTTTAATTATGTGTTTACTGATCGTCTTATTAAATGACGAGAGCATATATTTATGATTCCATAGTCTTCCAATATCTATCTTACTATTTTACCTATCCACCAACCTTTAGAACTTTAAGTCTCTCGGATCTATTCTATTTATTCCCGGGATCCTATCATATGGTTCATAAGTCGATATTATCGTGTGGTCTTTTACCATGTTTAAACAGGTCGCAGCATAATATGCATCGAATATTGATTCGAGTTTGTATTGTTTCATGAGCGTGAGAGCTAAGAGATCTATTTCATATGTTGTTTCTAAGAATATTAGGTTTGATATCGATGTTAAAGCTGCTGCGCGTCGGATGTACTCATTGATAGTCACCCCCTCTTCTATAGAAACGTAATATAATTCGTGAATTACCTCTCTGCTAGTGTAGACTTGACCTAGTTTTCCTCTAACTATCATATTGATAACTTTCTCTGCTACAGGTTTTAGCCAATCTTCTTTTTTAACGAGTGAATATAAGATGTCGGTCTCTATCATCATAACTGTCGCCGCCTCTTTGTTCTAGCTATGGCATCTTTACGGGCAAGACTTTCAGCCAGTAACCTTAGCTCGTACCTTTCTTTCTTAGATGGCATCCAATTAAAAGAGATCTCTTCAGAAGGCTCTGGAATCGGTATTAGAACGGCGAAGCTTCCTGCCGGTATTACTACTACTCTCCTCCATTTCCCTCTTACTTCCTTAGGTAGGGTTATCCTACCTCTTTCATCTATGTGGAGGATGCTCATGCTTCTACCCACAAAAAACATTTATACCCACTAATTTGAGTTTTCCCACAAAAAGAATAATTGGGTAAGACTATGAGTAGATTTACTGGAGGGTTAGCATACCTCTGAAGGTTAACTACCACGGTATAATCCTTCACAGGAATAGGTCAAGCATCAAATATGAGAAGTTACTGAGAGATCGAAAGGTGAAACTTATATAACACTCAAGGTATAGATGAAGAAACGATTACTTTAAGAGTTGTATCGGCGGTCAAGCAGTTGATCGAAGATGTGAAGTCGCCGACAAATTTAAGAGAAGCAAGAATACCTAAAGAGGAAATACCAAACCTTGTAGCTAATGCATTGAAAAGCAAGCGTTTCCTAGACCGACAACCAAGAATATTAACTATGAATGATGCTTTAGAGTTATTTAAGGAAGTGTGGGAAGGATTTTAAATTTTGTAATTTTATCAGATTAGGAGTTTATAATTTTTCATATCTTAGGGTGCTTGCTTACCTGATGTTAGACTTCATTGATATAAGTAGTATAAACAACATGTTTCCCAATGTCTTGTCGTGGTCGAAATCATAATCTTCTTCAAATCTTGGTTGCACGGGGTCATTGGTGATGAGGTTCTCCTACATGGTAAGTATAAAGGTGTTAAGAGCATTTGGTTTTTGGTGCTTGGCTGCAAGGAGTTTGAGTTACGTGTCCCTGTGAGCTATTGAGTTAATTTATCATGATTAGCTTAATCCAGAACGAGTTTCCGCAAAAGTAGAGAGTACCCAATAATTTAGTACTCCTAAAAAGATACTATTTTTCAGTTACTAATTTCCATCTTAAAAGTTTGAGAGAAGAAAGATAGACAGAGAATGATAAAGAATTCAAATATACTTTCATAATAGGCATTTTGAAATAGAGTCCTAGCGTTTATAAATATGTAAGTTTTTCCAGTAGTCCCTGTATTGATAAATCTATCTGCCCTTCTTATTTCTCCTCAATTACCCTCAAACTAAATTCTAGAATTGCCATCTTCTTAAATACCTATAACTCTCATCTCAGAACAATTTTCCCATTCTGCTCCAGTCAAAAATATTATCTTTCAAACATATTTCGAGAGCATTGACATTTTCCCCTCACTAAATTAATTATGTTGCATGGGTGTTAGAGGTTTAGGTGATTTACATAGATGTTGGATTTTATCGCTTGATAACACTTCAAGCTTCTTTTCCAATATCTTGATGATAGCATCAATATTCTTTTCCATCTTGCTTGTTAATTTAGCATCATCTGTTACCAATTTTGCATTTCTATCTACAGCTACGAGCACATATGATGCATCATATATGTTATCTGAAGATCGTGTGCTAACTTAAGAACAGTATTACTATCTGACGAGACCCCAATATCCATAATCTTCAGGATTTTATCCAGCAGAGATATGGCCTCAAGAGCTTCCTCAATGCTTATTCATTTTAGCAATATGGTTTCCTTCCGAAGTGCGTTTCCAATCTCATATCGTGCGTGAGGTGGTGTCAAGTTGTCCATAAGCATTTTACGGGCTTCACGTCCATAATGCCTTGTTATGTTTAGAATTGCAGATGAATCAAATTGAAACATCATCTCTCTTCGTGACTCTCCCTTACCAATCCTGTAAATTCTTCAGGCTGCATCCTCGCTAAAATTCTCTCCAGTTTGTCGAGAGCTTCATCAAGCATCTTCCTGTACATCTCTAATGGAGTTCATAATAGGTAGGTTTTTAAGAACTCGTCTTCTAAGATTATTGTATTCGGCTTCTTTCCTTCAACTCTTCTTAGGAACTCGAATAAGTCTATATCTCTAGTAAGCATCTTAAGATTGTTTTCTACTGAAGTAGTGTAGAGTAGGAGGTCTATCAAGTCTCTGAAACCAGTAGATCTAAACTTTAATGCTGTTAGATAAGACCGTGATGTAGGAGACGCATGTTTGAAATTCTCTACTATAGAGTTAAGCCCAGCCTCTACTACTTCCACATCATATTTTATCTTACTTAGTTTACCGATTATTTCAAGAATATTGAATTCTGTATAGTAAATTTCAATAGTCCTTGATCTATATAGTTTCTCTAACACTTGTAGAACTTTCTCAACACTGCTGACTGAAACACCTACTATTGGAAGAAGGTACGTTGAATCAAGAAGTATCCTCTTTATGGAATATCTCCTCCTGTAACTCTTCAGACTCTTCCTCAAATTCTTCAAATGTAGTTGAACTGAATTTAGGCCCTTTTAGAGCTAGCCAGAAAGGATCTTTAATAACCTCGATTACAAGCTTTCCCTCTTCAATATTCATTTTCAATATTGAGCCTTCTACGATACCAAGAGCATCAGCAATAGACTTAGGAATATAGAGAGTATTCTTCTTGCTGACCCTAGTCTTAACACTCATACCATATCCCAGACAGAATTTATTTTCTCATATATTTAAATCTATCTCAGAAATTTAAATATCCTCAGACTTTAGATCACATCTATAACCGAGATCCTGGCTCTTTTTAGCTTATACTAGCCTCCTCATACTCCTCTTCATCATCAACCACACCTTATAAGGCTTAACTCTTTCAACTATCAAACCACCATCTAATCAACCTCCATACCACTATCTTAGTCATTCCATCTCCAAGTTTTCTTTATCGCACTGATAACTTAAGAACCTCGTTGTAGGCTGCATTGAAATCTTGAGTACTCAACAGACTAGATGAAAAGAGGGACAGATCATACTGATAAATAGAAACTTGATGGTATAGGAGGACTATGAAGTATAGGACCATCCATGTGAAAAAGCCGAATTAATATTTATTAATCTTTCAAGAGACAAGATACGCTAGAAAATCTGAGTGGAGTATAAAATGGCTCAGTTAAATGATTATAGAATAAATCATCCTAAGATTTAAGATAGGCTCATAAAATCTAGATTACTTTTTCTAGCTTGCTAATGAATCTTTTGTACCAGTTCTCGAAATCGTTGGACGAGACTATGTGAAGCTCTACTGGAGCATCTATTGAGCTGTTTATTGTCGTTTTAAGCTTGTATATTACTTCAAGGTTTGCATTGTCTGCGATCACTAGAATGTCAATGTCGCTGGAGGCCGTGACCTCACCTTCTACTACTGAGCCGAAAACGTAGACATCTACTTCTCCAAGAAATTTCTGGATTATCTCCTTGACTTCTCTAGCAACTCTTTTGTAATTTTTAAGTTGTTCAAGTCTTTTTATTCCAAACTCCAGATACAGGTCAAATCCTCTCGACAACTGCTTTGAACACCTCTTTCACAAATTTTAACATGTCTTTCACCTCACTCTCTTCATACCTTCTAGGAAGATATCGAGCACCTATATACGTATCCTCAATTTTAGTTAGATATAGAATGTTCTGAGAATCTTCAACGAAGTCCTTAACATCTTTTGACAAACTAGACAGTAGACGCAACAAACCTAATATCGAATGAATTCTAGGATAGGTTCCAGTTTTCAAGAGAAGCTTAAACTTTAACATGAGCTGACAATACTGCTCTATACTGAAGGCAGCTAAGTCATATTTTCCCTCATTAACCAATCTCTCAGCATTCTCAAGAAAGGCTTCGGCACGTTCCCTTATAATTTCAGCTTCCCTAAAGGATAATTCAACCAAATTATATATCGTAGAAACCTCTATAAAATGCTGAGCTCAAAGGGTAGAAAGGGATTGGCTCGGTTAATATTTCTGTATAGAGGGGAGATCTAATCATCTTCGTCTTGTTTTCCGTGACAAGACTCATCTCGGTTTACGATTCTTCTGGACAATTTACTAACTTCAGAAAACTCTTGAAGTATGTTGAGCAAGACCTCTTCTCGTTAACCTTGATTAAACAATCCTTACAACAAAGCTTCTCCACTAAAAGAAGAGATCTTCTTAATTATGATATGAAGAACAAAATATAAAGGGAAATAAGATAAGTAGAAGATTAGATATTGATAAGATGGGATGATACCTATTTTGAAAGAGCGGTCTTAGAGTCTCCATTCCGCATCCTCCTCCATAGCCCAGATAAGATACTACGGGAGTTAGAACTGAAATCTGGAGAAAACTTTCTAGACATAGGATGCGGTACAGGTTTCCTAGTAAAGACTGCGTCAAAGATCGTAGGAGATGGCAAAGTATATGCTCTAGATAACAATACGTCTTATCTCAGAGAGGTATCAAAGAAGGTCGAGTTATACAATCTGGAGAACGTGATCATTTTAGAAGATAGTGCTGAAGATATGTCCACAGTGCTTAATGAAAGTATCGATAAAGCCATAATGTTCTTCAGCCTCCACCATTTCAAAGATAGAAGAAAAGCACTAGAAAATACTTACAAAAAACTTCGCAAAAATGGAAGTCTATTGATAGTTGACCCAATCAGTTCGAGATCTCTGGGGCATGGAACCAATCCTAGAGAGATTCTACGGATCTCTTTAGATATAGGATATGAATTGGTCAAATACCATTCGGGTATAATGAATTACAAAATGTTACTTAAAAAAGAAGAATGAAAATCTTTAACAGACACAGATTACGAAGGCCGCAATAATATTAAGCTATACTCTTAAGGATAAAGAGTTGAAGAATTTATGTGGAAGTACTCGGAATCCTACTCCAAGGGAGAGAACCTCTTAACATCCATCCTTATAGAGACAAATATCTAAACTTGAGAAGCAGCTTAAGAATAAGCCATAGAGATTCTATAAATTTTTGGTAAACTATAAAGTAGAATTTTCAGAGAATCCTATATAGAGATTAAATAAAAAATTTAATATTGACGTGAGTGAACAATCATTTTAAAACGGATCATGTTAAGACTGGAGTACATTTCGCTGAAACACTAGTATATGATATAGTGCACCAAATTTAATTTGGGTTAAAGGTCTTCATCCAATATTTGAAAATTCTTTTAATTGTTTCAAAAACATTTCATGGACGATGATTTTAGCCCGGGATCCGACTTGTGATGATGCTTGAAAGAAGTGAGTCGTGAACTCATTCCTTCATAAAACCTTGTAAGGCAAAATATCGATTACACTCTACCATCTTCCTCTTAATAGATGATTCCTGCTAATACAGAAGTTTTCCTCTTTTGTGATCTGATGTTGTATTATATCTAGATGTAGTTTGACTGGGAGAGTAGTTAAAGATGTCGAGGATTTGGAGGCTGGTTATAATGTTCCTGATCAAAGTAAAATTTCTGATCCCTAAGTTATTCAACCTTCATTTAACTCTGATCATTGACTGGAACAGGTTTGAAACCTTTCTTTTCAGCAACTTCGCAAAGTTCAAGATCACCTTAGAGGAAGTGTATGCATCTACCTTTCTAGCCGAGGCTATCTTGATCGAGTCTTCGACATAGATATGATATTCAAATATAATTCTAGTATATACTGAGGATGGCATTCCTATGTAAAATCGACTTTATCATTCTTTTTACATGGTTACTTTCACCTTTATCTATCACTCGAGCATAATAAGTGATGTGCGTAATAATAATTGGCACCATATGATGAAAGAGAAATTTAAAGAGATTGGAGACATATTGGGATTTGAGTCGAAATTAGAGTTCGGTATACCAAAAGGCCACATGGATTGTGTTTGGAGAGTTAGAGAGCCAGTATCCGAGATCTTTATCACATTTGAATTTGAGACGGCAACTTCAGGATCTCAAATCATAGAAAATTTAGTGAAAACATTAAGTTTACCCCCACAGATGAAGCCCAGATTCCTCATCCAGATCTACAGGGATAAGCTTACGGAAAAGACCAAGAGCTACATTGAGAAGATTGCAAGTACTCTCCCAATCACGACGAGGATATTTGAAGACGTAGGAATTGATGTTGAAGAGGTCTCCCAAAAAGTTATCATTGAGTTGTTTAACTGGATCAGTGAACAGACAGAAATTTCAGATAGCTTAATCAAAAAGATGGAAAATATTATACCTAGAGATAAAATAGTTAGGATATTCCACTATGGAGAGCCAAACTATAGTTACTTACAATATCTAGATCGTGCGCTTCGTCAATTAAGAGGTTATTTAATGCATATAAGAAGTGTGCCTATGGAGAAAAATGAGAGCTATCTTCCGCAGCTATTCCAAGATCTCACTGAGTATGATATAGTGATACTTAGCGATGTAAGTCTGAGGTATTGTGATAAAAATTCGGTGCATAGGTTCATAGATGAAGAAGTAAAGAAGAAAGGAAAGATCTTGATACTCACAGGCGGATATGGTTTAACAAAAGACTATAATGATTTAGGTGAAGAAAATTTGGGTGGAAAAATTATGTCATGCTTAAACCGTAAGGTGAGAATAATAAGAGGCATAGGTCAGGGATTAGTTTTCAAAGGCCTAAACCAGTTTAGAGCTACCAATAGGGAGGAAATTGTATCTTTTTGGGATATAAAAGACCTTCCAGCGACAATTATCCATAAGATAGATAAAGGAAAGATGATCATTTTCACCTCAGACTGCTCTCCAGCGTGGGGCACACCTACTATACAAACTGAAGGATTCAGGGAGATGTGGAAAACAATATTAGAAAAATATTGCCTCATCCGAATATGAGAGGAATGAATTTTATGATGACCAAATCTATCACCAATTCTGATCAATATAAGCAGTTTTCCATGAAAAGTAACTATGGTGGTGCCGACTTCTCATATATTGTAGAGAGGAGAGTCTTGTTCACTGGTATGAACCGTTAAGACATTATATAACCATGTCAGCATAGTTCGAGACATATCTTTAATCAGGGCGACTGTAAAGGAGGATTATCGGTTTCTCTCCCCGGAAGGGAGGGATATAGACTAATCTTTCTTCCCAATTCTCTATCGTCGACTGGATTTCAAATGTACCGAAGGGTTGAGGTGACCTGAACGTAATAGCGGGTTTGTCGTTTACCCAGATCTCTAGGATAGGTTCAAGCCCGTGGATAACAGAAGTGGGATAGATATGGATCGGGTTGTGTGGACGCTCGGTGGGTAGTGGGCATCTCTGCTCTATCATTCTTGGAACCTCTGGAGGTTCTGGAAGCATGTGTTCATACTGGAGAATACTCACTTCTACGCTGCATTTAAAGTGAGACTTTATGTGATGACATAAGGAATCCAACTTCTCGAATGAGATATTTGCACATAGTCCTTTCGCTCCTAGAATGAAGTCTTCTGAGTATTCGGTTACTGTCTCTACACGCCCATCTAGATAATTTATGTCGATGACCACTTCTAGGTTGGCTTTTGATTCATAACATACTGGAACCCCCACTCCAAATAACTTACAATTATTTATCTTGAATCTCTCAGCGTACAGGTGTCCCTCCACGGTCTCGAAAGTCATATCTGTATCTGCGAACATTCTTATAGGTATCTTCACGAACTCTTTAACTAAGAGTGTCACATCTCTAATGGTGAGGAGCTTTACATTCTGTGGTATCCTGACGGCCTTCACCAAGACTTCAAAAATGTAGTCTCTACAGCCAGGGTTCTGTTCAGAGTAATTGATAGCGTACATGTAGAATTGTATCTTCATTTTTGAGCCTTCCCCGATCTCTATAGGTGTGTATGGTTGAATACTAAGAATGTTTATGGCAGATGAAACCGTGGTCTCCGTTACGGTGATGGTTACAATCTTTGTGGAGCTTTGAGCTGAGTACGAGCTAGAGTATAAACCGATAGCCACGCCAGCCATTAAAGATATAATGATGATGGATACCATGATAGTTCTCGAGACCGGAAAGCCGCCCTCCATAAACCTCTAAAACTAAATCGCCACGGCCTCTACTTAATCTTACCGTCTTCATGGCTAAAAACTCACATGTAATTCTCTAAACCTAAACCTCGAGATGACATAGTCGTCTTCAACACAGTCCGAACATTCACGACGCCATGAATTATCATGTATAACACGAAAGATTAAATAATCTTCCCAGTGAATATTCTACGGATAGCAGATTCCCTCCCACGAGTCTCAAATCTCAACAACGTTGTCGGATGTTATTAGAAGAAGTAAGTGAATAAAATATCTAAGCTTTTGGAAGATATCGGGGCTGGGAGAAGGCAAGAGAGAGCAGTCTAAGACAACTTCATGATTAAACTTCACATCATGAAGTTACGGACTCCTAGTGGAAAAAGACGATTTAAGAACTCTTAGAATACTAGAAAAGCATCTATTCTTGATTGAATTGGAGAAGTTGTTCAGAAGCTCTGAGGCTGGACATGGAAAAGAAAACGTTACGATTCGCCAAAAATTGGTTCCCAGCATGGAGAAACGATAGAATTATGAAACGTGGATTTAGCATAATACCCTAAGATAATTTGTGAGCAGAAATCCTATGAAGTTGATTGAAATATTGGAGACTAATCTATTAAGAGAAGAGAATTAGGAAGCTGTTAAATACGTTTCCTATATAGTTAAATGAACATTTACGATAAGAGGATGGTTAAAGATTATGGGATGACGCTTAAACCTCTACTTAGTGATAAAGTTTTGAGCCCCCTATCGAAGGTTGCGAGAACTGCCCTCGTGTTTAGTGCTAAGGATAGGATTATGTAATCATTGATGTCTCTTAGCAGAGCTTTATCCTCCTCGAACATTTTAAGCGCATCATTTATAACTTTAAGAGATTCGTTTATGTATCTCGCTCTGATATCTTCCAGATATTCATGGACCTTGACTGAGATTATCTTAGGACTTATGTTAAGTCTTAGCATCACCCAGATATACTCATGTATAACTATAGGTGATATTAGGATCTCGCTTGCAGAATCCATGATCTTTGCTGCTTCATCATGGCGTCCACTATCTTCAATCGTATCGTAAACTAAGATATTAGTATCAGGAAGTAGTTTCATCGAGCATCTCTCCAACTATCCTCTCCATATCCTCAACACTAACTTCCTTACCTAGCTTAACAGTTACCCTCTTCTTCTTCAATGGGATAATCTTGATCACTCCTTCTACCTCATCATAAACTACTTTAACGAAGCTACCCTCCTTAACGTCAGCCCTTGCCCTAACCCGACTCGGTATAGTGACCTGAAAATTCCTCGTCACCTTAACTATATCTTCTTCATACATACTATTAGTAGATAAATTAAGCTACTAATATTTAAAGCTATCTAGTAATAACATATTCTTATATAACTTTTGATTTTTGAATAGATTAAGGGAGCCGCCATTAACCCGCTAAATCTCGATCTAAACGAGAGAAATCAGTATCATAACCAATCATACGATAAGATTTCTATAGTAATGGAGAAATCCTACTGGTTCATCGTAGCCAGCGTAAACATTATCGCCTACATGGAAACCATACTGAAACCCTGCTGGAAGCCCAAACCCATGTATAGCTCTGATAAATCTCGCTATGTTAACATCCCATTCTTCAGGATACTGCATCCATTCTCTATAATCGATCCAGGCGCCTACAGAGTTGTGAAGAGCTTGAAGCTTATACTCTTCTTTCAACTCTCCTATCAAATTGTGATGCCAGGGGATCGAGAACATCCCGTCACCGATAACCAGCATACTATCCCATGATACCTTCTCTTCAGTGTATGTAGAGTAATATACATTGAGATGGACCGAGAGAAAGAGCATTACGAGAATTAGAACGATGGTTCTCATATCAGTACCAACACTTTATACGAGACCTATAAGCGTTGCGTCAGAGATAAAGATCTCTAGACTTCAAGACCAGAGAATAATAATCTTAAACTAGTCTTCTCTAGTATCTATGATGCGGTTTTTCTCGAGAAGATATCGCGCCCGTCTCCTCCTCCAAGATGCATACTTCTCCCATGACACTACAGAGGGTTCTCTTTCCGGACATATCGAAAATTGATAACACAGGTATAGGACCAGTTATAAGGATCTCTTCCGCCCCTCCCTTTTGACCATATGCTGGTGCTACGATCCCTCTCCACTTAATTAGGCTGACGTCCAAGTCCTTTAGCTGGAAACCTCCAACCCTATACACTGGTGGAGAAGGTAGAGACAGATATAGCTGAGCCAATGCAGGATCATCGGTTATCAGTGTGGTCCAGTAGGTACCCATAGGATTAAAAGAGTAGATCAGACCATTACTTATAATAAAATCGAGTTCACTGCTACCGATGTAACGGAAGAGAAAGGGTGAGCGTAGAATGAATTATTTCGGAGAAGCTTGGCTCATAAACGATCACCCATAACTTCAAGGTCTTTAAGATATTGGTGGTAGAAAACTACAGATTTCATGTGTGCGAACCGAGTTGTAGATTTCTGCTAGTTTTGTCAATAACTGATCCAGGTGAACGCTTAGATTACGGTACTTGTCCAACTCATGTGTGACTAAACCCTCTCGTGGCATCTGGTCCCGCCCTCCTATCCAAGAACTTAATCTCACAGTCCTTATGGTTAAAACCACTTCCTTTTTTTGAACGTTTAAGTTGATGTCCTCGAGTGATAGAGAGAAATACCTTGAATGCATATTTGGATGTTCACCAAAGATGATAGAGACAGATCTTGTATCGAAAGGGAAGAAATGGGGCTCTACATATGGGATACCTATCCGTCTTAAAATTCCTACAAACTCGTAGACTATTCCAACAATCCTATCGATAATCTTCTTACCTTCCTCTTCTAGTCTCCGCCAATACGTGAAGTTATCTTCTTGAGTCGACATTATATCTCTACTTATTCAACATGAAATCTGTATATATGTTTTGACTTGATTAGAGGTTGCTCCTCAAACTATACGTAAGTTCATCACTTATCGAACGAGTCTCATCGAATTCGAATTTTCTAGATCTAAACTCTTAAGTGATGCTACCGTCTTCTAGGATCTATCATAAGTGCACCACATGGATCGGATAGATTGAGATAAAGTGCTTACTTCTATCTTTTAATGGTGAATTAGACCATACGGGGAAAATCGATCCTCTCAACAATTCATGTATCAACGCCTGCCGGCTTCTGCTTCTTTAATCCATTTTGAAATGTTTTTTATGAATGTTTCAAAGTCTTGAAGTTTTGTCTGGAGGAATTCGTAAACAATGTCAAGCTCTATTGTAGCGTAATCGTGGACTAGCAAGTTTCTAAAGCCTATCATTGATGCGATTGTATCCGCAAATTCTCTTGGAATGATCTTCGCCTCAGAAAGTATGTAAGGGATGTCTCTATACCGCTCTGGTCTCTTAAGCTGAAGCATGGAGATTATCTCGTTTCCTATATCGATTACACACTCTATAGCTACTTGGAGATATCTCTCAGCCGAGCCGCTTATCTTAAAGTCTTCTCTGAACTCTTCTAAGCTGCTTCTTCTAAGTTCGTTCAAGTATTTTAGATATCGGTTCAGCTTGCTTATCTTTTCGTAGATTAATATCTCATCTATTCTTGAATCTGTCTTATGAGACATTCATAATACCTCATTAAAGCTCTACTAAAGTCTAGATATTCGCTTGTGGCTTTAGCTTCAAAGGTAATCCTCGCCCGCTCATCGCGAATGTATATAGCCTTGCCGTATTTTATCACTTGATATATGAGTGTGGGAGGAGCGGTATTAAGGATCACTAAGTCTACTCTGTCTCCTAGGATGCGAGATAACTTGTTTATGAGGTGAAGGTAGTATTCAAGTAGACTTTCAGGAGTTTTCGAGAGTAGGATACCTATATCATAGTCGCTCTCTGATTCTACGTAGCCTCTAGCATGAGAACCGAAGATATAAGCTACTAAAACCTCTTTTTCACTCTCGAAAACTCTTAATAGTTCTTCTTGAACTTCTCTAAGCAATTCGCCATCCTAGAAAACAAGTCTTATGTTTAATTTATAGTTTAATTAAAATATTTGACGAGCATCCTGAAAAACATGTTCTCTAGAAGAGTTTCCATCATTAGTTTATACCTTACTTAATCTTTCTTCAACCTCGCTAAACTCGCTAGAATAGTGAGAAGTATATCCTGTTGATTAGAGACTATGACTTGTCAACACAGTACCATATCCTCCAAAACAGTTTTATGGTATAATGATCCTCTCCATCTACCTATTATCGAGAAATTGATTGAAGCTATAGATTTACTGCTAACTAAAGTCGAGAATTATGAGGATAAACTATTAATCGTTAGAGAAGTTGATATCTTCTGGGAAATCTCTATGCCGATACACTATCTCTCCTGAGACCACCGTCATTACAGTCTTTATATTCTTTAATTCTTCTACGCTTATCTGTAATGGGTCATTATTAATTACAATGAAGTCTGCATATTCTCCAGCTTCTAGTGTGCCGAGACTATCTTCTTCGAATAGAAGGTATGCTGACCCTTTGGTATAAAGGTGGAGAGCTTCAACTACTGAGAGAGCTTCATGGGAGGTATGATTGTAGAGTTCTATGTTTTCTCCACCTCTAGAAACAGCAGCATATACTGACTCCCATGGGTTTAATGGTTCAACTGGACTGTCAGAAGAGAACCCGATCTTTACACTATGTTCAATTAGCGACTTAAATGGATACACCCATGTAGCTCTCTTCCTCCCCAATCTCTTAACCACCCACCAATCACTAATAATGAAATGAGGTTGTACCGAGACGGTTACTCCAAGCTTAGCTATCTTCTCTATCTGGTCTGGTCTCAATACAGATGCATGCTCTATTCTATGTCTATGCTCAGAGGATAAATCTTTAAGACTCCCATAAGCTTCTAAGACCATGTCGATCGCTTTATCTCCTATTGCATGAATAGCTAATTGTAGACCAGCGTTATGTGCATCTTCTATAATCTTAGCCAATTTATCTTTTTCAATGAGTGGTATTCCTTTAGATTCTGGGAGATCTTCATAAGGTTCGGAGAGCCAAGCTGTGCGAGCTCCAAGCGACCCATCCGCAAAAACTTTGATACCCATTATTTTGAGAAAATCATCTCCAAAAGATCTTCTAATCCCTAGGCATAGTATGTTATTCAATAATTCTTTATCCAAGTAGACTCTTAACCTTACAGGCAATCTATTTTGGTGTTTAAGGATTTGTAGTAATCTTAATGTGTCGAGACTGCAGGACATGAACCCTAAAGTTGTAACACCTAGTGATGCAGAATACGTTAAAGCTTCATAAATCATTCTAAGCATTTCACTATCTGTAAATCGGAGAGTTTCTCGAAACAGTTTTACAGCATCTTCAACTACTATACCTGTCGGTTTCCCATCTCGATCTTTTAAGAAATAGGGATCTTTCATTATGTCTCGATAGATACTTACCGATTGGAGAGCAACAGTATTCACTACCGCTGCGTGACCGCAAATTCTTTCAAGAAATACAGGTTTATCGGGTACCACCTCGTCTAGGTCGTGACAGTTAGGCCAGCGTTTCTCTTCAAATAACTCATGATCCCACCCTCTACCTACAATCCATGAAGCATCTCTATTCATTTCATAATAATTCTTCAAGTTCTGCTTAAGAACCTCTATTGAACGTACACCTCTAAAGTTGATTGAATGTAAGGATACGGCTAGACTGTCGAGGTGCATGTGTGCATCGACAAATCCAGGCATAGCTGTTAGACCATTAAGATTTATCAGAGATCCGTCCAGCATCCTCGTTAATCTCTCAGCTTTCTCTCTATCGCCAACATACAGTATTCGTCCACCATACGTTACAATTCCAGAAGCCTTCTTCAAAGGAATGAAAGAAGTATAGATGTTACCATTAATAAATCCAAAGACATCAGGAATTATCAACACCCTCTTCCATGCTATTCGAGGCGTTTTTAAGCTTTTACCCTAGGGAACCTCTACACTGAGGAAGAGTTAGGAGATTATCGAGAAATATCACATCTACCGAGAAGAAGTTTCATAAATAATAAGATAGCATCTCTCACTCCTCCATGAGATTGCAGTTTTACTTTTCTTAATTCTTCTTATTTCTAAGTTTACATACTTTATATTGTTGATGCTCTATAGCTTTGAAGTAACGTAAAAAGCCTTATCACTCAACTCTTTTTTATAGAATTTTCAATTTTTAGAATGGCTTAACCGCCGGAGAGAAGGTAGATATGAGTCTCCATAGAAGAAAAGAAGTTTTCAAAGTCTTTAATCACAATGAAACTGCTTATATCTTCTCTTCTAAGTATATCTTCTTAGCTTCTTCTAGTAGTCTCTCATCTCCTGCTAAGAATAATCCGTGGAAAATTATCTCTTCTGCAAACTTCCGTCTTTCTTTCACAATTTTGAAGAATTCTTCTACTGTAAATATCCTAGGCTCTACGTCTAGAGGAAGTCTTGGATCTATGTATACTGGAATTCTATCTAGAGGATTCTTAGCAATATCTTCAACGACTATCAATATATCTATGTCTGAGAACGGCGTATATGTTCCCTTGGCTAAAGAACCGAACAATACTACTAGCTTAGCTAAACCTCTACCAACAATCTTTTCTGCATAGCTTTTCACTTCTCTAAGTACGTAATCATAGTCAAGCTTGAACACCTTTACTCCTACAGAACTCGATGACCTCTCTCGCATACATTACCGCCCTCTCTGCATCATTCCTAGTATAATAATCTACTGGTGCACCCTCACTATGAAAGTTTGGGTACCTAGTTGGAATGTAATGTCTATCAAGTTCTTTAGCTTTATCTATCAACACGTTGTCTGGCTTAAGATCTTCGGGAAGATTTTCAAGCATCCTAGATACAGAGTGCCCCCAAACCTCCATGTTCATACTTTCGTAGAGAGCTTTAACAGCTTTCTCAGCAGCTTGTTGAGCTGCGAAACATGCCCACTCATAATCTCCTACTTTTAAAGAATGTTCTGCATGAGATATGTCTCTGAGAGCTTGCCTCATCCAATCTCTAGCTCTAGAAACCATTCCTCTACCGGTAAAAAAAGACTATTGACATACTTAAATCTATCTAATAGTATGGAGATTTAATAGAATTTTTCTCCTGACCATACTTGAAGAAGTTTACATAAAACTAACGGGCAGGGTCGACTTAGTCTTAGCATCTTCGACTTCACTCAAGATTTTAATGATAGCTAGATGCAAGCTTAATTTAAGTTAACTGAGTACGCAGATGTTAGGTAAGAGAACATCTTCTCATTATCTTAATTTTCTTTACTTTTGTGAATGTTTTTGAATTTCAGCTAACTCTACTCTTCTTTATTCCTAATAATCGCAAAAATACCACGCTACTTTCAAGTTTGTAGCAATCCAATCAACTATCTCTAATTTCAAGTTATAAAGCCTAAATGTATTCTACTCGTAAGATGGATGCTAGTTGCAGTTAACATTGCCGTAAATACACCACTTATGACTGTTAGGGGGTGGTCGTTAGCTTTAGGATCCTTGGGAGGCTTGAGAAATTAAGCGTAGATTATGTTAACTAAGTTGAAGCCTTCCTAGTAGAGCTTCTGAAGAGAAAGATACTTCATAAGAGTAAGAGTGAAGATGAAATTTAAGGCCTACTAAACCCATTGAGCCCTCGTGTGGACTAAAAAGGCTTTATCTTACTTTTTAGTATCTGATTAGATTGCATCAGCAATGTAAGATGTAAGCATGTCATTTAACTCAATTGATTATCCGTTAACCTCCTCTAGTTCACGTACTCTCTCAAAATACCATTCTGCTTCATTGAGATTGACTATATGGAATTCGAATGGGTGATGTAAAGGTAGATTCACAGCCTGTTCTATCTGCGATCTTATCTTCGCCCTCTCTAAATTGCTTGCAGGTATATTCTGTGATACTATGAGTATGTCTATGTCGCTTCTCCCGACACTTTCACCTCTTACTATGCTTCCGAAGACGTATATACGCGCGTCTGGAAGAATGAGTTTTACTGCAGAACAGATTTTAGGGATGTATTCCTTCCATTCTTTAAATATTTCCATTCTCTCCAATAGAATATCAACATATCTCTCCATATTTTAACACCTGTCTTGCCAGATCTACAAGTATCTCAGCCTCTTCTTTTGAGTATTCTTCAACTAAGTATCTCGCAACAATATACGCGTCCTCCATTAATCTCAGCTCAATCTTCTTCTCTTCAAGTAACTTCACCAGATTACTGCAATTCGGAACCCTCATAAGAATAGATAAGACTGTTGAGATTGAATGCGTACGTGGATATTCTCCAATCTTCTCCAGTAAAATTGATTTAAGATGAAGTTGAACAGATTGTTCAGAGAGGAATGCCGCCAAATCATAGTCACCAGAGTTTAGGCTATCTACAGCTTTTTCTAAGAATCCCTTCGCCCTCCGTCTTAAAATCCTGATCTCGTTTAAATGCGACATAATTTCACGGTTAGGGAGATGCCGTCATGTTATAAATGTTTATCCATATAAGAACACTTTTACTAGATATTTCCATTAAAAATTCATCTTAATGGGGTTTTGGCTAGATGATAGATCAGTTAGCATTTACTTTCT
>JBCNVN010000028.1:0-18954 GCA_039630055.1 Candidatus Caldarchaeales archaeon | reverse complement strand
CTACGTGGAAAGATAAAGATGGTTGAGGGGTGAGATAATTGAGAGAAGTAGTAATAGATCCAATTACAAGACTTGAAGGACATGGAAAGATAGTTGTAGTCTTAGATGAGATGGGAAACTGTTCTAGAGCATATCTTCAAGTTCCAGAGTTGAGAGGTTTTGAGAAGTTTGCAGTTGGAAGACATGCTGAAGACATGCCTCAGATAACTTCTAGGATCTGCGGAGTCTGTCCTACAGCCCACCACATGGCCTCTACAAAAGCTCTCGACGACCTATACAAGGTAGATCCTCCTGAGCCAGCGAAGAAGATTAGAGAGATGGTTTATAACATCTTCATGTTAGAAGACCACGCACTACACTTCTACGTGCTTGGAGGTCCAGACTTTATAGTTGGTCCGACAGCTCCTAAAGAAGAGAGGAACATTATCGGCGTGATAGGAAAGGTTGGAAAAGAGGTTGGGTTAAAGGTTATCAGTATGCGGAAGAAGCTTAGAAAACTTATCGAGACGATCGCTGGAAGGGTGATAAATCCAGTCTTCGGTCTGCCTGGAGGAATATCTAGACCTTTAAGCGGGGAAATGGTGGAGAATGCGAAGAAGATAGCGGATGAAGCTGTAGATTTTGCGGAATTTACCTATAAAGTCTTTAAAGATATCGTCTTAAGCAATAGAGAGTACGTCGATCTGATAACTAGTGAAGCATATACTCATAGAACATATTATATGGGTTTGGTGGATGATAAGAACAGGGTAAACTTCTACGATGGGAAGATTAGAGTTGTATCTCCCAAAGGATCTGAGCATGCTAAATTCGATATCCATCAATACCTAGATTACATAGCTGAGCACGTAGAACCTTGGACATATATAAAGTTCCCATACTTGAAGAAGATTGGATGGAGAGGGTTCATAGATGGAGAAGATAGTGGGATTATGAGCGTAGCTCCACTAGCGAGGCTCAATGCTTCAGATGGTATGGCTACTCCAAGAGCACAAGAGGCTTATGAAGAAATGTATGAGACTCTCGGAGGCAAACCTATCCATCATACCCTAGCAAATCATTGGGCCAGAGTAATCGAGATAATATACGCTGCAGAGAGGTTTAGAGAGCTTGCAAACGATCCAGATATAGCTAGTAGAGATGTTAGAAATATGCCTACCGCTATCCCAGATGTAGGGATCGGTGTAGTAGAAGCACCTAGAGGGGTATTAATACACCATTATGAGACAGATGAGAGAGGGATTGTGAAGAAAGCGAACCTGCTGGTAGCTACACAACATAATGCTGCAAGGATAGCATTATCGATAGATAAGGCTGCTAGAAGCTTGATCAAGGGTGGAGTGGTAGATGAAGGAATACTAAACATGGTTGAGATGGCTTTCAGAGCATACGACCCATGCCATGCATGCGGAACCCATTCACTTCCAGGATCCATCCCTATAAAGATCTACCTATACGATAATAATGGACGGCTTCTCAAAACCATAGATATATTATCTTGAATTGGAGAAGAAAAAACCTCTAATAATTTTTATTGGAAACCCACTCTTTAAAGATGATAAGATAGGGCTAATGATTGGAGAGAAGCTTAGAGAAAGTCTGCTGAATATTGGATATGATGTTGAGATAGCTGATAAGACTGGTTTAAACTTGGTCGATTATCTTGAAGGAAGAGAAGAGGTAGTTATAGTTGATAGTATTACAGCATCAGGTTACCAGATTGGAGAGATTGTTGAGCTCGATATAGATAGTTTAAGTTCCTACACGATCTGGAGTCCTCATTATATTGGGGTACCTGAAGCATTTAAGATTATGGAGATTCTTGAGCTGAATCCTCCGAAGAAACTCTACATCCTCGGCATAAAAGTCTCGGACGTCTACACTATTTCTGAAGAACTATCAGAAGAGTTGCAGGATAAGCTTGACATTATAGTAGAGGAGATATATCATAAGATATTAAAGCTCTTGAAAAGATTGTGATAGAGCTGACGATATATCTCGCTATCTCTCATTATTTTATTATCGACCCCGCTTATATATCTGGAGGCTCGTACTCATCATCTTTATCATTTTCGGAAAGGTTACTATGGCTCCCCATAATGTGATTATCGATATACTCATCGGTACACCTACAACGACCAACTCATTCAGTATTAGAGGTATATTCGTAGGATTATCCATAGCTGTAAGGAATGGAGGCCACGGTACGACCTCTCCATGCCAGACATGTTCCACCGCTAGTAAGATTACACCACCCCACAGTAGCGTATTCAACATGTCTAGCTTCAAATTTTTCACAGACCTGCCTAAAATTCTCTGAATTAACGTAGTGATTATCGCTAGTATCATCGGAGTTATGAAACACGCCATCTATTACGCCTCCTTATCGGTAACAACAAATTTTTAAATTATTGTTACTATTAAAGATTATTGAATACTTATGTGGCTGGTCATACTCGTCATCGCTTCGATTCTGAGCACAGCTTTATGGTATACTAAAGCAGGGGAAGATAAGTACATGCTCAAGTTTCTAAGTTTAATCCTTTGGGGAGCCTCTACGATGGTCTTCATAGACCACCTCGTAGGATACATGCTTGAAGGTGGAGAATTCATAGAGGTATCAGTAGAATCGACATTGTTAGGCATAGTTCTAGTATTGTCAGCTCTAATAATCTGGTGGATAGCTATAACAATAAAAGACCTAAAGAAAGTATTACACAGAAGAGAGAGCAAATCCTAGAAAATATCACAGTCTTCCAGAATCGTCTATCTGAAGACAATTATGTTCAAACATCTATCAAGATATCTAAAACTATATCATAAACATTAGCTTATAATTTTTAGTGATGAAGATGAAGAAGGCTAAGACTGTTAAGACCGGGGTCTCCTTCCCATCAGATCTTCTGGCAGGCTTTGACAGAGTGTTGAAGGATATAGGGATCAGTTCAAGATCTCGAGGATTACAAGAAGCTATTCGGACATTCATCTCTGTAAACTTTTGGAAACTTAGAGAGGAAGAAAATGTGGCCGGGGTTATACTGATACATTACTCGCATGATATTAAAGGTCTCGAAGAAGAGCTGACAGATATACAACATCGCTTTATAGGAGTTATAGCTTCTACGCTTCATCTACATTTAACCGAGGAAGACTGCTTACAGATAATAGCTGTATCTGGAGTTGCTTCAAAGATTAAAGAATTGATTAGAGTGATAAGGAGTGTTAGAAGACTGAAACAGCTCCTACCTGTACTGGTTACCATTAAATAAGTTTAACCTCATCGATACTATCCCATAATCTTAAATCTACAAGGATCAATCTCTAAATCGACTTTTTCTATACGTTTTCTCTCAGAGTTCTTTATAGTTTAAAGCTCTCCCCCGGCTTCAATACTACTATCTTCACTCCTTTTATCTTCATCCTCCTAACTTCACGTTTAAATTCTTCTGGATCCCTCCTAATCACATCAAAAGTATCATAATGCATGGGGATGACAATCTTGGGCTTTATCAAGTATGTGGCCATGGCCGCTTCTCTCGGTCCAGCCGTATAGAATCCACCTATAGGTAGAAGAGCTACAGTCGGTTTATATAGTTGGCCGATTAGCCTCATATCTCCGAAGACCGTCGTATCTCCCGCATGATATATGCTGACTTTTCCATCAGAGATCACTACACCACATGGGTTAGAGGACATAGAATGTATGGCTGGGGTTAGTGTTACCGATAGACCATCAATCTTGATGGTTCCACCTATATTCATCCCTATACATTCTACTACACCTTGACTGAGAGCTTTATTCGCTGTCTCATATACTGATATAATCTTTGATCCATGCTTCTTGGCTATCTCTACAGAGTCTCCAAAATGGTCTCCATGATCATGAGTAATCACTATTATGTCTATATGTCTTAGATCTTCTAGTCTTATCGGGGATAAGGGATTATCCTTTAGAAAAGGATCTATCATCACAATTTTATCTGCGATCTCTATCTCGAAGGCCGAGTGGCCCAGCCACTTTATCGTAACCATACAATGATAAGATATTTCAAGAATATTAAAATCTTTCTTACAAAATCATCCCATCATAAAGTTATGGATTTATTCTAGTTCAACTTCTCTTAGACTAGGGTCGAGATGGCTTTAACAGATATAACCGATTATACGAGTAGGAGGATTACGAGAGTTGGAGCCCACTCCCACATCAAAGGATTAGGACTTGACGGTTTGAGAGCTAAACCGATAGCTGATGGTCTAGTTGGACAGATCGAGGCTAGAGAAGCAGCTGGAATAGTCGTAAAGATGATTAAAGAAGGTAGGATGGCTGGCAGAGCGGTTCTCTTTGCCGGTCCACCGGGAACTGGAAAGACAGCCATAGCCTACGCAATAGCTAAAGAGCTTGGTAGAGATGTTCCATTCGTGGCCTTGAGCGGTTCAGAGATATATTCATCTGAGTTGAAGAAGACTGAGGTCCTCACCCAATCGATGAGAAAAGCGATAGGTGTAAGATTAAGAGAGCAGAGACGCGTATATGAGGGTGAGGTCACACAACTAGATATAAAAACTAGGAAACATCCCTATAATCCTTATCAAGAGATTCCAGACCACGTAGTTATAGGCTTAGCCACTAAAGACGATAGGAGAACCTTCAGAGCCGGGCAGAGCATAGCTATCCACCTAATCCAGCAAGGTATAACTATAGGAGATGTAATAATGATAGATGCGGAGACTGGCAAAGTTACGAAGCTGGGTAGATCTGAAGAGGCATCTGAGAAATATGAGATAACTACGTGGGAGGAGAAGCCTATATCGAGACCTGGCGGCCCAGTGGAGAAGAACAAGGAATTCGTATATGTATTAACATTACATGATCTAGACCAGATATCTGCCCAGCAGAGGGGTGGAGGATTATTCAGTCTCTTCTTTGGTGGTTCGACCTCGAGAGAGATTGATTCAGAGATAAGAAAGGATGTTGATGAAATGGTTAAGAAGAGACTTGAAGAGGGGACTGCAGAGATAATTCCGGGAGTACTCTTTATCGACGAAGTACATTTACTGGATATCGAAGCATTTTCATTCTTAAATGGCGCTATGGAGAGTGAGCTTGCACCAATCCTCATCTTTGCAAGCAATAGAGGAGTGACGAAAGTTAGAGGTACAGATATAGAGTCTCCACATGGAATACCTCTCGACCTGCTGGATAGATTATTGATTATAAGCACGAGACCTTATACGAGGGATGAGGTTAGAAAGATACTTGAGATAAGGGCTGCAGAAGAGAAGGTCAAGGTCTCTGAGGCAGCGTTAGAGGCTCTAACAGATATAGGGGTAGGATCCACGCTTAGGTATGCTGTACAGCTCCTAAGACCAGGGATGGAGATAGCTAAAGGAAATGGGAGAGATGAGATAACGGTCGAAGATGTAAATAATGTGAAGAAACTCTTCTCAGATATTAGGAGGAGCGTTGAAGAACTTAGAAGATTCGAGGAACTGATGTTAAAGTAAAGGTTCAGCTACAGCAAACTAAAATTATACTATATAGATATTAAATAGAAAATTGAGGATCATCAGTGTAAAGGATATCACTCCCAGTAGACAAGATTGTGGATGCAGTCTTAGCCATGAAAGTGTATTGAGAGAGGTTATCATAGGGAGTGGTATACTTGGTGATCTTCCAAATCTCTTAGAAAGACTCGATATTAAGAAGCCTTTTGGAGTATTCTATGATAAGACAACTTTGAAGATAGCTGGAGAAAAGATTGTGAGATTAGTGAAAGGCATTGGATTCGAGGTCTCAGAACCTACATTTAGAGAGGCGGAGAGAATTTATATATTGTCTAGAGGGGTTGGAGGGGTTCTAGCTGTAGGAGGAGGGACAGTAATAGACGTTGGTAAGTACATTGCATATAAACATCAGATACCCTTCATCTCTATACCTACCGCCCTATCTCATGATGGTATAGTATCACCAGTGGTTTCTCTATTCTATGAAGGCGGTAGAAGATCTGTTATAACCCGTGCTCCCATATTCTCTCTGATAGATCTAGATATAATCTCGACGGCTCCAAGAATTCTTACCGCATCAGGGTTTGGAGATGTTTTAGCTAAAGTCGTCTCGATAAAAGATTGGCAGTTGGGTAGAGATGAACTAAGAGAAGAATACTGTTATACGGCTGAAAAGTACACTCTTAGATCTATAGGCCTAGTAGTAGATGCTCTAAAGAGTGGCGATAGTGAAAACTATGAAGCATTAGCAGAAGCACTAGTATATTCTGGGATATCGATGATGATTGCTGGTTCTTCTAGACCTGCATCAGGCAGTGAACATCTATTCAGCCATTATCTAGATATGTATTCTCCGAAGAGAGCACCACATGGGGTTCAGACCGCTATAGGTACATTACCAACTTCTCTATACCATGAATTACATAATCCAAACTGGTGGAAGAATCCAGAATATGGTTGGAAGAAGCTTAGAAGCTATATGGAGAGGGCTGGTATACCATTAAGTCTTAAAGAGTTAGAGATACCTGTAGAAGTAGCTGTGAAAGCATTAATTCACTCTACCGATATTAGACCGGATAGATATACTATACTGCATAAACGTAGACCGACCGAGGATGAAGCGATACAACTATTAAGAGAGACTGGGCTAATATAGAAGCGAAATAATTTAAAAATTTAAAGAATCATAATTGATTAATATTTTTCGAGTGGAGGATTTCTTCTGAGTTTAAGGTTTAGAGTTGACTCGCATATATATGTCCTTTAGCTATAAAGATCTTAAGAGACGATTAGAGATAGTTAAAGCCATTTTACAAGAGTATACTATAAGTCGTCTCTTTTTGGAGATGGCATGTAGATATAATGACGAATAAATCTTCAGTTCTAAGGCTTCCACCATTCAAAGATTATGTAATAGTTTCTTCCACTCTTTATTCCTGGCACCGCTATGGTGAAGTATTTCTTAACTGTCGTGGCCAACCTACCAGACCTGATAACTTCTAGGGCTGAGATATATTCATCCCTCATCTTAACTTGAACTATGAATGGAGCATGCTCTAGGCCTGGACCGATTCTATAGACTGCAAAGTCGCTTCCAAACTTTATACCTGGAGTTACTATGAAGCCTCTCTCCCTCAAGTCTTTATAGATGCTGTATTTTTCATCGAAATTCTCATAACTTTTCAAAGCATTCTCCCTTAATTCTTCTACAGACAGCTTCCTCTCAGAAGAATATACCTCGATCTCGCCTTTCTCAGATAGGTATACTGCTTCGATTATATCTAGGATCAAAGGTACGTTGAAATCGGGTGTCTTGGGTTTCGATATACCTAGCGGTTTTCCATAAAATCCTCTTCTATACAGTTTTCTCCCATCTTCAATATCCCAGACTATTACAGAATCTTCTAATAATTCAGCCTTTATCAAATTATCCACCATTGATTAGAATACTGTCAGAGAGAGCGCTCTAAGAGTATCCACTATACGTTCAGCGGTATCGGCGATCTCTTCAAGCATCAAGACAATCTCTCTAGTTAGCAGTAGAGGAGCTATCTTCAGATCGCTTGTAAGTATTGCTAAGTCGAGTGTACGATATATTTCGTCAACCTTCTTCTCATGCTCTTCTGTCTCTCGAATCTTCTGCTGAAATGTAGTTATATTTAATGTGATTGCCAGTATTGATTCTCGAAGCCTATTTAACGTGGAGAGAACCATATCTCCAAGTCCGAGTAACTTGTTGTTCAGTTCTTTGTTAAGCCTAGTCTTCATCTTGGCTAAGTTGACCAATCTATAGGCGACCCCCTCAACCGTGTCTGCAATCTCATCGATCTCTGTTACAAGCCTGATAAAATCTTCTTTATTCGTAAGGAGAGCACCCACATTATTCATCTCCATCTCGATCATCCTTCCAGTCTCTTTAGCAGATTCATCCGCCTTCAAGATCCTTTGATAGAATTCTTCCAGCTTGGAAATATTGAGTTCATGGACGAAGTTCTCCAACATGTCTAACACTATCTTATACATATCGATTATCTTTCTGATCTGGTCTTGAACAAAGGTAAAGATTCTTATTTGGAATTCTTCTTCTCTATCTCTAGGAAGAACCATGTCTATCCACCAATTCTGAATCTTCTCTGAATATACATTATCTTCAATATCTATTAAGTCTTTTCCTTAGCTTAGAGTCCCATATCTAGACATCTAGGGAGACTAGATGTATATGGAAGTTGTCGGCAGGGTTTATTCTACATAAATCTCCAAGCCCATCAAATCTTAAGATATTCTGAATATCTTAGCAAAGAAGTCTGGAAGTCTCGAGATCTCTATCCTTACTTGATGAGACGTATCTCTTTCTCTGATAGTCACGGTGTCATCTTCAAGTGTCTGATGGTCTACAGTGATACAGTATGGTGTACCTATCTCATCTTGTCTAGCATATCTTCTACCTATACTTCCTGAATCATCATATATTACGTCGTAATCTAATCTCAGCAAATCATATATCTCTCTTGATTTGCTTATTAGAGGATCTCTCGAGATTAATGGGAGTACCGCGACATGTATAGGTGCAAGCTCAGGATTTATTCTCAACACTCTCCGTCCATCAACATTCGTGAATGCAGACTCCATAATACAGTATATGCTTCTATCTATACCCATAGATAGCTCAAAGACGTGGGGTAGAACTTTTCCATCATCATCTTGAACCGTCATCTCATGTCCGCTCACCTTCTGATGTCCACCAAGATCGTAATCTCCCCTATTGTTACATGCAACTAGCTCAATCCAACCTAGACTGGTCTCCACCTCCAGATCCCAAGCTTCAATAGCATAGAATGCTCTCTCATCCTCCCCTAACTGTCTAAGCCTAATCTTACTTCTAGGTATTCCAGCCTTCTCATAGAATTGCTGGATAAGTGCAAGATAATAAGCAACCAGCTGGCTTGACAATAATTTTCTTTCTAATGCTTCCCTACACGAGATCTCAAAGATATCGTTTGACCCTAATGGTTTAAGTCTTAGTGTATAATCCATTATTGGTTCGGCTTTAGGTAAATCATTGACTTTCTTAGGATTGAAGAATACTTCTATCTCAGCTTGGTAAAACTCTCTCATCCTTATCAGTCCCTGTCTGGGCGATATCTCATTCCTAAAACTTTTTCCAACCTGAGCGAACCCGATGGGTAGCTTGCATCTCATAACCTTGAATAATCTTAGAAAATCTACGAATATTGATTGACATGTTTCGGGTCTTAGATATGCATCTACTCCAGTAGCCCCTACATCGAGCTTAAACATCATGTTGAAGTGTGAGAGATCGGTCAGCTCACCCCTACATTTAGGACATCTTATATTGTTCTTTACGATTAGTTCCTCTATCTTGTACAGGTCAAGCCTTTCAGGTATGTATATGCCTGCAGTCTCTTCGATCAGTTTATCAACCCTGTAGACCGCTCTACATTTTGAGCATTTAGCAATAGGATCTACAAAACTCTTTAAGTGTCCTGAAGCTACAAAGACATTTCTTGAAAGTACCTGTGCTCCATCTATCTCGATCATAGAATCTCTTCTCACTAGTTCTCTTCTCCAGAGCTCGACAAATTTTCTTTTCAGTGATACTCCGAGGGGACCGTAATCCCAGAAACCTGCAGGAGCATCGCTATAGATCTCTGATGATGGATAGAAGAATCCACGTTCTAATGCTAGCCTGATAACTGCTTCATACTTTTGAATTTGGTCTTCTAATCTGGCCAAAGTATTTTACCTAGATATGGGAGATGTTCCTGCATAATATAAAGATGATGAATTTATATAACTATAATCAGGTTATTTCAGACCTCTAAAAATTTATAGAGATTGTATGTTTGAAGGTAATCTATACTTTAACTACAACTCTAGAATTAAGATGGATGAAAATGGGTTATACTCTATATTGAGAAGATATTAAATGATTGTGGCGGATATTTTAAGCTTATTATGGATGTGTCGGGATAACATAGCTTGAGAAAGTTTAAAGAGAGAAGAGAATACTGGTAAATACTTGTACTTTGATGTTCTCGAAGAATTTAATAATTGTGATAAACGATGAAATATGATAAGCTGTGAGAATAACATTCTCCAAAGGTATGGGATTCGGCTTGACCTCAGGAGTCATAACTACTCTAGGTATAATCATTGGTTTAGAATCTGGCACCCAGTCTAAGCCTGCAGTAGTTACGGGAATACTTATTCTAGCCCTCGCAGACTCTCTCTCAGATGCTATGGGGATCCATGTTTCAGAAGAGGCTGAAGGCGAGCATACAAGTATAGAGATAATAGAGGCCACAATATCTACTCTATTCTCCAAACTAGTCTTTACGCTCAGCTTTTTAGTACCTGTGTTGTTGCTTGACCCGATCTATACCACTTACGCAAGCATAATATGGGGATTTGGATTAATATCGTTCTTCAGTTATTATATGGCCAAAAAACAGAACAGGAGGGAGATCAAGATAATTGTAGAGCACCTAATACTAACTACCATAGTTATTGTATCAGCATACTATCTAGGATCTTTCATTAGGGAGAGCTTTTCTTAGCCACGTATAGATGCCTTACAGCTTGGACAGATACGGTTTAAGCTCACCCATGCATCTATACAATCTCTATGGAAAAGAGCTCCACATGAACTACATCTAACAGCATTCTCATAAGTTAAAGAGTAGTAACATATAGTGCATACGCCTTCTTCTACATCTTCTGCAGGGACTATGCGGGCCACACTTGGTCTACGAGTTTCTCTAGTCGTAGGAAGACCTATATCTATATCCTCAAGAGGTGAAGATGTAGGATACCTCTCCACGGCTGCTACTTCTTCTGCAACTATTAATTCTCCCTTCAGTGGGGTTAGGAGAACGAGTATCCCTATTCCAAGCTGGATTATAGCGGTGATAATAGCTATGAAAAATCCGAGGTCTGGATAACCTCGGAGGTTAAATGCGAGGATCTTGAAAAAGTATATGTATATTGGGGAGAAGAAGGTAAATAATCCTCCACCTACTATTAGCCCTCCGATAACAGCTTTCATAATATTTAATTTCTTAACTTGGTATGCAATCAACAAGCTCACTCCAGCCACTATCCCCCCTATAGTGGATAGAATGAATGATTCTATGAAATTGTATCCTGCGAGTGTAATGACCTCTCCACTATCGGTTTCAATATACCATCCGAGCAGCAAGGTTAGAATGTGTACTGCTCCAACTACCGCTCCACCAGAACCTATCTTAAAAAATCTTGAGGCAACTTCTTCATGTGTTACGATCAAGTTTATACGCCTCTTAAGACATGCCTTTATCCTCTTTTATAAATATTCTCATTATTGATGAAAGAAATATTTTTTATACTCCTACTCTCAACTCTATAGAGAAGATATGAGCATATTTTCTTCATCCAAGAAAGAGAGATGGGTTGAAGAGCTTGAACAGAAGATCACTAGAGATTTATCTGATTTTAAATCTGATGTGATTAACCATATTGAGAGAACTTATGAGAATCTTGGTAGAGATATAGATAAAATGATCACGCTTCTCTCCACCTTCTCAGCTTTTCCTTCAGCTCTTGAAGACAAACTTAAGCCATTTATAGAAAAGCTTGAGAAAGTATCTGAAGAAATTACCATAGTGAGATACTATGAAAATATGCTCTTATCTGTTCAAGAAGGAATAAAGGATATAGTAGAAGCATTGACTAAAGAGAGAGAGAATATTAAACAAGAAATAAATCAGCTCCTTAAAGAAAAGACTGAGCTAGAGACTATGAAAGAAGAGATGAAGAGATGGAGAGAAGACCTTGAGTTTAAAGAGAGACAACTAAACTTAAGGGAGGAAGAAGTGAGAACCCTTGAAGAAAAGAAGAGAGAACTTGAACAAAAGATCGCTGATTTATCTCAAAAATATCTTTCCGGATTAGAAGAGGCAAAGAATAGGATCGAAGAGGTTGTTAAAGAAATTATGAGAGACTTTAAGCTTAGAGAGATTAGACTTGAGAGACTGGTTAGGAGGGAGGCTGAACTTAAAGATTCTTTAGCTAGGCTTCGAGAGAGGGAGGGGGCGGTTGAAGAGGCAGAGAAGAAAGTTATCCAGTTGAGGGGAGAGATAAATGCTTTGATTGAGAAGAAGAGAAGGCTTGAAACCGAGATAAGAGAGCTGGAAGATAAGAGAGCTAGATTGGAGGGGCTTATAACCGAATTGAGGAGGGCTTACCTTAACCCTTAAGAGCCTCCTCCATTCTCTGGACCCTCTCAGCTAGCTCGTGGAAAGCATCAATCAATGCTGAGAGTTTATCTGATAGATCTTCAATATCGTTCTGCAGGTTTTTCTCTAAACCCGTTAAAGTCTTCTCTATATTGGCTATTCTAGCTTCAAAGCCATTAAATCTTTCAAGTAACTTGGTAAGGTTCTCTCCCCTCTCCAACCTTTCTACTCTCTGCTCTAATTCTAGTTGTGCCTCATCTATAATCTCTAGAGCTTTAGCTACACCCATCGCAAAATTAAATGTTGCAACCTTTTTACCACTTGGAGTATCAAGGTATTCGGGAATAATCTCTATCTCGAATTTTCTAGGCTCCTTCTCCTCCTTTGAAAAATCTGTCAATCTCCCACCCTTATTCCGTTACTAAGATTATATCGAGACAATGCTTAATAACTTTATCTCCAAATACTCTCAAACCCTCAGATTGCTTTATTAATTTTTGAGATTAAATATGGGGGATTAGCAATCACGGTCTACTAGAGTGTTATTGCTCTTCGGCAGAGGGGGCATTTACCTTTAAGTGTTACCCAGTCTTCAAAACAGTTTTCATGACCTATTGCACTACAGTATGGGCACTCGATGATAGATGCCCCTTCACTAATCTCCGATAAACAGATAACACATATACGTTTAGCTTCAAGCTTAGGTAAAGGAGTGGACTTCCTAACTTCTTCAACAGCCCATGGATCCCAAAAACCACCACTTATTGGTCGACCTACCCTAATCCTCTTCTCCATCCTACTTCCAATAGCATCTTGAATATATCTTCATTTATATTTATCTTCTAGACCTTATCAGGCTCTGAATCTATTAAGACCAGTTTAAGAGTCAATGGTGTAAATCTCCTACTAGTCTCTACATATAATATGTCATGATCTCTTATACCTATCTCTCTAAGCACTTGGTCATCATTTAACCTCCATTTCTTATAGAGTATCTCGGGATCTGGAAGACTGAATTTCTCTGCAATCTTCTTCTTCAGGTCTATTACTTTCTCATCTAGGCTAGCACTTATCTCTACTCCTTCGCTCTTAACATAATCTCCACAGACAAAACATTCTTCTTTTCTTTCTAATCTCACCCTAGTAAATCTCGATGAATATCCATCATATACTATTATCCCCTTCCAGATCTTTCCGAGAGCCTCTCCATGAAGTATCTTCACAAGCTCTGTAGTGGTTAATCCAGATATTGTAGCTGCAACACTTTGTAATGCAGGCATCCTAGGTTTAAGTAATCCTTGAATCTCTCTAATCTTCTCCCTAGTCTCTTCGTCTATCTTATCAAGAATATGAGATTGAGAGTATTTTATATCGAAGGATGTCTTTATCCCTATCTCGAATAGTTTCTTAACCAATTCTAGATCCACGATTATATTCTGTTCTTCTAGATCTTTCTTTAGATCTTCAGGTTTCCTCCTCCTAAGAGTACACTCCGCTAATTGTACATCTTTAGGGATAAGATCCTCTCCATGACATTCTAAACACGCGGTCTTACGAGGTATTACAACTTGCAGATTGGCGTATAATCCATCCATGGCAGCATCGATCAATGGGATATCTAGTTCTACGGCCATGGAGTTAATCCATCTTCTTACGGGCCAGTTGTCTAAACATGAGCAGATTAAATCGGCCTCTTCAAATATGTTGTTATCTAGTTTCCTTACATCCTCATAGTACTCTCTAATCTTTACAAAGGGATTCATCTCTTCAAGTTTTTCTTTGGCGACCAAGCTTTTCGGTCTACCAATGTCTCTATCCGTAAACAGCATCTGCCTACTCAGATTGGAGACCTCGACCACATCATTATCTACTAGTATAAGTTCTCCTATACCCATTAGAGTCAGGTTTTTAGCGACTTCGCATCCGATTGCACCAACACCAACTATCATTACAGTAGAGTTCGAGAGCTTATCTTGCCTCCAACCTTCTATTCTAAGCTGTCTTTCATATCTCTCTAAGTACTGCATACCTACTGAAATCTAAAATATCTCTAGAATATATCTTCATTCTAGGCTCTCTATATCTATTTAACGGGTTAAAGCCTGTTCAGGTCTAGCAAATAAATCAATATACTGTCTGACCCTCGCTTCAAATATATCTGGTCTAAACTTCATCTCCATGGCCGCTATGGTATTTAGAGGATCTTCTGGATTAGGATTATTGAGGAGGTTTCTAAGAGTTTCTATTAGTGTTATTATGTGAAGGGATGGAGACCAATCTTCTTTAAATACTGATTCACATATTCTTGGAGGAACCTCATCGGTAAAGTTTGGATGCCATATACGTGTCCACCAAACAACTTCTGGAGGAGCATATGGGAAAGAACGAGGTATAAGGATCTCTACTTTAAAATATCCTCCTTCATAAAGCCCTCCACCTATTATTATACCCTTATAATGTGTTAAATCTCCATCAACTATATCGAAGAGAGGTTCATGCTCATGTACTAGTTTATATTCTAACGCTAACCTCTTATACCATAGGAGCTCAGGGAGCTCCGCATACACAATTAAATCCCCCTACAGTTCTAGTTATCAATACTAGCTTATCTCCATCTTGTGCTCCAATATCTTGAAGTGTCTCAGTATCTTTCAATGCTCTTCCCCTAAAAGTTAGTCTAGTAGTGTCTGGGGGAAGCTTCTTCATAGCACATACCTTAGCTCTAATAGCTCCAACAGTAGTTGAAGGCATTACTTCTAATTCTATCGGGCTTCCACCGCCTACCGCAGGGACGACTTTAACCTTCATTAAACCATCGCCCTCTAGAGCTAATTCTTCTAGATTTATATATAAACATTTATACATTATGTATCTCGAGAAATTCATGGAGAATATGTAGAAACTAACTCTGCAACTACATTTAGTATACGAGAATTTTAGATAAAATCAAGAATATATTCTACATTGGTCTTTAAGGATTAGAGAAAAGTTGAGGGTAAGGATCTATCCACTTGCTTTAGGAAAAGCTGTAAAGTATTCATTAATGGATCTGGAGAGAGAGGTAGCAGGTCTTTTGATTGGAAGATATGAGAAGAGGCAGGATGTGCTAGAGATATGGGATGCTATCTCTGGAAACCAGAAAGCATCATCGGCGTTCGTTCTTCTAGATGAGGAGGTCATGGCCTTAACATACGAGTGGCTTATCCATGAGAGGCCTGGATTAAGTATTGTTGGATGGTATCATTCACATCCAGGCTTCGACCTATTCCTCTCAACTATAGATATCGAGACCCAGAAGAGGTATCAGATGATGTTCCCAAAGGCTGTCGCCATGGTAATAGATCCATTAAAATATGCTGAGACAAGGAAGCTAGTAGATCTCAAGTTTAAAATCTTCCATATAGATAAAGAGGGAAAAGTCATCCCTCTTAGAGTTAATTTAGGAATACATAGAAGGAAGGTTATCGAGAGCACTATCAAGGGAATGGAGACGGTAGACTTATATTATATACAGCCTCCCGAATCTCATGAAGAGTTTAGGACTGACCAAACCCACTATGTTACAGGTATATTTAAAAAGCTAAAGAGGAAGTTCTCATCTATCTAGTAAGACTAGAGATATTCATGTTGAGAGTATAGAAATTTCTTCTTAATCCTCTTCCAATAGAGTTACTGGATAATCTCTGAGCTCCGGATTATAGAAAGAGTCTAACCTATAACGAAGTGTTTAGTAATAATGTTCTTTGATATTATGATTAGAGGGCGGTTTAAGAACTATTCCTCAAATAAGTTATTAAGATGAGACCCATTAACTTGACTCATAGACGTATAACCTTTTAAATAAGTTGAACAGATTAAAGTTGATGGAAAGATGCCGAAGTCTAAGGGTTTTAGACGTAAATCGAGGAGTATACTTACCCGACCTAGAGGAGCTAGAAGTGGAGCTAAACCTGAAATATACTTAAGAGAGTTTAAACCTGGAGATAAAGTTGTAATAAGAATAGACCCCTCAGTGCAGAGAGGAGCCCCCCATAGAAGATATCATGGTAGAGTAGGTGAGGTCATAGGAAGACGTGGTAAAGCCTACATAATCTCGATTGCTTTAGGAGATAAGTTAAAGAAGTTAATAATCTTACCAGATCATCTAACAGAGTGGGGTGGATAGATGTCTAAGAAGGTTATCTCCCAAAAGCCTTTATCACTTCCTGAAGTAAAAGAGATCCTGGAGCAGAGAGAAGGGAGTCTCGACTCGTTACAGCTCCGAGTTCTTGAATATACTAGAAAATATTCTAAATTGTCTAGTAAGGATGCTGAAGAATTGATTGAAGAGCTGGTTACCAGATTTGAATTAACCCGTGAAGAAGCAGTGCAGATAGCGGATATCTGTCCAACACATGTAGAAGAGTTACGCTCCATCTTGAGCGGTTACAAACGTCTAGTATCATTCTTACTTTTCTCAGAAGACAAATTAAAAGCGATAATCGATACGGTAAAGAAGTTTTTGAAGGAAGATCTACAAGAGTAGTTTAGAAGTATAAACATTATGGGATGTGAGAGTATTTGTATAGATATAAGAAGTATGAAGATTTCGCTTATGTCCTCGACTTGTTTTCTCCTGAGAATCGCCCAACTCAACAAAACATAATGGTAGGCAAGAATGAGCTGATTGCACAACTTTTAGGTGAACAATTCTTCACACTTCTTGAGGCGGCAATCTCTTCAAAACATAGACCGATGATCGGAATAAGAATGTATATTGGAAGAGATGTTCCTAGAAGTATAATTAGGATAATTAGGAGGATACGTTATGATGATCTAACCCAGAATGCTAAGAATGAGATACCGAATATAGTTAGAAAGATTGTGGAGAGTGATGAGAAGAGATTTATCGAGTTCTTTAACGTTTCTACACCAGTTACTCCAAGAATGCATGCACTAGAACTAATCCCTGGAATCGGTAAGAAGATTGCATTGAAGATATTAGAGGAGAGAGAGATTCAATCTTTCTCAAGTTATGAAGACTTAAAGAAACGTGTAGGATTGCAGGATCCTATCAAAGCATTGACCAACCGAATACTGTATGAGTTGATGAATGTAGAGGAAAGGCATAGGATATTCGTTAGAGAACCTATCAGCCAAGCTAGAGAGATATGAGAAGACTTGGACAACACTTCTTGCTAGATAGCACTATTCTAGATAGGCTTGTAGATTATGGTGAGATCTCGAGTAGGGATGTGGTACTTGAAGTAGGAGCGGGAACTGGAGAATTGACTTGGAGGCTGGCAGAGAGAGCTGGTAAAGTTGTAGCGGTAGAGATAGATGAAAAGCTGGCCTCAAAGGCTTATCTCAGGATCTCTGAGTATAGCAATGTTGAACTAATTACTGGAGATATCTTGAGGGTGGATGTTTCCGGGTTCAATAAGGTTGTATCGAACCCCCCATACCAGATCTCTACAAGGCTTCTCCAATGGCTTATACTCAAGCTCCCTGAAAAGATAGTATTAACTTTACAGAGAGAGTTTGCTCAGAAGCTTACTTCAAAGCCAGGTACAAAGAAATATGTTTACACGTCATTTTTAACAGATCTATTTTATAAGTCTGAGATAGTTGAAGAAGTACCTCGTAGTGTGTTTAAACCTATACCGAGGGTTGATTCAGTAATATTATCGATGGAGAGAAGAGATAACTCTATACTTTATGGGGAAGAAGAGTTGAGATTCATAAAGATATTGTTTACTCAGAAGATGAAGAAGCTGAATACAGTACTCAGATCCCTTTCAAAAAAGGTCGGGTTAGATCTTAGAGAGGTAGAATGTGGCCCACTCAAAGAAAGATTGGAGAAAAGAATATACTCTCTAAATCCAAGTGAACTTTACGAGTCTGTGAAATTCATCTTAAATAATTCTAGAAGGCTGATTAATCGATAATTTAAAGATACTGTTAAGGACACTATTGAAATCTGATAATAGGGGGAGGTTTGCCATGACCTTAGATTTCATCTATAGATTATTCATATCGTAGATCGCTGGAAATTCTATTAAAGCAATTAAGATAACTTCTCTTTACCCCTCTTTCTTCTAAATCGACATCTTTAAATGATAGCTCTTATCAGTAGTGCTAGAATGAAGGCTAAGAACTGGAGAGCGATTGAGAGACCTTACACTAGAAGCGATTATATCCATGGCCCCCCACATCCTAGGATAAGCAAGTACTCGATGGGAACATATAGAGAAGACTATACTTATGAATTGTTGCTAGTGGCTAGAGAGGATATGCAGATTAGAGATGCGTCTATTGAGTCTGCGAGGATAGCTGCAGACAAGTATCTATCTAGAAGAGCTGGTGAAGGAAACTACTTCCTCGAGATAAAGGCCCATCCACACCACGTATTGAGAGAGAATAAGATGATCTTTGGAGCCCATGCTGATAGACTTCAAGAAGGGATGAGGAGGGCTTTCGGTAAACCGGTGGGTAGAGCAGCACAAGTATATTCAGGCGACCCAGTATTAAGAGTTCTAACCTACGATAACTGGGTTCAAATAGCTAAAGAGGCATTAGAATTAGCTTCAAAGAAACTACCAAAGAATTATTCGATTGTAATGAATAAAATCTCTGAGAAGAAGAATATAGCAGTCTAATCATACTTTTAAACTCGTAATGGTTCAACATTAAACCATTTCCCAGCTACGCATGCATCGAGTACTAGAACCCTTTT
>JBCNVN010000027.1:0-19778 GCA_039630055.1 Candidatus Caldarchaeales archaeon | reverse complement strand
GGGGTGACAAATACATGTGTTACAACACTTGTTTCTGGAACTAATTATGCTCTAATCTGTCAAGACTTTGTAAGAGCGAATGCTGGACCTGGCGATAGCGGCTCACCAGTCTTCAAGATCGTTGATTCATCAACTGGGAATGTACAGTTATACGGTATACTATGGGGTGGAGGAGAAATAAACGGTGTGACACATTTCGTCTTCAGCAATATTGCAAACATCGAGAGAGAGCTAGGAGACTTGACAACATTCCAACCACCAGCTACTCCACAAATAAACGTTATCTATCCAAACGGTGGTGAGAGCCTATATATTAACTCGACTATTCAGATAAGATGGAGCTCACAGGCCGTCTCCGGAAATGTCAGGATACTACTCTCAAGAGATGGGGGATCCACATGGTCTATCATCTTCAGTGAGACATTGAATGATGGCTCTGAACCATGGCTGGTCACAGGTCCAGCTACAAACTCTGCCTTGATTAGGATAGAGAGTGTTACAAATTCATCAATCTATGATACGAGCGACTCAACGTTTAGGATAGTGAGACAGCCGCTACAGCCTATAGTCGTCAGAGTCATTAAACCTAATGGTGGTGAAATACTTAGAAGAAACAGTTATTACATTATCTCTTGGACAGTTTCAGGTGGAGGAGAAATTATACAAACTCAGATCTACTTCTCTCCAAACGCAGGAACAAGATGGTTTCTGATAACGACTTTATCAGGAAATCCGGGACGCTACTTGTGGAGGGTGCCGAACATATCTACAAATGCAGGCTTAATCAAGGTGGTCGTTACAGATAATTTTGGACAGATAGGTGAAGACACGAGCGACCGAACATTCCGGATAAGATAAACCACCATCAATTATTTTCATATTTTCATATATAGATTAATGATGTTATATTTTTTGATAGAGCTTGAAGCCTCTCCCACTCTAAAACCCTTTCCCCAAATGATAAACTCTAGTAGATGTCTCATGTCTACCATTGCTTATGTGTGCTCAGCATGAAGCCGTAGAGAATATGTGAACCTAAAACCCTCTACTTACACACCTCTTCTCACCCCCTTCTCTGAAAGTTATATCTATAGATGAATCAAGCTCAAAACAATCTAGAATTAAAGCAAAGTAGAGTTTTAAGAATTATGGGATGATCTTAGATAATGAGGAAAAACTATTAAAGTTATATATTGCCATTCATCCAAGATCGTTGAAATACTGAATGTTGGAGGAAAAAGTTAGTGGACGGATAGTAGTAGATGCTGCAGGACAGAGGCTAGGTAGGATAGCCTCTAAGATCGCAAAACTATTACTATCTGGGGTCGAAGTGATTGTTGTAAACGCTGATAAAGCAATTATAACTGGGAATAAGAAAGCGGTACTAGAAAGATATCTTAGATTGATGAGTAGGCGGCAGCTTTCATCCCATAAAGTTGTAAAAGTATGGTATCCGAGGAGGTCGGATAGGATAGTCTGGTATACGATAGCTCGAATGCTTCCGAGAGATAAGCCTAGAGGGAGGGAAGCCATAAGAAGATTAAAGGTTTACATCGGTCTACCGAAAACATTGGAAAACGTTGAGAAGATAAGATTTAAAGATGCAGAGATCGGTGAGGGGATAGCTAAATCTGGAAGAATATTAAGATATATGACTATCGGAGAGGTTTCAGGTATTATCTCTGGAGGGAGGTTTATTGACTAAGCCGACAGGACCATTCGTAGGAAGAAGAAAAACAGCCATAGCTAAACTCTTCATAAGACCGGGAAAAGGAAACGTATACATAAACAATCAGCCGGTAACATTTTTTGGAGATGAATTCGTTAGGAGCAAGATATTGAAACCATTATACTTTGATGAGAAGTTCTGGAAAAGTCATGACTTCTATGTAAAAGTTAAAGGTGGAGGAATAGTCGCCATCGCAGATGCTGTATCATTTGCCATAGCGAAAGCACTAGCCTCTAGAAGTGAGACAGCATTACAAAACATAAAAGAATACGATAGGATGCTGTTAGCGGGAGATCCGAGACAGACTGAGCCTAAGAAGCCCAATAGATACTCTGCGAGAAGGTTTAGACAGAAATCATATAGATAGATCGAATAAAACCGATTAAATCATTCTTTAGATATTTTCTTAAACCATAATGGAAGAGAAGAACTCGCTATACTTGTAGAAGTGGTCTGGCATGATCAAGATAGTTACACCATCTAAATCTTGAAGTTTATCGAGAGCTGCAACCACAGCTCCAGAACTCGGACCTATCGGTAGCCCCTCATTAGTGGTGATCTTTAGAAGCCCTTCAAGAGCCTCATCGCATGTTACCTCGATAATCTTATCTATCTTGACGAGATGTATCCACTTCATCCCAGTCTCAACCCTCCTCATACCGGGAATAATATTATCTTTAGCTGGCTGTACACCTATAACCTCCAGATCCTTTGAATACCTATTCTTAAAGTAGAAGGATATAGCGCTAGCATGGCCAGAGGTTCCAAGTGAGCAGATTATCCTTCTAGGCTTCAGCCCAGCCTTCCTCAACTGTATATCAAGCTCTTTAGCTGTAAATCTTAGATGAGAGATAAAGTTGGCATCATTCTCAAATTGGTTAATATGTACTGCACCATCTCTTCTTGAATCTTCTCTAACCCTTTCTATTGCTTGAGTTGTTAATTGTTCAGGAACTCTCACCAACTCTGAGCCAAGTATCTTGAAGTAGAGATCGTTATGTTTCTGAACAGAGCTAGGTAGATATATTCTTGTCTTGAGACCAAATCTTTTCCCAACACATGTTAGAGCTATCCCAGTATTGGTTGAAGATGCTTCATAGATCAGCCTACTCCTAGAAATACCTATATCATTCTCTAATGCATCAACGAGCATAAACCATCCGATCCTATCCTTGATACTATTACTAAAAGGATTGAAATACTCTAATTTAGCCCATGCCTCGCTCATGTTTCTTGATAGAGAGCTGAGATAGACTAAAGGTGTAGGCCAGCAAGATTTAATCAGTTCGCCATGTTCTCTACATACTCTGAAGGGATTAGCTTCTAAATCTTCTTCGAATCCAAGCTCTACCAATGTTAAATCAACCCTGATGGTTCTGTTAATAGTTACTGGAAGCCTCTTTACACCCAGCATCTTTAATGCATGGAAGATCCTATAATGCCTGGGGCTTACTCTAAGATCATCATCCACCTCTATTGTCTCCTCTAGCTTACCTTCTCTCAACAACTTGGCAGCATCTTCTAACAATTCTTCTATTGGAGGTCTGGGAATACTCTTCAAATCTTCCAACGCCACTATCTTCATAGATGCTCTCTCACCAATCTCGATATAGAGATGTTGATATCTGGAATATCTACTCCCTTAAGTACATGTCTACTAGTCTTGAATGGAAGTCTTCTTCCACTTATACCAGCCTCTATAACCATCTCTTTCGTTATATTCCAATCACTCCTCCAAGAATAAACCTCGATCATTGAAGAAGCATAGTCAACTAAGAATATTGGGGTAAGCTTTGCTCCCAGCTTCTCTAATACAGCATATCTATGATGTCCATCTAGAATGATATAGTATCTATTCTCTACTAGTAATGGTCTCTTCAAGTATCCATCTCTGACAATCTCTTCAAACAATCTTAGGGCATGTTCTTCAGATATCTCTTCATGAAGTTTAAGGATGTTTATGGGGACCAGGTAGGTTCTCCAAGGTGTTGGAGGTGGTTTTTCCTCGAATAATAATGACACAAAAGTAGACCACCAAGTATAACATTGTAATATCTCTTAATTAATTTTTCCTTAAACAACTTTTAAATCCTAGGAATTAAAGATGCTTGATTATCGAGGAGGGGGTAAAAGGATGTCTTCTGGAAGACTTAAATAAAAGATGTAAAAAGTTACGTGCATGAAAAGATTTAATGCATTAACAAAATTACAGGCAATAATACTTGCTGTGGTAATCGTTATTGGCGTGGCTATCGGTGGTGTAGCGATTATTTCTCTTCAATTTGCTAAACCTACAGTTAAGGTTGAAGAAGTTAAAGTAGGTTTAGTCGAGCCGCTTACTGGTGCTTACGCAGTTTTCGGTAATGAAGCAAAGATGGCGGCTGAGATGATAGTGGAACAGATTAATGCTCAAGGTGGTATAAAGAATTTAGGCGGAGCTAAGATTAGACTAATAGTTGAGGATAGCAAGAGTACAGCTGATGGTGCAAGGTTAGCGGCGGAGAAGTTAGTAAGCGTTGATAGAGTTAACGTAATAATAGGTGCGTTCATAAGCGCTCATACTCTCACGATGTTGGATGTTACTGAGCCGAACAAAGTCATCGTGATGGCAGATGCTTTAGTCGATTACCTAACTGCCCGCGGTTTCAAGTATATAGTAAGATTGCCTCCCAAAGCTTCAGTTCACGGTGCAACTGCAGTAGATTTTGTAGTAAGCTTGATGAAACAAAAAGGTGAGAAGCTTACAAGACCAGTCCTCGTCCACTTTGATGGATTGTTCGGCGAAGTAACTGGAGACGGCATATATCAAAGACTCAGAGACCTCGGCATTAAGCTTGTTGATAGAATAAAATATCCAACAGATATAACAGATATGGCTCCCATCATTGAGAGGATAAGAGCAGCAGACCCCGATGTAGTCTTCGTTGTTCCATACTTTGCCGACTCCGTCTTATTCGCTAAAGCCGTCAAGACTCTAGGCTTAAAAGTTAAGTTTATAGCTGCTGCAGGAGGGACAGGGCTTGCAGACCCTGACTCTATAAAGGCGGCGGGAGATGCTGTAGAGATTATGACAAATACATATAGTTATGACCCCTTCTTACCTACAGAATACAATAAGAAGCTTGTCGAAGATTTCAAGAAAAGATATGGTAAGTTACCGACAGAGGCTGCTGGTATAATCTTCTATACACTCTGGACTTTGAAGGAGGCTCTAGAATTATCTGGGCAGAAGTATCCACAAGATCCACTTAGTGGTGATAACCTCATGTCTTGTTTGATGGAGTTAGACTTAAAGAGTGGACCAGCTGCAGAGACTTATCCCACAGGTAGAATAAAGCTACTGCCTAATGGAGATAATATGTATGCAGGTGCAGTTGTGCTACAAGTGCAGGGTGGTAAACCAGTTCTAGTCTACCCATTTGAAAAAGCTCAAGCCTCTGTAATCTACCCGAGGCCATAGATTAACACTTGATTAGAAAAATACAGTGATTGTAACATGGATCTGTTAATCGACTTCGCTATAAGTTTAGTGAGAAATATAGTCTTAGGGATTATGATGGGTAGCGTATATGCTTTAGCAGCTATGGGATTGGCGCTGCTCTTCGGTGTTGCAAACCTCATAAATTTTGCTCATGGAGAATACGTTATGCTAGCTATGTATATGGCCTACTTCTTTAGCGTAACACTAGTAATAGATCCAGTAGTGAGCTCAATAATCAATATTCCACTCTTCTTTGTGATAGGTCTAGTTACATATCTTCTTTTCTTCAAAAGAGTTATAAACGCTCCACCTTTATCTCAGATAGCTGTAACAGTCGGCGTCCTAGTCTTATTGAGGAATATTGCATTAGTGATCTGGCAAGCAGAACCTAAAGCTCCACCATTCACTATATTCTCAGCATCTTATAAGATTGGCCCGATAATAATCCCAATCGATAAGCTTTTCGCGACTATAATAAGCGTCACCTCCCTCATCTTACTATACCTCTTCTTAGAGAGAAGTAAGTTTGGAACCGCGATGAGAGCTGCAGCAGATGATGTCGATGCAGTATCGATGATGGGGATTGATACTGGGAGACTTTTCTTATTAACTCTTGGAATAAGCATGATGCTTGTCGGGCTTTCAGGATCACTTATAATGATGTATCAAGCAGTTACCCCTACTTCTGGACTATTATTCGGATTACTTTCTTGGGCGATAGTAGCGCTTGCAGGATTGGGAAGTATTAGAGGGATTTATATAGCTGCTGTAATTTTTGGATTAGCTGATGCTCTAGCCAGCGGACTGTGGGATCCGAGAGGAAGAGAGATAATCCTTTACGGTCTATTCATACTTATTCTTTGGTTAAAACCGAGAGGATTATGGGGTAGGAGGTAGCTCTATGCGGTTCTGGCAACTCGCAAGCTTTGGAGTTTTTCTACTCTTCCTTCCACTTATTCTCGGTCTAAATGATTACTACATCTTCTTGACTACGTTAATCCTACTGTATACAGTGATAGTTATGGCATGGTACTTCATCGGCGGGTTAGCTGGACAGCTTGATCTAGGTGCAGGAGCATACCATGGACTAGGAGCTGTCATAACTGGATATTTAATGATATACCATAATGTTTCTGGATGGTTTGGGCTAGTCTTAGGTGGATTGGCCGCGATGGGGGTCGCTTTTATAGTAGGGTTTCCAAGCTTTAGATTTGGACTTAAGGAAGTCTGGTATGCATTAGCTTCACTCGGTCTCGTATTAATCTTACAAAAGATCTTCCTTCTCTGGACAGATGTTGCAGGCCCTCTCGAGAGGTATATTCCTTTCAGAGAATTTGATCCACTATATATGAGGGCTAGAGCTAAGTGGTTCTACTACTACATAACCCTTGGACTACTACTTATCGCATTCTATCTTGCACATCGTGTGAAGAAGGGAAAACTCGGTCTCTACCTAGTCAGTATAAGAGATGAAGAAGAAGCGGCCGAGATGCTGGGTATCGATACGAGGAGGTATAAACTATTCGCCCTACTAACATATAGTTTCATCACAGCAGTAACAGGCGGGGTCTACGCAAGCATGGTAGGATTCTATCATCCAATCTTATTCGATGGATGGATTGGGATACAGACAGCTACAATAGCGATAGTTGGAGGTCTTGGACACTTTTGGGGTCCGCCTCTCACCTCTGTGATTCTACTCTCGATTGCAGAGTATCTCAGAATCAGCTTAGGAGGAACCATACCAGGTCTCCACCAAGTAATATTTGGAGCTATACTGATCATCGCCATACTCTTCAAGCCGGCTGGGATCGGGCCCTACTTAGAATCTTTAATAGAGAAGGTGAGAAAGAGATGAAGGCGCTAGAGGTTCGAGATATTACAAAGAAGTTTGGGGCTTTAGTTGCTCTAAACTCAATCAACCTAAGTGTAGATGAAGGTGAAACTGTTGGAATAATAGGTCCTAATGGAGCTGGAAAGACAACTCTCTTCAATATTATAACAGGTTTCCTAAGACCTGATAAGGGAACGGTCTGGATATTTGGACGGAATGTAAACAGTTGGAGACCACATAAAATAGCTAGCTTAGGGGTTTCAAGATGTTTCCAGATAGTAAAACCGTTTCCATCTCTAACAGTATGGGAGACAGTAGTTGTGGGGTCTTATCTTAAGAGTAGAGAAGTCTCTGAAGCATATGATACTGCACTTGAAGCATTGAAGCTTGTAGGCATAACTGATCTAAAAGATAGACCATCTAAAGAACTGAATATCCCTCAGCTAAAATTAGTAGAACTGGCTCGAAGCATTGCAACACGCCCTAAGATTCTTTTAATAGATGAGATAGCAGCAGGTCTTACTCCCACTGAGGTCGATAAAATGGTAAAGAAGCTTAAAGAGATCAAAGAGAAGATGGGGTTGACGCTCCTTGTAGTAGAACATGTTATGAAGTTTGTCATGGGGCTCTCAGAGAAGATTATCGTACTCCATTATGGTGAAAAAATAGCTGAAGGCTCCCCAGAATTAATCAGTAAGGATCCACGTGTTATAGAAGCCTACTTAGGTACGAAATGGATGGAGATGAAAGAATGGAGCTAGCTATAAAGAATGTCTCAGCAGGATATGGAAGAATCCAAGTATTGTGGAATGTAAGCTTAGAGGTTAAACCGGGGAAGCTTACAGCATTAGTTGGACCTAATGGAGCTGGAAAGAGCACTTTGTTAAAAGTCATCACTGGTTTCCTCAAACCTTACTCTGGAAGCATAGAGCTCGATGGCATTAACTTAACACATCTAAAACCTCACATGATTAAAAAGTTAGGAATCTCATTGGTGCCTGAAGGTCGAAGATTATTCCCAAATCTAACAGTAAAGGAGAACTTAACTATGGGTGCCTACTTTTTAAAGGAGGAGCATATTATAAATGAACAGATGGAGTTCGTCTTTAATATCTTTCCAGTATTAAAAGAGAGGCTTAATCAAACAGCAAAGAGTCTAAGTGGCGGTGAGGCACAGATGCTGGCTATCGCTAGAGCCCTCATATCTTATCCAAAAATCTTGATCATAGATGAGCCAAGTCTAGGATTATCGCCTAAGATGGTTGAATTGATCTTTGAAAAACTTACAGAGCTGAAGAACAGAGGAACAACTCTATTGATCGTAGACCAGTACGTAGATAAAGTTCTAAGCATAGCTGATCGGGCTTACGTTATGGAGAACGGTAAGATAGTGATGTCCGGCGAAGGCTTAGAGTTGCTTAAGACCGATATGCTGAAAAAATTTTATCTAGGCATAGGTTAACAAATTATCATTTAAGGATAATTTACAGAAATGTCTCTAACAGTTCATAGATGCTTTGTAGCGACCGAGCTAATTAAACATTATATTATACTTAACCACATTATAAAAAATTAATCTATTATAGTATCAATAATCTCCTAACTTTTTATTCCTTCAAGAGATTAAGATTCTAAAGATATTGAAAATTTTTAAGAAATTTTCTCAATATGTCATAACAGCAAATTTATATACGGGGTCTCGTGGATAAACACCGGTATGCTGATACCTATAAGATGTTTTACATGTGGTACATTGATAGCTGATAAATGGGAAGAATATCAGAGTAGAGTAGAAGCTGGAGAAGATCCTGGAAAGGTCTTGGACTCTCTAGGTGTAAAAAGATACTGCTGTAGAAGGATGCTCCTCACACACTATGAAGTATATGATGAGATAGTAAAACTTCACACATTATATGGGCACAAAGAAGTAACAGAGTAACTAGAATATTACACTGGATATCCCCACATCAATTCACAAAGTATATTAGATGATCTTCTATATTTTTAGATCATGTTAAAGCTTGCATCTACCTATTCTATTGTAGCTATAGATAGAGAAGCTGGAGAGATGGGTGTAGCCGTACAATCTCACTGGTTTTCAGTAGGCTCGATAGTTGCATGGGCAGAGCCAGGGGTAGGTGTAGTAGCAACACAGTCAGTAGTCGAAGTAAGTTATGGTCCCCTAGGATTAGCATTGATGCGTAATGGGTTGACCGCCGAGAATACGCTTAAAGCCCTTCTAAATATCGATCAGACACCTGAAGTAAGACAAGTAGCAATGCTTGATAAGAATGGGCGAATATCTACTCATACAGGTAGTAAATGTATACCTGAGGCGGGCCACATAATTGGAGATGGATACAGTGTTCAAGCTAATCTGATGAGAAATAGTAGGGTGTGGGTAGAGATGGCCGATGCATACGAAAAAAGTAGAGGACCATTATATGAAAGGCTTCTGATAGCTCTTGAAGCCGCGGAGGCGGCTGGAGGAGATGTTAGGGGAAGACAGTCTGCATGTATAATCGTTGTTAAAACTACCTCTTCTGGATCTTACTGGGAGGATAAAGTTATTGATCTTCGAGTTGAAGATCATCCAGAACCATTAAAAGAGCTTAGAAGGCTTGTCACTCTTCATAAAGCCTATGAACATGCAAACATAGGTGACAGTCTGGTATCGGAGGGAAAGATTGAGGAAGCTTTAAAAGAATATCAGAAAGCTGCAATCCTCGCTCCAGAAAAGATAGAATTAAAGTTTTGGCAAGCCCTTACGATGTATCTACATGATAGGAGAGAAGAAGCCAAGTGGCTATGACCGCCCTCTGCCTCTGACCACCACTTAATTCATGTGGGAATCTATCTAGAAGCGCTGGACCCAGTCCAACCTTCTGCAAAACCTCTACAACTAGTTCTCTTCTCTCTTTCGATGAACCTACTCCATGAATCTTTAATGGCTCTTCAACAGCCTCCCCGATCTTCATTCTTGGATCTAGAGAAGACATTGGATCTTGAAAGATCATTTGAATCTTCCTTCTAATCTGCTTTAATTCTTTAGAATCTAGATTTGATATATCGATTCCTCTAAAAATGATTCTTCCCGCAGTAGGTTTTAATAAGCCTACGATCATTAAGCCGGTCGTCGTCTTCCCACTTCCACTCTCACCTACAAGACCGAGGACTTCACCATACATCAGATCGAAACTAACATCATCAACTGCTCTAACGTATAGTTTATTCTTAGAGAAGATACGTTCGATAAAACTTTTCTCAACAGGAAAATATTTCTTGACATGTTCAACGGCTAATATCTTCTCCAATTAAACATCCCCATACAAGTAGCATGCTACGACTCTATCCCCGACCTCGATTAGGGGTGGATGTACTTTAAAGCACTTCTCAAATCTATATGGGCATCTAGGATTGAAGACGCATCCCTGAGGTAAACTAGCTAGGTCAGGTGGCTCTCCAGGTATAGAAGATATGCTTCTATACCTCTTCATAAAATTTGGAGCAGATCTTATCAATCCTTCAGTATATGGGTGTAATGGCTTAGAGAAGACCTCCTCTTTAGAACCGACTTCAATTATCTTTCCAGCATACATTACAGCGACCCTGTCAGCATTCTCAGCTACCAAGCCCATGTTGTGAGTGATCAAGATCATAGTTAAATTCATTTCATGTTTGAGCTTGTTTAACAACTTCAATATTTGAGCTTCTATTAATACATCTAAAGCCGTCGTCGGCTCATCAGCTATCAATACTTTTGGATTAAGTGCTATGGCTAACCCAATATACACGCGTTGTCGCATTCCACCACTCAACTCATGAGGATAACTATCAAAACGTTCTGATGGAATCCCTAACCTTTCAAGAATTTTTATACTCCTCTCTTCTATCTCTTTCTTTGAAATCGTTGGCTCATGATTTTTAAACAATTCTATGAAATGATCTTTGATTCTCATGAGAGGATTAAGTGATGAAGATGGGTCTTGGAAAACCATAGAGATTTCTTTACCTCTTATCCGCTGAAGAAGTTCATCGCTTAATGAAAGGATATCGACGCCATCATATATTACTGATCCACTCACGATCTTCCCAGGCGGTGGGACAAGCTTAAGAATGGCTAGACCAAGAGTGGATTTTCCCGATCCTGACTCTCCAACTAGTCCTAACACCTCGCCTTCTCTTACAGCTAGATTAACACTATCTACTGCTTTGATTGGACCGTTTAGGGTAGGATATATGACTGATAATTTCTGTATCTCTAGTATATTATTTACCATCTATTGCTTCTCTTTTTACCATTCTTATAAACTTAACCAGATTACTAACCCTATCAATTTTCAAGATTCTAGATCTTTCTCGACCTCTTCAAAAAATAATACCTTAACAGCATAATTTCTAAAATTTTAACCATCCCATAGATGGCCCCATGAATTCTAGGAGAGATGATCCTCCAATCAGAGAACCTCTGTATATTTAAGAATATTTAAGAGATCTCGATAAGAATTTTAGTATATTTCTAGCATTCAGAGCATAGATCGTTAAGTATTTTAATTCATCAGTAAAAGTAATTTCGAGATGCCGGAGACAACTATCAGATATGTGAAGGCTCGTCTCGTATACAATAGTCGGGGTGAGGAAACGATAGAAGTTGACGTCATAGTAGATAAGAGTCTTGGGAGAGCGGCTGCACCTGCAGGGAAGAGCAAAGGTGGAAAGGAAGTAATATACTATCCAGGAGATAGTGTGAGAGAAGCTGTAAGAATAGTCAATAATGAGGTATCAAATATGTTAAAAGGGGTTGATGCTTCAGATATAAGGAACGTTGAAGAAATCTTGAAGAAGTATGATAGTAGTAGGAATCTGGAAAAGATAGGTGGAAACACTGTCTACGCAGTCTCTCTCGCCACATCACTTGCAGCTTCAAATAGTCTAGGAAAACCTCTCTACAAGTATCTAAACATAGTTGATGATTTCTACCTACCTTTACCCTTGGGGAATGTAATAGGAGGTGGAAGACATGCTGGAAGAGGCGCACCAGACTGGCAAGAACTATTGACGATCCCTCTCGGAGCACCAGATATACATTCAGCGATAAAAGCGAACTTTATGGTTCATGAGTATGCTGGTAAACTTCTAGATAAAGTGCTCGGCGGATTTACACTAGGAAAAGGAGATGAAGGAGCATATGCACCTCCTATCAGTACAGTCAAAGGATTAGAGATTTTATCGGAGGCCATAGAACATGTTTCAGACGAGCTGGGATTCAAGATCGGCTTAGGAGTAGATGTAGCTGCTTCAAGCCTATGGAATCCTAAAAGTAAAACCTACATATATCCAACCGAGGATAGAAAGCTCAGTAGGAGAGAGCAGATAAATAGAGTTGTCGAATGGGTTGAACGTTTCAACATCGTCTATGTTGAAGATCCACTTGAAGAAGATGACATGGATGGCTTCGCAGAATTGAACAAGATACTGTCAGGAAAAACTTTGGTCTGTGGAGACGACCTGATAGTTACAAACCCTGAGATACTTAAGGAAGCTATTGGGAAGAAGGCTGTATCGGCCTTGATAGTTAAACCTAATCAAGTTGGATTATTGACTACGTCTATGGAGACTGTAAGGATAGCCCATAGAGAGAAGATCGTGCCAGTTGTATCTCATAGATCTGGTGAGCCTCCAGAGGGAAATCTAGTACAGCTAGCTATTGCGTGGGGTGGAAAAGTTCTCAAAGCAGGTATAATGGGTGGAGAGAGGGTGGCAAAAGCAAATGAGCTGATTAGAATTGGTGAAGAGATAGGTTTTGATAGAATAGCGAGGTTATAGAGATGTCGGGAGATAGTAGATCTCTGAAAGCTGAAGAAGTAAAAGAGATATTGGTTAAGAATAGTCTACATCTAGGCTCCCAGATAAAAGTTAGAGATATGGAGAAGTTCATCTTCAAGCTTAGACCAGACGGAGTCTACTTGATAGATATAAGTAAAACTATTGAGAGACTGAATGTTGCTGCAAGATTTATCTCATTCTATCCTCCTGAGAAAGTAGTAGTAGTCTCGACGCATGTTTATGGAGTTAGACCTGTAAAGCGATTCTGTGAACTGACTGGATGCATATCGATAACCGAGAGATTCGAGCCCGGGATCTTTACAAACCCTATGCTGAAGACATATATGGAGCCTGAACTAGTACTAATCTCTGATCCAAGATATGATACTCAAGCAGTATTTGAGGCTAAGATCGCGAGGATACCCGTCATAGCTATGTGCAGCACAGATAACACTACAAATGATATTGACTTAGTGATACCTATGAACAATAGGGGTAGGATGGCTCTCCCCAGCGCATTCTGGTATCTGGCTCGGAGGCTACTGGTCGAGAGAGGGATAATTACTGAAGAACTGGCCGATAATATAAAGTTAGAAGAATTTGTTTCAGAGCAGACTATAGAAATCTAGAAGACTAGCCTAGTACCTACAACCTCTTCTCCTAAGATCGCTGATCTAATCCTGCCCCTAACCAACCCGTTCAATAGAATTACTTCAACACCACTCTCTACAGCTACAAATCCCTCTTCAATCTTCCTAATTATCCCTCCCGTAACATCTTCCTCCAAAGTTTTGAAAGTCTCTATAGGCATTCCGGGGCTAAGTCTATCAGCAAGCTTGATATCCCCACTTACTCTATCTCTAATGTATACGCCATCCACGTCTAGAGCATATATAGCCTTCTTCGCTCTAAGTCTAGTTGATAGATATGATGTTATTGTATCGCCTGATAGGACTGTGAACTTCAACTCTCTATCGAATACCGCATCTCCACATGTTACCGGCGTAATCCCTATATCTAAAGCTGAGAAGAAAGAGTCTAAATTACATGTCTCTATCCTGCCTCCCCTAGTCACGATAAAGGTTGAAGCTGGAATACCTATACATGGAAAACCTGAGTTTACCAAGGTCTCGACAACTTCATTGTTTAGTCTACGGACTGTCTTAGCGGTCTCTAGGAATCCTCTCAGGTGATCTCGAGTCTTGTAGCCTTCAAATACTTTATAGCGTTTAGCTATCGGATGCGCATATGATCCACCGCCATGGACGATTATCATATAGATATTGGAGATTTCTCTCAGCTCTCTCCCAATATCTTCAATAACCTCTCTCCTAAGAGAGAATGGTTTATTCTTATCGGTAATTAGAGACCCTCCAAGCTTCAGTATTATCAGCTCTCTCAAACCTTCTCCTCCCTGACACCTTCAGCCAACAATCTAACTACATATGTTCTGAAAAATCTAGAAATATTTTTAGAGACTCTATCCATAATATCTTCATCAACTAGACATATCACACATCCACCCCCACCTCCGCCTGTAAGCTTAGCTCCATAGGCACCAGATGCTAAGGCAAGTCTTACAGTTTCCTCGATCTCATTAGATGATACGCCCACCTCTCTTAGAAGTTCTTGATTCTTCAACATCAATCTTCCAACACCTTCTAGATCTCCGATCTTAAACATATCTAATGCCTCATTTACCAGCTTTTCTTCGATCATCAAAAGTTCATTAAATCTTTCTGGATTCCTCTCCATATATTCTCTAACCCTCTTAACCATCTCACCCGTCTTACGCATCCTTCCAGTATCAATTATCAGAATCTTCTCTATAGGTATGTTTATCTTTGTGAAACCTATTGATCGTCTATACAATCCTCCCATACCATTCAATGCTATGGTAGTATCTATCCCAGAAGGATTATAGTGTACAATCTTCTCACCTTCAAATGCTGCTTCCTCAACCAATTCTCTATCCAATCTACCTAGAACGATCAATGAAGCTGCTGCAGCAGATGAAACAGCTATTGAAGCAGATGAACCGAGCCCTACGCTTGGAGGAATATCTGAGGATATCTTAATGTTTAGGCCTGAGCTAAATCCCTTACTCTGGACAATGTACTCTACAGCTCTAACAGCTGGATGATTACTCATCCTCTTCTCTCTCAGCCAAACCCCCTCCCTACTATAGATTGATATTTCTACTCGGGCCCTCAAATCTATGGCTGAGACTATAGCGGGCTTATCATATACTACGAAATGTTCTCCAAACAATATTACTTTGCCTGGAGCAGATGCGGCAGCCTTCTCCATTCTAGATTATACCTCCAAAGAGAGTATCGTCTCCAGTAGAAGGATCATGAATCCTAGACATGCTAGGTCCTAATCTTAAAAATACTGTTTTAGAGATATATTTATCTCTAATCTTGCTTTTTTATACTCTGATAGATTAGTGGATGTATCTCTTTATGAATGTATTTTATGAAATCTGATTCATCAATTCTCGTGAAGGAGGTTACGACACAGTTTCTTGTAAGCCCCATAACTATGGCTGTTCCTGGAACTTGATAGACTATATACCATACTTTACCATGCTTTAGATATTCTTCATATAGTGCTGAGTTCTTGACGCTCTCACCATATAGTGCAAGCTTGCTAACCTCCGGGATATCTAGGTCGTCAAAATAGATAACCTTAGTGTTCTCTGGATTCCTCTCATGGAAGGCTCTCATAACGTCTGGAGAGATCCTTCCCTCGACGATCGCACGATAACTCAGAAATAGGTGATTAGATAATAGAGAAGCAACTGCATTAGCGAAATGTTTTTCCTGGACAACAGTCAGCAGTATCGTACCATGCTCTTTTCTAAAGATTATTCTCGCATCAGTAGTCTTAACTACAGGTAAATTCCTACCCCTCTGAGGTATCAGGATAATCTTATCCTTACTGAAAACCCCGTACAACATGTTTCCTTTAAGGTCGAGGTCTCTAACCTCTGTAACTAGCTCGAAACTCATATCTTCTTCTTCTCTTTCTTCAACGATTCTATAATCTTTTAATTTCTCTGCGATCTCTTCTAATGGAATATTCGGCTTGACCTCGAATATCTTTGAAGCCAGTGGCATCGTTCTCCACCCCTCAAAACTTCCCCCAACTATAATAAAACCTCATCTTAAAACTTTCATTCTTAATCTAGCCAGTTAACATAAATTATTTTGAATAATGAATTTAAATTTCTTCATAGAGTCTCCAGAGCTCATCTCGTATTGGCGATGATATTTTCTCTTCACTCTTATCAGATCGTACTAGTATATTTCCCTCAGTCTTTTTCCTCAATTCTCCAATAATGTTAAACCCTAAAAGATTTATCGATCTTAGATACTTTTTATTGATGGCTGCTAGTAGAACCCCTGAACTTATCAATCTCAAAGGATCACATCCGAGTATACTGCATATCAACCTAGTCTCTCTAGATACTGGTATCCTGTCTTCATATATTATGAAAGATGTATTACTTGCTTCAGCCAGCTCATATACTCCTCCAACCAGTCCACCCTCAGTCGGATCATGCATAGCCGATACGATCCTCCTCCTAGCTAATTTTAAGGCTTCTTTAACAATGCTTATCTTCTCATAATATCTCTCAGCTCTATCTAGAATCTCACGAGATATCTTGTTTACCAATCTCTCTCTAAAATCTCTAGCCAGTATAGCGGTCCCTTCAATCCCAGCGCTCTTAGACATTACCAATACGTCTCCCGGTCTTCCACCACTAGACCTGATCGGCTTACTAGTGATAAGTGGCCCCATCATATACCCGCTAACCACGTGATGGGAGATTCCTGGAGAAACTTCTGTATGTCCTGTCAATACTCCAACATTTAGTTCTAGACAAGCATCATGTACCTCGGCTACGATCTTCTCTAATTCATCTTTTCCTGAACCTTTATTTAAGAGTATTATGGGGGAGAACCATCGGGGCATGCCACCGCATACCGCAACATCGTTTGCATTAACATGTACTGCAAGCCAGCCTATCTTCTCCAAGGCTCCAGTTATCGGATCACATGAAACAACGATATGTTTACTGTTTATCTTGATTACTCCAGCATCTTCACCGAATGATGGTCCGAGAATTATGTCTCGCCTCCTAGCACCGAGTTTCCTAAAGACGACCTCTTCTAACAATTCTCTATCGATTTTTCCAAGACTTAATCTCAAACTAATTCATTAAGATAATTATATTATTCTCCTTAAAGAGTATTGAGTATAGATCTTGTCAGAATATAATTAAAGCTCTTATCAAAGTATCTTCATACCCTTCTCTTCAATATATTTTCTACTCTTTGAACATCTGATGGACTATACACTCTTAAAAACATTAGTAGCCGCTCATCAAATATCTTTAAACTGTTGCTTGAAAGATATAGAACTCGCTGAACCTTCTTTACTAGAGAGTCCATATCGTCTTCAGGATTCTTCGAGAATGCCTCCATGAAAGGCCTCTTCTGATAGGCGGCCATAATATATACCGTCTCTCTAGCTTGATTCCTTGGTAAGACAGCTGAAAATTTTTCTGAAGTTTCTATCAAGAAGCTTGTAAACTCTCTACTAACTAAAGGTGAATCACATGGTAATATCAGTACGTTCTCTCCAGAGGCGGATGAGATAGCGAAGTCTATTTGACTTCTAATAGTCTTAGACAGAGTATTTAAGACGATAATCTCAGCCCAATATTTTTCTGCTAGATCTCTATATGCTTTAGCCTTCTCTTCACTATCAACAACTATTGATATGTTTGATACCTGGTCTGGGATAGCATCTAGAACATACTCTATCATGGGCTTCCCGCCTATAGGTACGAGGCCTCGCTCAAACCCTCTAAATCCCTTCATATTAGCAAAAACTACAGCCGAAGATTCTTTCAAACCTAAACCCTTCAAAAAAAGAATAACGGAAACCAGATATAAAGATTAATATTCAAAAAAAGACCATCTAAAAGGAAAATAATTAAAAACAATCCGAGAAAATATTACATAATAAATGGAGCTACCTTGAAAATCTTGAGAGGATACCTATCTCCAAATCTAAGGAAAAACAGGGTCACGAAAAAATAAAGGTTGATAAATACCTAAAGAACAAGATATATTGAGCCCCGGTAGTATAGTCCGGTTAGTATACGGGCCTGTCGAGCCCGGGACCCGGGTTCAAATCCCGGCCGGGGCGATAATATATAAACTTTTCGGTAATGCTTATATAGTAAAATATGACAAAAAGGGTAGGAGCAGGTTGGGGGCTTGCGAGCAGTAGTAGCCCTCGTCTTATTAAATGCTCCTCGAGTCTCGCCTGCTTTCTCCTGATCGTGAAGCCGATCTTCAGATAGAACGTTAGAAGGCTCTTCGCCCTCACAAAATACAAATCTTTTTTACGAATGTATTCTTTTCCCGTCCACGGATCTTTGAGCACCGTCCCCTTTTTCCCTTTCAGGTACGGTCCTGCTGCCTCTATGCTCAGTTCTGCCAGCTGCCTCATCACGTATAGCAACAGCTCGTAGTTCGTATTGCATACCGTTAATGCGTTCCTGCTCATGCATCCCTCTGAGTCGAAGAATCCCCGCAGGAAGCTTGCCTTGCATTCATCGCAGCGCTCTACGAAGGGCTTTATCTTCTCCAAGTCCCGTTCATGCAGCAGCTCGAACAGCGTCTTGTCTTTCACCGAGACATAATAGTGCTGATACACTTCATCATATTTCAGTCTCGGCGGGTCTCTGCCTAAGACCATCCCTAAGCATCTTGAGAACTCGGCAATAAACTCCATATCTTTTGTTTCAAGCTCGATAATGTTATCAATGTACCCCTTATTCCTCTTCATCCTTGCGAATCCGTCGCCCATCACCACTCCGATAATATACGACAGCTGCGGTGATGGTTTGAGAAACTCTATTGATGGAAATCTTCTACCATTGTATGGCGTATGCAAACCTTTAACCCAGTAAGATATCGTCGATCTAGATAGCTTCTCACCATACAATTTCTCAATCTCCTTAGCAATCTTCTTGTACCCTAATCCTTGTTCATATAATCTTAGAACCTCTTCGTACAGCTTTATTCTTAGCTCCACTGGTCTATATCTACCTCGCCTAGCCAATATCCCTCACCTCTTCATCCTCACTCACCAATCAACATCAATATTGTTGGTATCAGCAGATAGATGACAAGTATCATAAGCCATATCGGATTCACTTCATGCGATGGACGCAGTAGAAGACATACGGCATCCTCGAAAACCTCTCTTATTTTCTGCATCATCCCCATCTACGTTCACCACCTCTGGTTGTTGAAGAACTCTGCGAGCTCATCGAACTCATCGAACTCCTCCTCTTCCTCAAGATCTTCACACTCCTCAATTTCCTCCCATTCTTCCTCCCACTCCATACACACCACCTCCTAGGCTCATGCAGAGCTCCTGAAGGTTCTCCTCCCCAGAGAAGGCTCGGCAAGCAAGGCTACTCCCATAAACCATCACCACCCACCAACACCGGGTGGATCTAGGCTTATGGTTTCACCAAGCCCTCCAGAGCCTCTGGGAGAAGACTTCAAGGAAGCTCTGGAGGATGCGGCCGAGCCAAGCCTTGAGGAGAGCACCCCCATAATCTTTTGAGGGCTAAGGGTCTTGAACCCGGCTGTTGTGAGGAGCTCTACATGAGCCTATAGAGGTTGGCTGAAGCATTAGAACCCTTCTAAACCTCTAATGTAACGTTTGAGACCGCTGAAACGCTTACAGTCGTCTAAAGTCTAAGGGATTCCATGATGTCTATGGAGTCTATTGTCTCAGTGGTTCGAGGCTGACCGCCTCCAGAGATGCCCCAGGCATAACACTGGAAACAGTCTTCCCCTGAGAGAAGCCCCAAG
>JBCNVN010000026.1:0-21045 GCA_039630055.1 Candidatus Caldarchaeales archaeon | reverse complement strand
ATTATGTTAACTTCTTAGTTTTAGTATGTCGGGAAGGTCTACCACGTCATCTCGGATATACAGGCTTATTTTTAAATTACTCATTTTACATAATGATGGTGGCTAGGTTCTGTGAGCATGGAGGGGTTAGATAGTTTGAGAGAGGCGGGTAGGATTGCTAGAAGGGTTAGAGAGAAGGCTTTAGACCTGGTAAGAGAAGGTATGAGTATAATAGAACTATGCAATATTATCGAGGGCCTGATAATCGATGAAGGAGCGGTTCCCGCCTTTCCCTGTAATATCTGTATAGATGAGGTAGCTGCTCATTATACTCCATCTCTAGAAGACACTTCTATAATTACCTCAGGGTCTCTCGTAAAAGTAGACTTAGGAGTATCATTGGATGGATATATTGCTGATACTGCTGTAACTATTTCTCTGAATTCTATGCTTGAGCCATTGGTAGAAGCAGTGAATACAGCTCTTCTCGAATCTATCAAGATCATTAAACCTGGAGTGCAGGCTTCAACGATAGGCGGGATAATCCAGAAGACTATAGTTGGTAGAGGTTTTAAGCCTATAAAGAATCTTACAGGCCATGAGATCTCTAGATATAATCTACATGCAGGCTTATCTATACCGAATATACAGACTTCTCAGTCAAGTAAGCTTCAGCTAGGTCATGTATATGCTATAGAACCGTTCGCAACAACACCAGATGGGGCAGGAGAGGTGATCTCATCATCTACTGTAACGATATATAGACTTAATATTGAAAGGATTATGGATAAGAAATTAAGTGAAGAAGAAAAGATGCTTGCAGAGATTCTTTACAAGAAGTTTAATAGGTTACCATACACGACTAGATGGATTAAGGAATTTGAAAAGTTTAGAGAGGTTCATATCAAGATGGTTAAAGCTGGCAGAGTCTATTCTTATCCTGTATTAGTTGAGAAGAGGGGAAGACCAGTGGCACAAGCGGAGCATACAATCATCATAACGGAAGAAGGATGCGAGATAATCACCTAAATATAGAGAACTATACAAGATTATAGATAAAGTTAGACCATAATCAACCACTAATTGAAAATCTTCATGTTTTATGAGTCATCTAGCAAGGATTAAATATGGTCTACAACATTTTATGGGCGTGAGTAGCGACAAGCTTAAAGTAGGAGTCGTGTTGGTAGGTCACGGACAGTTACCTCGTGATCTCCCAAGTGAGATCGGACGTGAATATATGAAGTTGAAGTTCAAGGTAGAAAGATCTCCTGAAGAAGAGGCTTCTTTCAAATCGCTTGAAGAGAAGGTCATGAACTGGCCGCGAAACGAGTCCAACGATCCCTACTATCACTCTTTACAGATGATAGCTGAAGAGTTAGAGAAGAAGAGAAGATATAGTATGGTCTGGATTGCATTTATCGATTTCTGTAAGCCAACAGTTAAAGAGGCGATTGAAGAAGCATGCAGTAGTGATGTAGAGGTTATAGTCGTCACTACGACTATGATGACACGGGGTGGAGAGCATTCCGAAGAAGATATACCGAGAATTCTAGAAGAATTCAAGTCTAGATGTGGAAAGCCGATAATCTATGCTTGGCCCTTCAACCTATCTGAAATAGCAAGTCTTCTCTCCGATGTAATCGACAGATATCTATTAGAGTTCTCTATGCGGATGAGGATTTAGGATAGGAATACCGGCTTCAAATTCAACCCATAGTTTTTTGCGTTAACATATCGGCTGAAAATTTTTGGATATTGATTGAGATAATGTTGAGGTCATAGGTCGTTATGGCTGGGATCCATGTAAGTTAAGATTACTAATCTTTTGATGGGAGAGTTCTCGACCGTTTAAAGCTTTATGGAGAGATGTTCCAGGCTTTTCAAAGGTTTCTATGACTTACTCTTGTCTCTCTTTTTCTTGTCTAGCCTCAATATATATACCTGTTATAAGCATCCTCGTCGTACCGCATTTTGGGCATTTCTCTTCAACTTCCTTAAATATGTAGTCTCCATCTCTAAATTGTCTAGAGTTCTCAGTATTACAGTTAAAACATGTTAAATGTGTAAGCGGCTCGATAAATCTGTCAAATCTAGATTTGATGGGGAACAATGTCACTACACCATCTATCCGAATATTTTTACAGCAGTTAATATATCTTGTTTATCGGTTAAGAAGCTGTCTCTATTCTATGATATTTAGGTTATACCTATTCCTACAGAGTTTCCTATTCCTGCAACTATTACCGTAGAGCCGTTCTCCACTTTCTCCGAGATAGCTTGCTTGATCTTCTCTATTACTTTATCTGCCGCTTTTGCTATAGCTTCCTTCATAGGGGTTATCGCCTCCGTTATCGACTCATATATTACTATAGCGTAGAGAGGTGTCCCCCTCGACCTTGCTATCTCTTCAATCCTGTATTTGTCTACGCCTGTCCCACCTATAGCTACGCCTACACCCTCAACGATCTTACCAGATTCCTCTCCCTCAAGCTTGAGACCTGCATCTACAGTAATTATAAGCTTAACTTTATCGCCTTCTGCTTCAACTATCTTCTGAATCCCTTCACCCGGTCTACCAACTGTTCCACCTGGCCCAGCAGCTCTAACTATTATAAGCCTTCTACCTTCAAAATCTAGCTCCTGGGCTATAGTATCTTTAGCTATCTCGTAAGTCTTCTTCTCTCTACCGTAGGCAAGCTTTGCTACTGATAATACTCCTATCCCATCTCCGATAGGTTGTCCATGGACAAACGCATGGCTCGCTTGCCTATACGCATTCGCAATCTCCATTATCTGAGGCATAAGCATCTGTATCTGGAGGATGAGATATATGTTCGAGGTCTTCTTTCCAAGTAGATAATAGTGTCGTACAAATCGGTATATGAAGTGTACTCCCCTAGCAACTTCTACCAGATTTGTCAAAGTCTTTGTCTTAACACCATCCGCCTTTCTACAGATCTTAGCTACATCTTCTTCGAATCTATCCTCCCAAGTATTCACGATATGTTCAAGCTTATAGACGATACCGTATGGATCCATAGATTCAGGAGATATTATGAATGAGTCTAGAAGCCTCTCCAGCTCGCTACTTACATCTATGTTCGATTCAGTATGGGCTTGAAGAGTCTTAATAGTTCTATCTCTAACCTCATCATCAATACTCTTAAGCCTATTCAGTTTTCTCTCCAAATCTCTCAGCATATAAGATAGTTGAATTCTCTGGCTAAGCCCAGGGTATAGAAAGAAGCTCATCAGTAGAAATAACCATATTAAAGAGACTAAGGTCGAGACAAGATCTTGCTGACCACCGATCTGAAGAAGATCTAATAGGGCATTCAATCCGATATATTCAGAAAAGCTCATTCTAAAAAGCTTTCTCCTAGAACTAGAGAAAGGTTTTAACTTTGATCAGCTGGGAGAAAACAACCTAAAATAACAGTGAGTATCCATACATTTTGGAGACGCCGGTCATAGGGAGAAGGGAAATACCCGCACTCATTCCGAACGCGGAAGTCAAGCCTTTTCCCGCCCAGCTACTAGTGGGGTGCGGGAGCCCCCGCGAAAGCTGGGTACTGGCGTCTCCAAATACTACCGCTTCAAGCTTTTAAGAACTCGGAAAATTTATTTTTATCTCTTAAGATTTCTCTTAAGATTTTACTATATTTAAATTTTTTATTGATTATTCTTAGGAGCATTAGTAAATTATGTGGGTTTAAGTTGAAGAATATGTTAGATGCTTTTTGGAGGGTTTAGAGATCGGGTTAGAGAATTGTAGCTTCTGCGGTAATAGCGAGATAGTTTATTATAGGAGGTATTCTGGTGAAAGACTCTGCCGTAGATGTTTCCTAGAGAATATCGTTGAGAAGGTAAGATACACGATCTCGAGGTATGATCTTTTAAAACCTTTCGATAAGATCGCTGTAGCTGTTTCAGGAGGAAAAGACAGCCTATCCCTCTTAAAGATCTTGGCAGAGATCGAGAAAGATTATCCGAGTGCTAGCTTGGTTGCTGTAACGATCGATGAAGGAATACCAGATTATAGAGATGAAGCTATAAAGAATGCAGAAGAATATGTTAAGAAGATTGGTGTACCCCACTATGTCTTCAGCTTCGAGAAACTATACGGATTCACTCTGACGGAGATAGTAGAGAAGGGTGTTGCAAGATCGATAAACCTGCGGCCATGTACTATATGTGGTGTACTGAGAAGAAAGGCTTTAACATTGGCCGCCGAGAAGGTTGGAGCTACGGTTATAGCGACTGCCCATACTCTAGATGATGTGGTCCAGACATACCTATTGAATATTCTACGTGGGGATACTAGATTCACGCCTATCGGGGTTAGGAGGGGGGCTGAAGGGGTTATCCCTAGAGTAGCTCCTCTCAGACTTATACCTGAACGTGAGGTAGTCTTGTATGCATATCTATCAGGGATTCCTTTCCAGACTTATGAGTGCCCTTATGCTGAAGAATCTATGAGAGACCCTATTAGATCGTTCTTAACCGAGTATGAAGAGAGGTTTCCGGGAAGCCTCTTCTCAGCTCTAAAAAGTTTTGAAAGAATCTTTGAGAAGAGTGATCGAGAGAGTGGTAGATGTACGAGGTGTGGCGAGCCTACATCTAGAAAAATATGTAGAGCTTGCGAGATAGAAGATATTATTGTTAAAAAGATGGTGTTTTAGATTTCTCAGAGCTGGAAGAACCCAAAAGTTTTATATGTGAAGAAGATGTTTAGTACGAGAAGTGTTAGACAGGCTATTGTAATCGTGTTATCCATGATCTTCAGTCGTTTTTCATCCTTCACCCTAGACTGTATCAGGGACATGTATAGAAGATGGCCGTCAAGAATCTTTACTGGAAGCATGTTGAATATGGCTACACCGAAAGCGATCAGCTGCAGCCACCAGAGAGCTCTATAGAAAGAATACTCTAGTTCAGGTTCTCCGAGGCCGAATATGGTGGGCCGATAATAATCTATACGTATTACTCCTATGCTTCTAAGTATCCAGCCTAATGGAATAGACGTGGCCTCCTTCACCTGGTAGGTATAATTTTTCTTATTCGTCTCTACTATAAAGTAGTCTACTAGAGTGATGTTTTGGAAGAGTGTATCTGGATTTACGGGAACACCGTTTATAGAATAGATAACCTCATTGGGGCCAGGTCCATAGACCTCTCCTGAAGTCTCCAAGACCATTACACCACTAACAGTTGGTAGAAATAATCCCAAGATTAGGAAGAGCGTTATCACTCCTACCAATAGATTTGCAAAGCTTCCTGCAGCGGCCACCTTCATCTTAGATATTGTTGGAGAGTTCTTGAAATCTTCTTCATCAGGTTCTACGAATCCTCCTGGGAGGATGAATGCTATGAAGGCTCCCGTAGATTTTAGCTTTATTCCTTCAAGTCTTGCTACTATACCATGCATTCCCTCATGAGTTATCAAGACTATAGCGAAGGCAATCAACAAGTATGGTAGATGCTCAAACCTTATAGTTACCCCAATTATAAGTGGGATAACAATATTACCGATACCCACCGTCTCAGGTCTAAAAAGATAGATCTTCAAGTTATCTACAAGATAATATACTGCAAAGAATGAGAGACCGATAGAAGTAGCTAAACCGATATTAGATAGAATCTTCCAGAGAAGCCTATTTGAAGATGAGATCTTATCCATGTAATTAACCATCCTGATTGATCTTACCATGAAGAATAGAGGATAGAAAACAAGATTACGTGAATTCTTTAATCTACTACTCCACCTCCATCTAACTATGAGATAGATAATAGTCCAAGATGAGGCTATACTTATTAGATATATGTAGACTGATTCCATCCCAAGTAGGTTCTACTAGCCTTCTTATTAATTTCTTCTCAATACGCTATGAGGTTGAGATTCTGTAGAGCATCCTCAAAGACCTCTATGGAAATCCTTATTCTATGAGATCAGAGTATTCTTCTAATATTCTATGATCCTCAGCCTATAAGTAGGCTTTTATGGTAGGATCAGAGAGTATCTTCTGAGAACTGGGGGGTTAAGATTGATTGAAGATCCTGAAGTTGAGGGTTGGGAGGCTAAGAGAGAGAATGTCGTCCAGATCTTAGAGAGTATAGCTAACGATACTAATACTCCTAGAAATATTAGGAGGGTTGCTAAAGCTGCTTCAGATGCATTATTTGATGAGAGGTATCCGATAGCTGTTAGAGCAGCGAATGCGATCGAGATGATTGAAGAAGTAATTAATGATCCTAATATGCCGGTCTTTGCTAGAACGCAGTTCTGGATGGCGATCTCTATACTTGAGATAATTAGGTCTATTGGAAAGGATACCTCTACAAGTCCAAGGTAGTACGTAGAAAATATTTTCAGGTTGTTGGCCATTTAAAGCTTATATTCATTCATCTTTGATGTGATAATGTATTTGCATTGGCTCCAATGGCATCTAGGAAGAAGGTAAAGTTGGAGTTGACAAATGATGAAGGAGATAGACTTATCCTCATAATGGAGGGTAGGATAGATAGGGAGAAACTTATCCAGCTTGCAGATTTCCTAGAACTTTATGGTGGACAGCAGAATGATAACTCTAACATCGGCTTAATCGAGAGCAGTAAGCTCTCAAAATTAGCTAGAGTGATCACCAAGTATTTTCCTCTAACCTTCTTCTCTTCTAGAGATGTTGTTGAAGCATATATAGCAGAGTACCGGGAGCCTTTAAGCCTCTCAACAGCGTCAACATACCTCTCGAGACTTGCAGATAGAGGATTCCTAGAAAGATATGGAACGGGAAACAATATAAGATATAAGCTAGCACATCTAAGTGTAGATACACAACACTATCCGAGAGCACTACCAGACAAGTCTTATAGTATTACTTCTCCATAAATTATCTATGACTTTCTAAATACTGGTCCGTCTACATTTTTGTATAACGTGGAGGGGGAAGACTGTGAAGAAGAAGGTACTGGATTTTCTTAAAGAAAATGGATTGAATATTGAAGGCGATGGGATTTTAGAGGTCTTGATGAAGGGGTCTTCCCTGACAGAGACCCAAATCGAGACTCTATTGATCGAGTATGCCTCCCAATCTAATGGTGGAAGGATTGATACTGAATTTAAAGCTTCTATTAGAGGCGTCTCGAAAGGTGCTTATGCTACTACGAAGGCCCAAGCAATAAAAAACATACGTAAAAGCATCTATACAATACTTTTTTTAAGGTATCTTGGGATCTTGAGTGATTCCGGCTTATCTAGGCTCTTGGAAGTTGCCGAAAGGCTGGGAAGAGGCGAAGTAGATGAGGGTTTAGACCTGTTAAAATCTATAAGATTTCGTGATGTCACAAGATAGGTGGACAGTATGGAGATTGATATCACAACGACTGCAATAATATTCTCGACGATGTTTGTAGCCCAGACCTTGCTCTACACCTTACTCCTTCTAAGATTGAAGAAGAAGATTGATAATACTATGAAAAAATCACACATATCACAGATGTCACAACATGGAGAAGACATAAAGTTTAATGAGAGTATTATTAAAGCTTTAGAAGTTCTCAGTAAAGGTTCTCTAAGTGCTAGAGAAGTGAGCATAGCCCTGGGCTTGAGTAGAGAGCATACTGCAAGGCTTTTAAAGAAGATGGTGGAGTCTGGGCTGGTAGTTAGAGAGGGAAAACCATACAGATACAGGATAACACCTTCTGGAGAAGCTGTAATAGAGAATCCTAAAGATTCTTCAGATCTTTAAGGTCTCGATCGAATCTCCTAGGATTCTCTTACCTAAATTTGCGGTTTAGATCTGGAGAATAATGGTAAGCATGTAAAAAAGTTTATTTAAGAGTTAAGGCGTAACATAAAAATCATTTTTAAGATCATGCAAAAGATGACCTAAGTATTGGTGTATTTCCAGATAGGAACGGTAGAAGAAGCTGTATTATGTGGTTGTCTGAAGAAATTGTAAATGTATTGATGGAGTTATCTGAGTATCGGTGGAAGCTCAGCAATCTATGCTTGATTAAAGAATCTAACTCAGATGTATAATATTGTTACGTTATTATTGCCATTCTTCTTAAACTCGTTTCTTCATCTATCGTGCTAATTCTCCCTTAATAGTAAAGATGGTCATCTCGAGCGTTCCCGATACTCTCGCTTCTATAAGATGGCCTCCTAAAGCTCTATAATCTCTATCTGTAACCGTTATATGGGAGTGGACTCCATCTCTTCCAATATTTCCCAGTAGACATGTAACTTCAAGATCTTCATAGAATTCTTTCTCAATATATCTTCTAGTCTTAAGATCGTAGAATCCTAGTTTTAAGTAGTTTACCGTTCCTATCCCATAGAAGAAGCCATTCAAACCCTCCCTACTTCTTAACTCTTCCAATTTCCCTACAATCTCATCTCCAGGATCTAGTCTTACGATAACCTTATCATCTATTCTCCTATACTCCATGTCCAGCTCAATATATATGATATCTAAAAATTTTCTTTATCTACATGTATTCACATAGTTCATTTATATGTTTCCCCACCCCATCTCCTAAATAGTTCATGTTCTATTCCAAGTATGTCAAGTATCTTTCCAACTATGAAGTCTACAAGTTCCTCTATCTTCTCTGGCTTATGATAGAATGCAGGCATAGCTGGAAGTATTATTACTCCAAGTTTTGCAAGCTCTAACATATTCCGTAGATGTATAACGTTTAGAGGAGTCTCACGGGGGACCAGTATCAGCTTCCTCTTCTCTTTTAAAGCTACATCCGCCGCTCTCAGTATCAGGTTATCCGTATATCCAGAGACTATACCTGCAACAGTCTTCACACTACATGGTACTATCACCATTCCATCCATCTTGAAGGAGCCGCTAGCGAGTGGAGCATCTATATCATCTTCACTATAACTATATCTTGCAAGCTTTTCCAGATAATCTCTACCAACGTTAAGCTCATACTCTATGATCTTCTCAGCGGTCTTACTTATTACTAGATGGACTTCAACATCTTTAGTATTCAAGACTTCGAGGAGACGCTTAGCATATATGACGCCGCTCGCACCCGTTACTCCGATAGCTATCCTATTAACCCTCTTAGTACTATGCATACTATCTAGAAAGCGCATCCTAGATAAAGAGTATTCTCTTAAGGATTAAGGATATATAGAGTTTAACATGATCTATTGTTAGCGATGATGATGGACTCAGAGGATGAGTCTGCTTAGAGATGAGTCTAGCCCTGGGGGAGCTGAGCTGAGAGGCAGGATAAGATAAACCGTTAAAAGATTAGAGGTTCTAGATTATCTCTATTGTTTCTTCTCTAAATTTTTTCATGTCCTTCTCCATCGTCCATGCTCTATATGCTGGCCCTGAAGATAGAGATACTATTAGATATATGTATCCAGGTATCGCTTGCTCTAAGTCTCTTATAGATGGAAAGGGTCCAACCCAGATATGTGAATGATAGACGCCTACCACCTCCAATCCATACTTCTCCGCTTCCTTCTCAGCTTCAAGATAATCTAGAGGATCAACAATGTATCCAACCCTCTTATCATCTGGATAGATGTTCTTGGTCTTCTTGATCCTTTGAACATTCACCACATCTTCAATTCTACGCCCAATGAGTAAGCCGCAGCATTCTTCAGGGGAAGAAAGTAGACAGTGGTCTAGAATCTCTCTCAAAGCTTCACTACTAATCCTTAGAACCATCCTCGATAGATCTACTTTAACCTAGATTTTAAAAATATTGTCTTTCCATCATCTTCTATATTGGATGGTCTAGGTTAGAGGCTTGGAGACATGGAGCGGTCCATAGATAGACTAGTTTTATACATTTAAAGAAATACATTAGTAAAAGCTGATGTCATAGTTCTCAGAGGTGTTGGATGTGAGTATTCCGGAGAGAGCCTATAAATTGGCGTTCAAGTATGAGGCTGAGTATGGAAGCTGTCCCCAAGCCGTCCTGAGAGCATTATGTGAAGTCTTCAGTCTAGATGGGATGGGTGCGGTCATCAAATCTGCACATCCCTTAGCGGGTGGTCTAGGATTAAGTGGGAATGGGACATGCGGCGCGCTCACAGGTGGGGCCATGGCCCTAGGATACATCTATGGTCGAGGTCTAGAAGACATGGGAAAAGGTAGATTTCTCCAATCATATCAGAAAGCTAAAGAACTCTATGACATATTCGTAAAAGAGTTTGGAAGCTGTATATGTAGAGATGTACAGTCCAAGATTTTTGGGAGATCATTCAACCTCTGGGACCCGGAAGACTATAATAGATTCGAGGAGATGGGGGCTCATAGAGATAAATGTCCAGACGTGACTGGAAAAGTAGCTAGATGGGTGGCAGAGATCCTCCTATCCCAAGAAGATAAGAGAGTATAATATTTCCACATATTCTCTTCAATAACTTTATCCTCTATACTTTGAGTATTGGAGGTCTTATCTTAAACCCGTTGTACGATCTTTAAACGATTTCTAGTAGACTTTTACACCATATGAGGGGTCTCTCTTAACCTTATCGAACTCCTCGATTAACTTCTTTGTTATCGGTCCAGGCACCCCATCTCCTATCTTTCTCTTACTTATCTCGATTACTGGAACGATCTCTGCAGCTGTACCGGTTAAGAAGACCTCGTTAGCCGTGTATAGTTCGTGTGGTGTGATGTCCCTCTCTTCAACTCTATACCCAATCTTCCTAGCCAGCTCCATTACTACCGCTCTAGTTATTCCTGGCAGTATCCCAGAGGTTTGGGGAGGCGTAGACAATACACTATTCTTTACGATAAATAGGTTGGCTGCGCTTGCTTCCGATACGAAGCCTCTATCATCTAGTAGGATGGCATCGTCTACCCCTGCATTTATTGCTTCTATCTTGGCCAGTATGCTATTGAGATAGTTTAATGTTTTAGCTTGATGGCTTGTAGCATCCACCCTATCCCTCCTAACAGATGAGATTATTAGTCTGACACCCTTCTCTCTTACCTCTCTACCTAGAAGAGGCTCCATAGGCTGTACGATGATGATTATAGATGACCTACTACATTTTCTAGGGTCTAGCCCTAGATCTCCAACACCTCTAGTTGCTATGAGTCTAATATATGCATCTCTAAGACCGTTCCTTCTAATAGTCTCTAAGACAGCGTTCACCATCTCTTCTTTCTTCATAGATATATCGAGCATGATCGTCTTAGCAGACTCGTATAGTCTATCTATATGCTCAACAAGCTTAAAGACTACTCCATCATAACATCTTATCCCCTCGAATACTCCATCACCATATAGGAATCCATGATCAAAGACTGAGACCTTTGCCTGAGACCTTGGAAAATATTCTCCATCAATATATACTAAAAACTCACCACTAGACATCAAACCAAATATGGATGTAACGGTCTTTTAAATCTTAGCCTCGAAACATCAAGGATCTAGATAGCTGATAAACGTCGACTATTATTACCAGATTATAGATATGAGCCTTTCTAGTACTATCTTGTTCAAAGTTTTGCCGTGGATAAAGTTAAGGGTGAGAAATACTAGATCTCTAAGGGATAGATGGGTTCACGGTATCTCATCGTATATACTGTTCGAAAACCTGGAGCGGTAGAGAAGGCTAGAGAACTGGAGATGCTGATAAAGAGTAGAGGCTTCATAGTTAACTCGATGAATATAGAGAATGCTCTAGACAATGGTTTACCAGCAGATATTGAGGCATTGATAGTATTAGGTGGAGATGGAACATTACTGAGAAGCATAAACCTCCTACCTAGACCGAATATTCCGGTGCTAACCATAAACTATGGAAGAGGAGGATACTTGATGGAGGTGGAACCTGAAAAATCTATAGAAGCTGTCGAAGAAGTTCTTGAAGGAAGATATGAGGTAGAGAAGGCTGGAATGCTTTCGTTCTCCCGAGACGGTGAGAAGATAGGTGACGCACTCAATGAGGCATACATCTCCACGGTCGTCCCAGGAAAGATAATAGAATTTAAAGTTGAGAGAAGAGGTATTGAGCTGTATAGAGCGATAGCAGATGCATTAATAATCTCAACACCTCTAGGCTCTACAGCATATGCCTTCTCAGCAGGCGGTCCAGCTGTAGATGACCAACTAGAATCCGCAGTCTTGGTACCGGTCTGCCCAATAACCAATACGAGGACAGTAGTACTATCTCTTATCAATAACTTTACTATAACCGTTGAATCAGATACAGATATCCAGATAACGATAGATGGACATATCCAGCATGTCTTCAAGAAGTATGTAAGTATAGAGGTTGGAAGATCTGAAGATTATGTCTTATTTATTAGATTTAGGGATGGTGAAAGCTTTGCTAGAAGGCTTAGGAAGAGATTTAAATGATAGTTGACAGTTTAATCTATGGGCTGGGTAAGGTAAAGAGTTTATGGAGAAGAAGAGAGTCTATGTTCTCGATGCCTCAGCTATAATATCCGGTTTCTCATCATCTGAAGATTTACAGATAACATGTAAAGAAGTTGTCGATGAGGTAAAGTATGGTGGGGCTGCACCTTATAGAGCAACCGCGATAAGAGAGGGAGCGGGTGCAACTATAGTCGAACCCGCCCAAGAATATGTCGACTCGGTCAAGAAGAAGATGGATGAGATGGGTGAAAGATACTTATCTGAAGCCGATATAAAGCTCTTAGCTCTCGCCATTGAATTTAGAGAGAGGGGTTGGCGTCCATTCCTAGTATCTGCAGACTACTCTATCCAGAATATAGCTCTCACACTCGATATCGATGTGGTAAAGATTATACATAAGGGTATAACTGGGAAGATTAGATGGATCGCTTACTGTCCTAGCTGTGGATGGGTTGATGGAGTATTTAGAGGAGGGGACTGCCCAATCTGTGGAACTAGATTGAAGAGAAGACCTGACAACCTAGCGTCTAAGTAGCTTCGCTGCTCTCTCAGCTATAGCTTTAGCCATCTCAGAAGACTTAGCATTACCCTTCAAGTCATATGTAACTATCTTGCCTTCAGCTATAACATCTTCAACGGCTTGGAATATTGCTCTAGATTTTTCTTTCTCTCCAAGATACTCTATGGCCCATGCCGCTGATAGTATCATGGCCGTCGGGTTGACTTTGTCCTGCCCCTTATATTTTGGAGCGCTTCCATGAGCCGGCTCGAACATGGCCTTCTCATCTCCAAAGTTTCCAGAATATATCATCCCTATACTCGCTATAAGTCCCGAGGCTTCCTCACTGATTATATCCATAAATAGATTGGTTCCGAGAATTATGTTCTGGTTAAATCTATCTGGATTCTTCACCAACTGCTGAGCCATATTATCGATATAGTACTCTTCATAAGTTATTCCTGGAAAATCTTTTGAAACCTTGTCTACGGATTCTATGAATATTCCATCACACTCTCTCATTATATTCCTCTTGGTAACAACTATCACCTTCTTCCATCCTCTTTCTCTCGCCAACTCGAAAGCTCTCCTAGCAACCCTCTCCGACTGTCTCCTACTAATCTTTCTAACCGCTATAGCAACATCTGGTGTAAGCCTATGCTCTATCCCACTATAGAGACCCTCAGTAGTCTCTCTAACACATATGAAATCTAATTCTCCATATGGGCTGGGAAGACCTCTATAAGTCTTTATAGGTCTAATATTCGCATAAAGGTCTAATGCTTGTCTGATACTTACGGCCACGCTTCTAGGCGCTCCAGATTCTGCAGGAGTGGTTGTAGGAGCTTTAATGACCGCGTCTACTTCTTTGATCACCTTCCATGTTTCAGGAGGTATGAGAGATGGTCCACCGTGTTGAAGCCACCAATCATATCCTGCATCTACAGGGATAAGCTCTATCTCTGTATTGACAGCCTCGAGAACTGTTAAAGCACATGCTGTCAACTCTGGCCCTACACCATCACCCTTAATAAGAGCTGCCTTCTTCCCCATATCTATACCACAGAATAAGTACTTAATCAGTATTTAAAAAATTTAGATCTCTCTTGTCTGGAGGGTTGGTGCGGTAAATTAAAAATTTTAATAAAAGGATGGGATGAATAATATAGTTTATATCTAATCGTCTAGCTAATCATGTAGTAGAGTTTCATTGAAGAAGATTAGAATTATATCTGAGCTAGATGATAGAGAGATGTTTGAAGTCTTAGCACGAGTATTGGGAGAAATTTATAATCTAGATATCGTTATAGAGAGGGGAGAGATCTTAAACTATAAGTGTTTTAACAGTAGGAGAAAACAATATGATGCATGGAAGCTTATCGAGATCTATAGTGGAGAACGTAGAGAAGATGAATACTTACTACTCATCGTTGGAGAAGATATCTATGCTTCAGGATTTAATTACATCTTCGGTCTTGCTTGGCAGAAGGTTGCAGTAATCTCTACCTATAGATTGAGGCAAGAATTCTATGGTCAAGACCCAGATCATAAACTGTTTATAGAGAGATCTCTTAAAGAGGCTGTTCATGAGGTTGGTCACCTACATAATCTAACCCACTGTAGTAATAGGAGGTGTGTGATGGCTTTCAGTAACTGGATAGGTGATACAGACTATAAATCTTGGGAGCTTTGTGAGAAATGCCGAGCAAAACTAAGAAACGTATAGCTATATAGGTTCTTATTCTCTGGGAGAGCATTACATAATGAGATATTGTTAATTTATCTTTTCGTCTAATTCTAGGTCTTTCTGCTGGGCCGACTGAGATGTAAATTGTTCAAGCATCTTCTTTATTGAGCCTCTATCTAAGATCCCTGCTTCAATCATGTTTACAATCGAGTTTGGAGAAGCCTCACCAACAATTTTTCCAACAACTCCTTTTATCTGCCTCCATCTAAGATCCGTATTTCCACTCTTAGATCTATAGATTACTCCGAGAACTTCTGTAGCTTTAGTGAACTTTATATTTCTGATCGTGTCTAAATCGATCTTTGATACTGCTTCGATATATATTAAGCCTTGGGATTGGTCTCTTTCAGGGAAGATACTCGGGTCTTTAAGATAGTTGGGAGGAATAAAAGATTTACATGTATTTAGTATTATGAACTGTCTAAAACGTTCAAGGGTCGTCTTTACCTCGATCTTGACCATATACTTCCAGTCACTCCATCTGGAAAGAATGGCCAAAAACCCCTATTTTACCTTCCTTCTAAAGAATGGTAAAATACGGATTAGAGGCAATGTGCTGGAGTTTAAGATGAGTGTATATCCCATGTTTTTTAAAAACCTTGATGGGAAAGATTTATTAATTCAATAAAGACTATAGATGAACTGCATATTGATGTTCATAGTAACATATAAAGACCTTTGATAACTAGTCTTTAGAATGGATTATAGAATGGGTACATCTAAGAGTTCTGCTGAAGCTGTTAGAGAGAAGACGGTATCTAGGAAGACCTACATACGTGAAGTAATTCTAGAGAACTTTATGAGTCATGAGTATTCTAGGATACCACTAAGTCCTAGGATAAATATAGTTACGGGGCCGAATGGGGCGGGAAAATCAAGCATACTTCTAGGGATAGCCGTGGCACTAGGTCAGACATATACTGAGAGAAGCCAGAGGCTTAGCGACCTTATCAGAAGAGGTGAAGAATCTGCCAGAGTATCCATAGTCTTTGATAATAGAGATGTAGATGGTGAGAGGCCTATACCATGGATCAACTCTGACCAGCTAGTAATAACGAGATATATCAAGAAGAATGGAGACTACTGGCATTACGTAAATAATAGATTCAAGACAAAAGCTGAAGTTGAGCATCTTCTCCAACAGCTTGGTATAAATCCGAACAATATGCTGATAATCATGCACCAGAATATGATAGAACAGTTTGCAGCGAAGAGCAACGTTGAGAAGCTTAAGATGGTTGAAGATGCAATAGGAGCATCACATTTTAGACGTAGAATAATAGAAGCTGAAGAGAAAATGAAGAATACAGTCTCTGAAGCACAGACTCTTAAAAGATCACTTGAAGAAGCAAAGGCTGCGGTAGAGTATTGGAGGGAAGAGTATGAGAAGCTTGTAAAGAAGAAGATGCTTGAAGAACAGAAGAAGAGTCTTGAGGTTGAGCTTGCATGGGCTGAAGTTCAAGAAGTTGAAGATGATGTCAACCGGTTACAGGAAAGGAAAGAATCTCTCAAGATCGAAGGGTTGAGGATTAGGGGAGAAGTAGAATATCATTCAGAAGAGGCTAGAAGATTGAGAGAAGAATTGATAGAGTTGTTCAAGACCCATGTCTCTCTAGAAGAATTCGAGAAGAGGCTGGAATCAACCATCGATGAATATGTAGCGGAAGCTATAGGAAGGTACAAGCTTGAGATGAATGAGAGCGCGATCAAGAAGATCGATTCAGAGATAAGTAAGCTTGAAGTCTTGAAGAAAGAGAAGATGGCCAGAGCTCTATCCATGGGTGAGAGACCTACAAAGGTAAGAAAAGCATCGGAGATAGCTGAAGATCTAAAGACCGTAACGTTAAAGATCGCTTCTCTAGGTGAGGTCTCTCAAGATGCTGAAGACATGTTCTTGATAGCGGATGCAAGATATAGGGAGACAGAGGTAAAATCCCATCAAGTTGAAGAAAATCTTAAGAAAGCACTTGAAGAAGTAGAGCATAGAAAAGAGAATTGGAGAAACTTTCTGAGAAGTGTAATAGAAGAAGTAGAGCATAGATATAACGCGATTTTATCCCATGTAAACGGTACTGGGAAAGTGGTTTTAAGAAGGCTGGAAGATCCAGAAGAAGCCCTTATAGAATTGTATGTAGGGTTTAGAAGCTCCGAGCCTGTATTACTGGATGCATATACTCTTAGCGGTGGAGAGAGGATCGTGGCCACACTCGCATTCTTGCTAGCTCTTCAGAACTATGTCAAGTCGCCCTTTAGAGCGGTAGATGAGTTCGATGTCCATCTAGACCCATTAAATAGGGAGAGGATGGTTAAGCTTATCGTGGCCTCTGCCGAGGAGTCACCTGAATCACAGTACTTTATAATAACTCCTGGAAAGCTTCCAATAGATGAAAACGTGAATGTTCTGGTTGTTCAGAATGTTAGCGGCAGATCTCAGGTGGGTAGGATCGATGGATAAGATGGTTAAGTCATATAGTCGAGAAGAGATTGAAAGGATAATCTCGGTATGTGAAAATATTGAGAAGAGGGGGATAGACCCGTTCACCGTAGATGTCAAGGACTTATTACGCAGGCTTAGAAAGATGCTTGAAGATAACCCCAACTTAGAGCATTATACACTAGATGCAGAGACGCTTTACAGAATCGCTATGATAATAGCTCTCCAGAACAGGTGGCTCATCGATAAGGCTAGATCACTCTTCATAGACTCCCAGATGATCGTTTCTCGTCTAGCTATGCTTGATAAGAAGACCATAGTCCAAGCATTCTTAAAAGCATGGTTCCCAATAGTATCCATCGGTCAGCTGACCCCCCATAGATTACAGCATGGGATAGAACATTTCCTGAGCCTTCCACCTAGGAGAGATGAGAAGAAGTATGGATGGAGACTTACAGATAGGGAGAGTGAACTCTACCGTATCGCTTTAGAGAGGGAGAGGGAGGAGATGGAGGAGAAGATGAAGAAGATATTTCGAGAACTAGTTGAAGAAGCAGGTGAGCTGGGCGAGGTAGATTACTGGAGGTTTGTATCTAGAGAGAGTCTAGAAGAAACCTATGATAGAGCATATACTCTAAGCTTCTTGATAACGGAAGGCTATGTAGAGGTGAAGAGGGACCCTCTAAAGAATGAGATAAGACTTCTACCGAACAATACTAGAATCCCTAGAAAGAATGCAGCATCACTTGTTATAAGCTTGGGGAGGAGAAGATGAGTGGAGAAGAGAAGATTTCTAGAAAATTAATGATTGCTGCGACTATGTTACTTTTTAGAAGCCATAGAAATCCTGGGGTAAGAGGTTGGGAGCTGAAGAATAGGCTAGGAAAAAACTATATGAAGATACTTGAGCTGTTGAACCATAAGTTGAATGAGATTGGACTACAGATAAAGACGGTATTTGAAGATGAGTCTAGCCAAGACCTAGATAGAGCTAAATTCTACATAACTCTTATCCATCCTCTAACCATGTCAGATCTTGTAACCTCAGAGTATAGGATAGACGAGGTGGCGGTCCTTGCAGTCACCCTATCGATAATATTTAGTAGAGGTGGGAAGACACCGTTGAGAGATGTCATGGAGGTCTTGGAGTCGAAGCTTCCAAGATGGAAGGTGGAAGCATATCTTGATAGAGCGGTAGCAAGAGGTTACATTAATAGATCTGAGGAGGACATGTTAACGATTGGATGGAGGTCGAAAGTGGAGCTGGAGCCCAAGGAGCTGCTAAGATCTATACTTGAGGCACAATCACAGATAGGGAAGAGTGTAGAGGAGAAGAAGAGTGAAGACCTCTAAGAATAAAAATGTTTTAGAGGTTGAGTTGGATAGCCCTGTCTTCCAGAGTCTTAACCCTTCATCTATAAATCGTTAAAGCCTTCTTCAAAAATTTTTAACCTGGAAAGATTCAGCTAAACCCCTACAAAGTAATTATATATCGATTATCCATCCCGAGTTTTTCAAGCATATTTAACGTATCCGTGGCCCGAGAAAAAAAAGGAATATTAGAGTAGACAGTATAGATCCAGACTTTGGATGGGATTTATGGAGTTTAACCATGATGGTCTAATGAATGATTAATACTGTTATATTAGTCTCAGTATTGCTGAGGCTATAGGTTCGGAGAGGTAGGCTACACCCTGGCTGGCTATCAGTGAGATTGCGAAGAATGTTCCAAAGAGTACTACTGCTGTAGCGATATTCCCATCTTTCAAGTCTTTAACCAGGTCGAATTCTTTTATATCTACTCCCGGTAGCTTCTCAGCTGCTTTGACAAGCCAGCGGTATACCTTTGACTGCGCCCAGACTATTATCGCTATGGCTAATGGGAGACCTATAAACAGTTGTATTATTCCTCCGATCAAGGCTGCAAGATTGAATCCTCCCGGTACTACCGCTTTACTTATACCTGAGACCGCTTGCCCGACAACATTTCCAACAGCTATCAGGACTCCGGCAATATATACTGCTACAGCTAGATTCTTCTTCCTCAGTTCTTCGAACTCATTCAATCCCTTCGTAGTTCTATCGAGAACGTTTAAGGCTATCGTTATACTGAATAAGGCGAGAGCTACACCCAAGATCAGCTGGACAATGCCTATCCCCACATCTATTAAGCTACTTATCCATGAGCTCATTTCATATTAGATTCTCAAGCCCTATATAAAAAGTTTAAATTGATTCTAGAATCAATTCAATCTCCATCAAATATATAAAAACTAAAAAATTATATATTCAGTATGTTAAAATGGCTCGAAATATCTGAGGCATGCATGATATTTTAGTCTCGAGTATCTAGTATCCTTAACCATCTCACCTTCAATATTTTCATGTATAGAGATTGGGGAAGATTAGGAGGGAAAGATTCACCATGTTATTCTATTATTTTTGATTAGATGGGGGCTCGGCAATGTCTTGATAGCTCTCCTACTCTTCTCATCAATATAAGTTATCACTACCGCTCCCATCAATCCATTACTATCAGTGTTCCAAACGATGCTCTTGATAAAAGTCATACTACAGCTCTAATCTATCTATACAATTGAGAGGTGGTACGGATCGTGTATGAATAGTGTTTATCGTTGAGAGAATATTCAGAGCCGCATTAAGGCATAGGGCTGAAATAGAAATAGTATTTAAATTTTATTGTTATCCACTTACCTATACGCCGGCGGGTGGATTTGAACCACCGACCAACGGGTTAACAGCCCGCTGCTCTACCAGGCTGAGCTACGCCGGCTCTCATATTCTTTCTCGTATACTATTATTTATTTTTCATCCTTCGATATAACGATTTTTTAGTATTATGTCTGTTTTCCCCAACTTTATCTTCTAGCTTTTTTGTATTCTAGGTTTTAAGATGTGGTCGGAGAAGAGCTGGCGCCGTAGATTTTAGGTCTATCTTTATATAAGCTCTTCGATCTTAATAATGCTAGAGATGCTTTTCATTATCTATACTACTGGTAGATGTAATCTTAAATGTAGTTATTGTGGTGGAAGCTTCAACCCGGAGATAGTTCCATGGAGTATAAATTATTCTCTAGATTATCTAGAGAATCTAGTAGAGAGAGATGATGTCATTGCTTTTTATGGTGGTGAACCTCTACTAAACCTCAAGAAGATAGAATACATCATGGATAAAATCTCTCCGAGTAAATGGGTTATACAGACCAATGGCCTCCTCCTACACAGACTAGATAAACACTATCTAGATAGAATAGATACTATAATGGTCTCATTAGATGGAGGGGAAGAGATAACAGATATGAATAGGGGTCGAGGAGTTTATAGGAAGGTCATAGAGAACATCAGAAAGATTAGAGAGATGGGCTATATGGGAGATATAGTGGCCAGAATGACCATAACAGAAGATAGCGAGATATATCGAGATGTTAAGCATCTTCTCTCAACAGGCTTATTCAACCATGTCCACTGGCAGCTTAACTTCATCTGGACGAGAAGATGGAGGAATCTATGGAGATGGATAGAAGAATATAAGATCGGTTTATCTAAACTGATGGATGAATGGATAAATAGGCTGGAAGAAGGGTTCCTGGATGGTATCTCTCCATTTCAAGGAATATTAAAGAGAATATTTGAAGATGGCCCTTATCCTCCATGTGGCTCAGGCGTAGAGTCTTTCACAATATTAACCGATGGTAGAATAGTCTCATGCCCTATCGCAGTCTATGAAGAATGGTCTCAGATAGGCAGTATAAAAGAGGCGACTAGAGAAGAGCTAGAGGATAGGGAGCCATGCATCGATGAGCCATGCATCTCATGTAGTTATCTCAAGATATGTGGAGGCCGATGTCTCTATACACATATTGAGAGGTTGTGGGGTGATGAGGGGGTCAAGGCAATATGCATCTGTTCAAGATACATAATCGACTTGGTTGAAAAGAATCTTGAGAGGATTGTTGACGCAGCTTCTAGAGGAAAACTTGAACTAAC
>JBCNVN010000025.1:0-21753 GCA_039630055.1 Candidatus Caldarchaeales archaeon | reverse complement strand
AACAGCTCTAATTATCTCATCGATGTTTCTACCAAGCTCTGGTGGATAGTAGTATACTGCTCTAAGCACTCCCTCGGGATCTATTATGAAGACTGCTCTAACAGTATTCGTCCCCCTCTTCGGGTGAACCATCCCAAACATAGAGGCGATCCTACCCATGTCATCAGCAATTATCGGAAAATCTATCTTGGTATTCAATTTCTCTCTTATCCATCTTATCCACTGTATGTGGCTGAATACTTGATCGATGCTCAACCCTACAAGCTCGCAATTCAGTTTCTTAAATTCTTCATATCTCTTTTGGAATGAATAGAACTCGGTGGTGCAGACGGGTGTAAAATCTGCTGGATGCGAGAAGAGTACAACCCACTTACCTTTAAAGTCGTCTGGAAAGTTTATAACCCCTTTACTTGTTCTCGCCTTAAAACTAGGTATCTTGTCTCCTATCAACGGTAATCTACCAACTTGCTCGGTCTCCATATCTCTAACCCCTCAGATTTCCTGTATGATTACTAGAATTTTTGATATATTTAACTTTATTGCCTGATTCACAAATTATAATTAAAAGAAAAGAAGTATTAAGTAAAGAATAGATAGTTTTGATATATTCTTTATGGACTATCTAGATTGTCTGGTTTAAATATGTTAATATAAGGAAAGATTAAAGATATTAAAATCCAAAGACGCGATCTTAAAATTATACTGGAGGATAGATATTAAGAAATCGTGGTTCTCTAGAAATACAATGATCGGTTTAGATTCTAGATCTTAGAGGTTATCCGAAGAGATTAAAGAAACAAGGAATATGGATAATGTTCTTAGCCTTAATCTTGTATAGGAGGCCACATGATTATGGGCAGGTGTTTTTTCGAGAATTTTAACATGCTCTTTGAGCATACAGAAAGACGAAGAGGTTAGGAAGGATTTCGAGAACATTCATAACAATGGAAATCAGAGGAATGAAAATAAGGTTATGTCGAAACCCCTATCAATATCTTCATATTAGTTTTTGATTAGTTTCATGATCGTTGAGGTTAGTGTATTGGTATAAACTTTAAAACTGAATGAGTTTCTACTGGCTCCACGACGTAAAGCGGGGTTAGAGGTTTCACTCCATAAAAAACTACCCTTCCATGTAATCTGGTAATCTTAAAGTGGAAATCGGTTAGTGGAACTACCCGTTCAATAATCCATGGATAGATAGGTTCATAGATCCAGACGGTTAGCCCGCCTAAACTCTTAGTCATGTTGGCCACAAAGTATAGAGAATCCAAGATATTCTCTCCAAATCTATAGGCTAACTTATCAATTCCTAGAACTATCATTGGTGGAGTCTTGGTCTCTCGTATGAACTTGTCAACTAAGACCCAGAGGCTCTCATTAAATTGACCAGGATCCAGTAGTTCGATTCTCTGAAGATAAGATGGACTCTCACCCTCCTTTCCTATATCACTTAATATGATGAGATATCGATCAATTATCTCATCTGGAATATTAGTCCATTTATGAATTTCATGGAGTAGGGCAAGACTGATGCGAACGCTTGGAAGCCATATCGTTGGTCTATTTTTGCTAAGATAGCTTAGATAGACTCGTGAAGTAATTGGAAGACGATCATACATGCTTAAGTTAGGGTCTACCTCATGTAGTACGACAGATCCTCTAGGATATCCACCTATCTCTCTATCTAAGTCTTCGAATCCAGAGGTATATCTTCCTTCAGGATCTGGAGGAGGCTCATATCTTCTTAAGATGTTTTCTGATCCAAAACTTTTCGGCTTGAAAAGTTTGAAGCCTTTATGAAGACTGAATATCATCTCTGGGTTTCTTATCTCAGTGCCCCTCATCTTAACTATGCTCATCTCTCTAAGTAGTCTTCCCTCATAGTTCTTCCTCTTCAATACTATTACTCCATCCGAGATAAAATCTTCATAACCAAACTCATCCCCCTCTCCTGAAACCTCTTTAATCAGTATGGTTGTACATTCCAGCTGTCTAGCCACTCTAGATAGTAGTGATTGGAGGAAGACTCTGGCCTCTGAAGAAGACTTGAACATCTGTTTCATCGCTGTGAATGAGTCTATGACAAGCCTCTTTGCACCAATCGACTCAACCGTCTCTATTATTTCTGCAGCCGATATACTCATCCCAGGCTCTAGAAGTGTAGGTATAGGGAGATACCTAAACATATTATTGTCTTCTAGTGTTTTAAGATCTAACCCGAAACTCATCATATAATTATAGAATCTTTCTTCATCTTCTAGGAACGATGCATATACACCAGGTTCACCATACTTTAATGCACCATTGTAGATAAATGTTGCTGCTAGAGCAGATTTGCCAGTTCCTGGATTACCTGCCAAGGTTATTAATCCTCCTCTTGGAAAACCTTTTATTACATCATCCAAGTCCTCTATACCTGTTGGGATAAGGATCTGTTTTCTCAAGTCATCCCACCTCTGAAGCTTTTCAAAAGCTTTATTCGGAAAGGTTCACCATCTTTACTCATAAGTTCTATGAATTCTTTAGGGGTTATCCCTACTATTCTACCTTCACTAATAAGCTTCGTGGCCACTATTCTCAATATCGCATCTGCACCTGTTCCGAGAAAATTCTTCAAAGCATTATAGAAGATAAATGGAGAATTATAGAATACCTCATACATATCTCTTCCAAGTTTCTTATTTAGGTGATATTCGAGAGCGGTTAATCCTGAAGGTCCAAGTAATGAAGCGATACCATAGATTAAGGTATTTTTAACATGTTTGAATAGATGATCATCGAAACCTTCCATAAAACTCAATTATTATAATATGGAAGAAACTTAAAAGTTTTTGTAAAAATGTTTCAATAATTTTTCGATGATTGGTATAGAATCTTCATGTATTGGCCAATAACACAAAATATCTCTCTCTATTTAAACTCACACTCTTAATGAGTTAAATAAGAAATAGCTAACGACAGTATTTACTGTTATCAATCCAATATAAAAATTGATACTAAGGTTGATTTCATATATTCATAGAATGGAAGATTCTAGGAGTTATACTAAGTAAAAAGTAATTTTCACGATTGGTAGTAGGTAGATGATAATAGTTAATCACTCTCCACAATCTCCACAACATGACCTACTGAGCAAGTTTAAGGCTGCCAACATTCCAGCTTTTACTATCAAGTCTGAGGTTACCGTTTCGTATACCTTACCGTTTAATTCAATTGTTCTACACTCGTATGGGCTACATACAGTGCAGCAAGGACTTCTCCCAACATTCCCTCTAAGCCAATCTTCTACTAACTGCTCATTAATCCAAATCTTGTTAGAATCTAAAGGATTCTTGTGAAAATCCTCAATTGAAAGTTCAACTTTCTCTAGAACCACCTTTAATCCAAACGGTCTAAGAATGTCTTGAAGAATAGATGCTGCTTTATCAACTTCCACGCCTGTAGATTCACATCTCTGGCATGTCTGTTGATTTTCTACAAGTCTTTGCCACCTAATTTTTAGCACCTTCAATTTTCACAATTATGTCTAAAATGCCACTATAAATCTCTTAACGATTATTAAAATATACATAAATCTAGAATTCAGAGACTAACAGCATTACATCTTTCAAAGAAATTCTACGGTTGGAAATAGTAGGTACGTTCAAAACATTTTCAAACTTCTAAAAATCAACTTCATAACAGTTATGCGAAGATCAACGATGCTTTATATTTAGAAAATAGGGCATCCTCGAACTACAGATAGATGATAGTTCTATCGTTTTAAAATCGAACCTCTAAAAATATTCATTAGAGATCAGCACATATCAAATGCTATTCTCGTTTATGGTATATGGAAAGAAGAGTCCTCCCTATGAAAGTCTTTCTGAAATATGGTGAATAATGGGTCGGCTCGGCTCTTCCTCCATCACAATTCAGTCTGGGGCAGCAGCCTCATCCCCAATAATACAGATATGAAACTCTGTTTATAAGCTTTCCGAGATCTACTTAATATCTAATCCTCTACATCTAGATTCGAGATGAATATATTTATATTGAGTATGATAAAATTTTTTAGAGTTATGGTGTATCTTCTTGAAGATTAAGTTTAACTTAAATGGTAGGATGGTCGAGGTTGATGTTGCACCGAATACTCTTCTATTGGACTTACTCAGAGATGAACTTAGAATAACGAGCGTTAAACGTGGATGTGAGGTTGGAGAATGTGGTACGTGCACCGTTCTCATAGATGGCAAACCTGTGAACAGCTGTCTTATACTTGCTCCAAAGATAGATGGTAAAACAGTATTGACAGTTGAGGGATTGGCGAAAGATGGTAAACTACATCCACTTCAAGAAGCATTCATAGAAGAATTTGCTCTCCAGTGTGGATTCTGCACTCCTGGAATATTATTATCTGCAAAAGCTCTCTTAGATATAAATCCTAGACCAACTGTAGATGATATAAAGGAAGCTCTTCTAGGAAACATATGTAGATGTGGAGCATATCATCAGATAATTACCGCGATATTGAAGGTATCTCAGAGGTTCTATGAGAAGATGGCTGGCAATCCTAACCATCACAATGAAAATTCACTATAATTAGACATTGAGGGTTGAAGATTAAAATATCATTATAAATGTTTACTTGTTGAGATGGTTGATATTAGAATATCTAGATTGGCTAGACTCTTAACGGAATATAGTATTGGAGTTAGAGATGGTGATGAAGTTCTGATAAGAGCTGGAGTTGAAGCTCTTCCACTCGTTAGAGAGGTCTACAGACAAGTCTTACAATTTGGGGGATATCCTCACCTCATTCTCCAAGACGATATACTAGAAGAGATATTCTACAGGTATGCTGATAAGAAGAGACTAGAATATTTATCTCCTATAGAGAAGTTCATGATCGAGAAGATCGATGCTTCGATTACTATTATTTCGAGGAGCCATGTAAAGCCTCTAATAGGAATTAGTCCAGAGAAGCTGAGATTGCGGAAAGCGGCGACGAGGGAGATTATGGAGATATTTATGAGAAGACATGCTGCAAAAGAGCTAAGATGGGTTGTATCTGTCTATCCCACTAATGCTCTAGCTCAAGAAGCCGGAATGAGCCCCATAGAATATGAGGACTTCGTCTATGATGCATGTATGGTAGACTCAGATAACCCTACTGAAAAATGGAGAGCTCAAGCTGAAGAACAGGAAAAGATAGTTGAGCTATTAGCAAAGCTCGATGAGCTAAGGATAATCTCAGAAGACACCGATCTAACCTTGAAGATTGGTGGAAGAAAGTGGATAAATGATGATGGACACTATAATATGCCTGCCGGTGAAGTATTCTCGGCACCGGTTGAGGATAGTGCTGAAGGAGAGATTAGATTTACCTATCCAGCTATCTGGAGCGGTATAGAGGTTGAAGATGTTAAGCTCGTCTTTAAGAGGGGAGAGATAGTCGAGGCTTATGCAGTAAAGGGAGAGGACAAGCTTAGAGAGATAATTAGAACAGATGATGGAGCTAGAAAGATCGGTGAGATAGCGTTTGGATTAAACTATAGTATTAAAAAGTATACGAGGCAGATTCTCTTCGATGAGAAGATTGGTGGAAGCATCCATATCGCTCTGGGAGCTGCATATCCTGATACAGGAGGAGAGAATAAGTCGGCAATCCACTGGGACTTTATCCTAGATATGAAGAATGGAAAGGTTTACGGTGATGGAAGCCTGATATACGAATACGGATCCTTCAAGCTCTAGACAGATACATTCACTTCAATATTTCTCAAAGCCTCTTGCCTGACGAATTATAGTTAAGGTTAAAAACTAAAAATAGACTATTAACCTTATTTTGAATAGGAGGATAGAGGTCCTTATGCCTCTAAAAGTTTCAATAGTTATACTTGCAGCAGGAAAGTCTTCTAGGTTTCCAGGCAACAAGCTTCTAACGAGAATAGATGGAGAATACATGATCGAGAAGATAATCAGAACATGCTCAAAATCTAATGTGGATAAGATAGTAGTCGTATTAGGACATGAAGCAGATAAGATAAGAGAAGTTTTAGAGAAGATGAGAGATGATAGGATTATGCTAATCTATAACCCAGACTATGAGCTTGGACAGAGTATGTCTGTAAAGGTTGGAGTAAGACAGGTTTTAAGAGAGGTGGATGGGGTCATGATCCATCCAGCTGATGTAGCATTCATAACCCCAGAAGATATCAATAGGCTAATAGAGGTCTTTCAGATCACTAATGCATTGATAGTGGTGGCCTCTTACCGTGGAAGACGTGGCCACCCAATACTCTTCTCCAACAAGATAATCAATGAGATAATGAATATATCGGAAGAGAAACATGGTTTAAAAGAGATAGTAGAAAAGTACTGGGAAGATACTGTAGAGGTAGAGTCAAGCCCATACTCGGTGATAGATATAGATACCCCTGAAGATCTTAAAAAGATAATGAGCAATCTTTAGAAGATCTAAAATCTAGAGATTTTTCCATCAAGAGTTTACTTTTGAAAGATAAAGAATCTTCAAAATATTATACTACAATTATTGTATTGAGAATATTAATAAACTTCTTCGAGAGTGATAGACCGTAGAGCTTCATGGGTCTTTATGTTATTGGAAAGAAGACTATTAGAAAGGATGCGATCGCAAAAGTTACTGGACGTGAAAAATATGCTTCAGACATATATCTTCCAAACATGCTTCATGCAAGAGTTCTAAAGAGCCCTTTCCCCCATGCAAGGGTGAAGAGTATAGATACTAGTGAAGCTGAAAAGATGGGTGCGATAGTAATAACGTTTAAAGATGTTCCAGATACCTTATTCTGTCCTAGACTTATAAGCACGCCTGAAGCAACATACAAAGACTGGAGGGTTTTAACAGATAAGCCATCTTTTGTCGGTGAGCCCATAGCCGCCGTAGCAGCGGAGACGGAAGAAAAAGCTCAGAGAGCTCTAGAACTGATAAAGGTAGAATTTGAAGTTTATGAGCCTATCTTCAACCCATTGGATTCTATGATGGATGGTAAGCCTAAGATCCATGAAAAGATAATCCTTAACGATAGAGAGATAAGGGTTGAGAATAATGTTGCTTGTAGGCTTGAGATTCAAGACGGAGACCTGGAAGAAGCATTCAAGAACTCGGATATAATTATCGAGAGGGAGTTTAAGACTAACAAGGGTTATCATAACCAGCTTGAGCCTAAGACCGCGGTCGTGAACCCCGAACCTGATGGAGGTTTAACTATATGGTGTACGACTCAAAGCATACATAATACTAGATTGCTCATAAGTGAGATCTTCGGAATCCCAGTCAGTAAGATAAATGTAAAGAAGGTTGCTCTAGGAGGTGGCTTCGGCTCCAGCATACAGACGAATATTGTCCTACCGATCGCTGTAGCATTAGCTCTAAAGACTAGGAGACCTGTTAGACTGGCCTATACAAAAGAAGAAGATATGCATGAGCATAGTAGCTACCAGATGATCTTCAAGTTCAAGATAGGTGCAAAGAAGGATGGAAGACTGACCGGTGGACAAATGATCAACATAATGGACATAGGTGCACATCAGATCCAAGCATATCCATTACTAGGAACATGTGTTGGATGGTGGGTTTCGCTATACAAACTCCAAGCTTTAAGATATACTGGAATAGCAGTGTACACGAATAAGGTGCCTTCATGTGCATATAGAGGGTATGGAAACCCTCAAGTTACATGGGCGGTAGAAACTATAATGGATGAGCTTGCAGAGATTCTAGGAATAGATCCTATAGAGATCAGGCTCAAGAACTATGTTGGTGAAGGAGATGTATTCTGGGGTCAAGGACCAACAGTCAAATCAGTTATAAGAAGCTGTGGTGTAGAAGAAATATTGAGGAAAGGTGCAGAGCTTATCGGATGGAGATTTAGGCCTAGACCAGGCTCTCAGAAAGGTAGGATTAGAAGAGGAATAGGAATGGCTAGAGGATATCATACATCTAGTGCAGGTGCACCTGTGTCAAGCCAAGTAATAGACTATACTGGAGCAATATTGAAGGTAAACGAGGATGGAACCTTAGACTACATAACCGCAATGGTAGACCAAGGTGGAGGAACTCTAGAAGCACATGCCAAGATAATAGCAGAAGAGGTCGGAGTACCGCTTAAGAATGTAAATATAGTTTTAGCTGATACTCAGACAACGATCTACGATGTCTGTACACATGCTTCTAGAGGAGTCTATGCTGGAGGAGGCGCAGCGTTGAACGCTGCTAGACAGGTCAAGAAGAAGATACTTGAAATAGCATCGAGAATCTTAGACGCATATCCACACTCGCTAAAGATAAGGCCAGATGAAGAAAGAGGTCAAGGAGTAGTATACGTTGAAGGAATAAAGGGTAAGGAGATCACTATAGGTGAGTTGGCTACACTTGCAAGGATAAAGAACTGGGGAACAATAGCGGTGATAGAAAGTTATAGGCCTCCAGCATGCCCACCCCACTTCACTGGATATTTTGTAGAGGTATTGGTAGATACGGAGACCGGGATGGTTAAGCCTGTGAAAGTTGTGATTGGAGCGGATGTTGGAACGGTGATAAACCCAGACCTTGCAGAAGGTCAGCTCCATGGAGGGTTCTTGATGGGTTGGAGTAGAGCCATACTAGAAGATCTGAAATATAGTAGAGAGACTGGAGACATAGAATGTAAAGGCCTCATAATAGATTACAAGATGCCTACGGCCATAGATATACCAGATGAGATCGAAACGTTCTTCGTGGAGACGTATGAGCCTACTGGGCCATTTGGTGCAAAAGGACTGGGTGAAGGAGCTCAGAACCCAGCAATAGCAGCGATAGCCAATGCTATTTACAATGCTATAGGTATAAGATTCTACGAGCTACCGATTACTCCAGAGAAGGTCTTAGAAAAATTGAAGGAGAAGGAGAGAGAAATCGAGAAAATTGTGGAGGTAAGATAATGTGAGAGCGGATTACATAAATTTAGTCAATACGCATATCGTTCCTATTAAGCCATCTTACCATTCTCCGGAAAACTTGGAAGAATTATTGAAGTTGATAGACCGGTATAGAGAGAGGGCGAGAATACTGGCCGGTGGCACAGACCTTATAGTAGATATGAAGCTTCGGAGAAAAACACCTGAACATATAATCAGTCTAAAAAAGATCAAGGATCTAGAGTATGTTCTAGAAGATGGTATAGCGATGAGGATAGGAGCAGCAGTAAAGCTGAAGATGATAGAAAAGAGTAGAATTGTTCAGGAAAGATTTCAAGCATTACATGAAGCTGTGAAGTCGATTGGATCGGTACAGATCAGGAATATGGGTACATTAGTTGGAAATATATGTAATGCAAGCCCGGCAGCTGATACCGCACCACCACTACTCGTATTCAATGCATCTGTCGTAGCTGAGAGCTTGAATGGAAAGAGAACAATACCGATTAATGAATTCTTTAAAGGTCCTGGAGCAACGTGTCTAGAAGATAATGAAATAGTTAGAGAAGTGTCAATCCCCTATCCACCTATAAACTCCGGAAGCTCCTTCTTGAAGATTGGTAGAGTTGGTGTAGATCTTGCTAAAGTAAACGTGGCCGTCTTCATCAAGCTTAATGGAGAATTGGTTGAAGAATGTAGAATAGCCTTAGGAGCGGTAGCACCAACCCCAATTAGAATAACTAAAGCTGAAGAATATCTTAAATCTAGGTCTATCACTGAAGAGAATCTTAGAGTTGTTCAAGAGATCGTCGCTGAAGAAGTCAAACCAATAACAGATGTCAGGTCTACTGAATGGTATAGAAGAGAGGTCTCCAAGATTCTTGTTAGAGATGCTATAAAAATCGCGGTGGAGAGGGTGAAGAAATGAAGATAGAATTGATCGTGAATGGTATAAGGAAGATGCTGGATGTGGAGTCTAACGAACTCTTACTTAACGTTCTTAGAGAAAAGCTGGGATTGACTGGAGCTAAGTATGGTTGCGGGATAGGTGAATGTGGAGCATGCACAGTACTCGTTGATGGAGAACCTGTTCTCTCATGTCTGACGTTGGCAGTTGAAGTAGATGGGAGAAGGATAACCACTATTGAAGGTCTTGATGCAGATGGAGAACTCGATCCAGTTCAAGAAGCATTCGTGGAGGAAGGAGCGATCCAATGTGGATACTGTACACCAGGATTCATAATGATTACTAAAGCTTTGCTAGAAGAGAAGAAGAAACCTTCAAGAGAAGAGATCATAGAATACATTAAGGGAAATCTTTGTAGATGTACAGGATACATAAATATTATAAAAGCCATAGAGAAGGCTGCTGAAAAGATCTCATCAAGAGAATGAGAAAATACTATGTTCGATTCACTCTGTTAAGTAGTATTATGGATAGTTTTATGAGAAAGATTTAAAAGGGAAATATACAGAGAATCTCCATGTCTGGAGAGCGTCCTACCGCAGCATTCATCCTATCTCTCATAGGAGGCATCCTAATTATACTTGGAAGCATAGTAATCGCTCTATTTGCTGGAATATTCGGTGGAGTTATGATGCTTATACCATTCCTAGGAGGTCTCGGAGCACTAATCATTATAGCAGGCATTCTTGGATTAATATTTGGAATAATGGTCTTGATTGGAGCTATATTGATAAATTCAGATGAACCATCTAGAGTAAGGGCGGGTTCAATAATCGTACTAGTCTTCTCTATTCTAAGCCTTTCTACTGGTGGAGGTTTCATAATAGGATTTATACTTGCATTGATTGGAAGTATACTCGGTTTAGTATGGAAACCTTCTACAAAATCATCGTATTATTCAATGGCGCCGCCACCCCCACCATAGAGTCCAGAATACCTTCACGTTCTCTTTATTAGATATTCATACAGAGTTCTAATATAGGCTCTAATAGATTCAAGGTCTTTGTTTAATTCTTCAACCTTTGTCTCCAGCTTGACAACTCTCTCTCTAAGAGAAGAGATCTCGGATTCAACATCCATATCGGAATCTTTTTCAGACCCTTATTTAAATCTTCAATAATCCTGAAAGAGATTAATGTCTTACTCTAGATTTGTTCTATCTTTTCACTTTAGTAATGTTAGATGTTTTAGTTCCCCACCTCTCTGTATCTTTATAATTTCAGCGACTATCGCCACCGATATCTCTTCAGGTGTATCTGCTCCAATATCTATCCCAACAGGCATGTATAATCTCCCTAAGAGTTCTTCATCCTTATAACCTTCCCCTCTAAGCCTTCTCAGAAACTCTGCACACTTTCTTCTACTACCGAGAAGCCCAATATAACGAGCATGTGTCTTCAATGCTGATGTGAGAGCCTTGTAATCTTCTTCAATCTCACCGTAGACTATCAGTATGAGATCACTCTCAGCAGGCTTTACACCATCAACCCAGTCTCTAAAATCATTTGATACAAAAATTTGCTCAGCCATAGGAAATCTATCCTTATTTGCAAACTCTGGATTAGAATCTACTATGACGATCCTATATCCAAGCATAGATACAATCTTTGATATTGCTTCTGAGATGTGGCCCGCTCCTATAAGGATAATTCTAGGCGTAGGTTTCAAGACATCCATATACACTTCTACTTCTCCTCCACATATTAATCCTGTCTCTGCACCCCCACTGGTAGCCTCTTTCCTAAAAAAATACTTTTTAACTATAGGTTTACCTTCTCTAAGAGCCTCCATAGAATCTCTCCACACCATCATCTCGAATGATCCCCCTCCAATAGTTCCAACCGTTGTGCCGTCTTCTCTTATCAGCATCTTGGTACCAGCATCTCTCGGAGCAGACCCAGTCTTCTTAACTATCGTAGCTATAACAGCCTTTCTCCCATTCTTAATTTCTTTGATGGCGGCTTCAAGTACATCTAGATTACTCAAAACAGGTCTACAAATTATGTTAAAAACCATATATTAAAGAATTAACTATGACTCTCTACATTTAATGAATTGGTTGTCGAGAAGCCTACACGCTCTTCTTGGGAAACCATGGACAATATTTAAATCTTGCCAGCATGAATGACCCTTTGTGCCCATCTTCCAGATCTATACTTTAAAGCAAATCCCTGAAGATGTGTTGAAGAGGATTATGAAGCGTTCTATTCTGGACATAAAGAAGATTGAAGAAGATGTCAAGAGGATCTTAGAAGATGTTAGAGAGAAAGGTGATGAGGCTATAGCAGAGTTTCTCTCCCAGCAGGTTGGAAGAAAGGTTAAGCCGGAGGAGATAGTGATTAAAAAAGAAGAAGTTGCTAGAGCATATAAGAATATAGAACCAAGATTGCTGAAAGCCATCAAACACCTCATCAGGAATGTTAGAAAATTCCATAGAAGACAGGCTCCTCGAAGTTGGATGATCAAGATCGAGAACGGCGTCTACGCTGGTCAGAGAGTAATCCCACTTGAATCTGCTGGGCTATACGTTCCCTCCGGAAAAGCATCTTACCCATCGGTAGCAGCGATGGTAACTATTCCTGCAAGCATTGCAGGAGTTTCTAGGATAGCTGTCGCCTCCCCACCATTCAGGAACGAGATGATGATGGATCCAGCAACTCTAGTAACTGCGCATCTTTCCGGAGCTCATGAGTTCTATATCATGGGTGGAGCCCATGCTATTGCTGCATTTGCCTATGGAACAAGATTGATAAAACCTGTCGATGTAATTGCTGGGCCGGGGGGACCTTACACATACGTATCAAAGCTTTTGGTACGAGACATTGTTAGAACAGATCTTCCAGCAGGTCCAAGCGAGGCATTAGTACTAGCTGATGGTACACTCCCAGCTGAATGGGTAGCATGGAATGTACTCAATGAGGCTGAGCACGGTCCTGATTCAGCAGTTGTCTTGGTTACAACATCATTCGATTATGCTGAGAAAGTCAGAGAGGAGATCGATAAAGCTATTGAAGTTTTACCCGAGCCTAGAAGGAGCTATGTAAAAGAGAATGCTCAAAAGTATAGCGGAATAATCGTCTGTGATGATCTTGACGAAGCGATAGACTTCATAAATTCGTATGCACCAGAGCACTTGGCTATCGATAGTAAGAATGCTAGGAAGATCTTTCAGAAATACTCTAAGAAGTTGAAGAATTTTGGAACAGTATGTCTTAATACTCCTATCTCGGCTGGGAACTTCGGGATAGGCCCCAACTCAACCCTCCCCACTGGAGGATATGCAAGACTCTATTCCGGTTTAAATGTCGATACATTCTTGAAGAAACCTACTGTCGAGGAGTTAAGAGGACCTAGAGGCTTCAAGAAGATGTATGAAACAGTTCAAGCTTTAGCTGAATATGAAGGTTTTCCAGCCCACGCACGAGCGATGAGTATAAGAAGATAGCGTAAAAAATTAATGAGAAGGTCTTTCAACAAAATGTGGAGAATTCTAACATACCGCGTATATCTAAGTTTCTTACGTTATTATGAGTTCCTCGGAGATTTCGAACCTAAAATTTATATCTTACCATATTACTTAAATCTGCGATGATGTAGGTGAAGCCGACTGTGTATAGTAAAAGAATAAGTAGAAGAAGTGCTTTAAGCTCTACAGCTAAAGTTGCTATAGGATTAGGTGCTGCTGCGATCGTCGGATGGGGTTTTGCGGGATATCTCGCTCTTACACCACCATCTGTTAAGACGGTTACTCAGACTGTAGAAAGAACTGTTAAGCCTACTGTTCCTCCTAAACCAGATAGAATAATCGTTAGAGCTTGGGGTGGAGGATGGCAGTATGCTCTCGATGAAGCCGTCTCTAAACCATTTACAAGGAAGACGGGAATAAAAGTAGAGTACGATAACACCGAGGATAGTGAGCTTCAAGTAAAGCTCCGCGAGCTCATCCCAGCTGGGAAAACCCCTCCAGTAGATGTTAACTGGACCATCTCGACCAATGCCTATCTAGAATCGATCTGGGGTCTCGCATCGGATATGTTACCGGAGCAGATCCCCAATATAGAGGATATGCTACCCGAGGCAAAGCCTCCATCAATCTCAGGCTACTCTGGTTATCCATTCGTCAATACCTATAGCTACACATATGTATTAGGGTATCTCACTAAGTATTTCCGGGAGCCACCTGATTCTTGGTGGATTCTCTGGGAGCCTGAATATAAGAAATCTGTAGCGATGTATGATGATGGGATCGGTTTTCACGCAGTTCTCGCAAAGCTTGCAAACTTGAAGATTCCCGAAGACTTGGCGCCTGAGAGGATGGGGCCTGCATGGGATCTACTACGAAGACTTCTACCTAATATAGGTGGATTGGGTGAAGACCCAGATCTCAGCATGTGGTTGATAAGAGAAGAGATGAAGCTTGAAGTAACGATAATAACGAACATTTTAGAGGCTGTTAGGTCGGGTGCTAAAGCTGCTTGGACCGTTCCAAAAGAAGGAGTAGAGATGCATACAGATGCGATGTATGTCCCTAGAAATCTTCCTCCAGAAAGAGATTACTGGGCTAAACAGTATGTGAACATGGCGTTAGATCCTGAAGTGCAAGGTAGATGGGCTGAACTTCTAGGATGTCCACCTCTACATCCAAACGCACCTCTTCCCGAATATATGGAAGGTGATCCCGCCTTTCCGACCAAGCCCGAATACATACAGAAGATGATAGTAATCCCGCTGGACATTCTTGCAAAATATGAGAAGGAATGGTTTGCAAAATTCGAGGAGATAACTGCTGGGATTCAATGAAGTGCTAAAGAAAATGTTTAAGTTCATAATCAGCTTTCTAATTTTTTTAAAGAATCGTCTTCCCTCAAGCTTCAAGGAGAGGATTGGATACTTTTTGATACTTCCAGCACTAGCATCGGTTGGAGTAATGTTCACAGGTCTTCTCTATCTCTTCTACGTTAGCTTCAATAAATATGACATCTTCAAGCTTTTCATTCCAGAGTTTACTCTAGAGAACTATATTAAAGTCTTCGTAAGCCAGGGTTCTTCAATGGTCTTCGCAAGAACGTTCTATCTCAGCATTCTAGTATCTATATCCTGCATAGCCTTAGGGATACCCTACGCATACTATATGGTTAGAACCAGTTCTAGCTTTATTCAGAAGATGCTGATCTTCTTCACCCTGGTACCATTCTTCACTGGTGATGTGATAAAGGCTTATGGATGGTTGATAGTTCTCGGAAAGAATGGGCTGATAGCCTGGCTGACTAAGACCCTATTCAACTATCCTCTAGAGATTATAAATACAGCTTTAGCCGTCTTCATCGGATTAATCCAGATCATCCTTCCACTCTCTATACTGATAATCGCTCCCTCAGTAGCAGCTGTAAACAGAGAATTAGAGATGGCGGCTCAAAATCTAGGAGCTACACCGATACAAACCTTCTTCAAGATAGTGCTTCCCCTCCTTAAACCAGGGATAATCGGAGCATTCATCGTCTCTTTTACAATCTCTGTAACAGAGTATGCTGCACCAGACTTACTGGGAGGAGGAATAAACGACTTCGTCGCAAACTTTGTTTATATGATCATGTTTAACGCAGTTAACTATCCTTACTCAGCTGCAATTAGCATCCTGCTAATGTTGATAGCTTCCATCATTGTTTACACGATACTTAAGATTGGACGTGTTGGAAATATTTTCATTAGAGGAGGAAGATAAGATATGGGGTGGCTTTACAGAATATTTCTAGGAGGCATTGTTACATTCTTCATACTGCCAACAGTAATAATCTTTATAGGATCGTTCTCGAGCGGTCCCATAATCGAGTTCCCTCCAAGTAGCTTTACTCTCCGCTGGTATCCCGATGCCCTTACATCAGAATGGTTTCTTAAAGGATTAAGAAATAGTCTAATCGCAGCAGGTTTCTGCACACTCCTCTCCATACCTATTGGTGTTCTAGCATCTTACGGTCTTTTAAGATACAGGATAAAAGGAGGAGATGTGATCCAAGTATACTTGCTCCTACCATTCACGGTCCCCCTGGTGGTACAAGGTATCTCATTGCTTTTTCTATACTCTAGAGCCGGGCTAGTCGGAGACCTTCTAGGAATAGGGTTCGCTCTCATGGAGATTAATCTACCTTTCATGATATGGAGCGTAACCTCTTCTGTAAACTCAATGGATCCAAACCTAGAAAATGCAGCTATGAGTCTAGGAGCAGAAGAGATTCAGACCTTCTTCTACATTACCATCCCAGCACTATTGCCAGGAATACTGTCAGGCTCTCTACTCATGTTTATTCTAGGGCTCAATGAATTTATCACAAGCTTAATACTAGTAACATTGGACACAAGTACTCTCCCAGTGTTATTGTATACTCAGATAAAGACGACAATATCTCCAGCAGCAGCTGCAGCCTCGACAGCTTACATTCTAGTAGCAGTTGTAACGGTTTATGTATTAGACCGAATAATAGGATTAAAGAATTATTTGAGGTGAGAAGATGTCTAATCATCCTAAGGATTTCGAATCCTCTGAAAAGGAAGAACTTGGATTCAAGATAATTAAGGTTGACAAAGACTTGGTGGAGTTGGAGAGAAGAACTAAGGAGACGTTGATCAAGGTTAAGATAGATTCTGGTGCTAGAAGAAGCTGGAAGATAGATACTAATCTCCATTTCCTCAATCATATGATCGAGATGCTCGCATACTACTCTGAGTTGAATATTGATTTACAGGTTGAACCTCTAAAGTATAATCTAACTCATACACTGATAGAAGATTCAGGAATAACCTTGGGTAGAGCCTTATACTTTATGGCGACCGAGAGAGCTAAAGAATATGGAATTAATGGATTTGGTCATAGTCAAGGAGCCTTAGATGAAGCATTCTCTGAGGTTAGGCTATTCTTCGAGGGTAGAGCCGGATGCTGGATAACGAGAAGCAGTGATGCTAGATGGTTTGGCCAGGTAGAAGACATTCAAGAAGAGTTTATGACATCTTTCTTCGAAGGTTTTGCTCAAGGTATGAGAGCGACAATCCACCTCGACTTGAAACGGGCATCAGATCCACATCATCTATGGGAGTCAGCATTCAGAGCGTTTGGTGATGCTATTAGACAAGCGCTAGCTAGAAATGATTGGCGGAGAGGTGGAATCGCCGGCGTAAAAGGAACGGTTGATTAGTAATGGACGAGCAGGAAGTTCTTAAAGCTCTTCATCTGGATAAAAGATATGATAAAGTAGTAGCTTTGGAGGATGTTAGCTTCTCGATGAAGAAGGGAGAGCTGGTCGTGGTCTTGGGTCCATCCGGTTCTGGGAAAAGCACGTTATTGTTGACTATTGCTGGGTTCGTAAAACCAGATAGGGGAGATATCTTCCTAAACGGTGAGAGGATTAATGATGTACCACCATATAAGAGGAATGTAGGAGTGGTTTTCCAGAGCCTCGCCCTCTTTCCCCACATGAATGTCTTCGAAAATATTGCTTTTCCACTAAGAATAAGAAAGCTTCCGAAAGAAGAGATCAGGAAGAAGGTGGAATGGATGCTGGATGTAGTAAAGCTTTCAGGGTTAGAGAAGAGAAGGATAGACCAACTGAGTGGAGGGCAGAGGCAGCGTGTCGCAATTGCTAGAACCCTAATATTCGAACCATCCATCCTACTACTAGATGAACCTCTAGGAGCCCTCGATAGAAAGCTCAGGGAAGAGATGCAGATAGAGATAAGAAGGATACATGAGAAGGTGGAGGCGACCACGCTTCTTGTCACTCATGACCAGCAGGAGGCCATGACCATGGCTGATAGAATAATTGTGATGAGGGATGGAAGGATAGAGCAGATAGGAACACCAATGGAGATCTACAGGAATCCGAAGACGCTTTTCGTCGCCGAGTTTGTTGGAACATCAACGATCTTTAAAGGACGAGCTAAGAGTAGAGGTGACCATGCTATATTCCAGTCAGAAGATGGATTCATTCTAAAATTGGCCGAGAATGTTGATGGTGAAGGATATGTTTCTATAAAATCTGAAGATTTTAAGATCTATGAAAGTCCAGATGAAGCTGGAGGAGCACCTGTAAATCCAGTAAAGATAGTTAAAAAATTCTTTGAAGGAGATCACATACTTTACGAGCTATGCTTCAAGAAGATGAATATAAAAGTAAAAGATATGGAGGCTAAGAAAGTTTTCAAAGTTGGTCAAGAAGTATATTTAGGCTGCGATCCAGAAGATGTTAAATGGATTCCATAGATATCTTAGCATGGAGCCAATACTTACCAGAGACTCCATCCTCCATCGACAACGATGACTTGACCTGTTATGTAATCTGAAGCATTTGAGGCGAGGAATACTATTACACCCTTTAAGTCTTTTGGAAGCCCAATCCTATGCACTGGTATCCTACTCAATGTGTAGGAAAGAGCATCGAGGTCTTTGATGAAGGGGGCTGTCATCTCACTTGGAAAGAATCCAGGCGCAATAGCATTAACATTTATCTTATGGGGAGCCCATTCTAAAGCTAGCTGTCGAGTCAGACCGATAACCCCTGCCTTACTGGTAAAATATGGGGCCTCCGGTGTAGCATCGGCTATAATACCATAGACAGATGAGATATTAATTATCTTTCCACCTCGTCCAGTTTTAATCACCGCTTTCGCAAACTCTCTACTGAATAAAAACATTCCTGTCAGATTAACTTCCAAAACTCTTCTCCAATCTGCGATCTTCATTTCAGTAGATGGAGAAGCATAAGTGATGCCTGCATTATTGACTAGGATATCTATCGAACCCATCTTATCTATTGTTGACCTAACTGCATGCTTAACTTCTTCTTCTAGAGTTATATCGCATACGAGAAAATCTGCTACATAGTTCTCTCTCCTAAGCTTTTCCACAACCCTTCTAAGTTTTTCTTCTCTCCTAGCCAGAAGAACTACCCTTGCACCTGCCTCCGCTAATGCTTCTGCAGCTACCACTCCGAGACCGCTAGATGCACCTGTTATAACTGCGACCTTTCCATCTAGCCTAAACAGGTCTAGAACCTTCAAGGGGGACCACCATCACAGGTAGATCACTTAACGATACTAGCGTTGAAGCTAGGTTTGGCGTCAAAGGCTTACCGGATTTTGTCGATGGAACTATTATTACGTCACATTCTTTCTCTCTTGCAAATTCTAATATTATCTCAGCAGGAAGTCTATCACCAGAGTATTTCAAGGTCTTTATCTCAAATCTTGATTCTTTAAAGAATATTGATGCTTCTTCAAGCCATCTAGACTCGGTAAGATTTACAACATCTACGTCCACAGGTATTCCAGATACGTCTAGAGCCACTAAAATCCCCTCTTCAACATCTAATAGTTTAAGGTAAGATGACATAGGTGGAGCATCCTCAATTCTTCTCAAAATCAAGATAGCTCTTTTAAACATATTGATACCTAATATTTCGAGAAGATAAGTTTTTATGATTTTTTGATATTGGTGTATTATGAGTTGAAGGATTTCCTGAATTATACTAGATGATAAAACAATCTGTTTAGCTGAGTCTTAAAATATAGCTAATGCTTGCATGCTAAGATGGATTGAACGCCCAATCTATTTGAATCCAACAAAAATATGAGATAGAGTACAATGCTTTCTCAGCTCTGGCAGTGGTATGTGTCATGCCTGAAGGCTTCGTCTACTAAAGATCATAGTAGAGGTTTATGTATGGTTCTTCAGAAGCGTTCCCCTTCTAGTCCTCCTCTTCCTATTTTATTGGGGAGTTTTTCCAGGTCTTGGATACAAGCTTGATCCACTAACATGTAGCATAATGGTGCTAGGTTTTAGAAGTGGAGCATACCAATCCCAGATTTTCAGAGGATCCATAGAGTCTATAAGCGAAGGACAGTTCATCGCAGCTAGATCTCTAGGGATGAGCAAAATCCAAGTAACATCTCATATTCTACTACCTCAAGCATTAAGAATCGCTCTTCCAGGCTGGGCCAATGAATATGCTATAATGTTGAAAGATTCGGCTATATGTTTCGTGTTAGGAGTAATGGAGATACTTACGAGAACTAGATATGTTATCATGGCCACTCTCGAGCCTCTTATACCATACTTCTTCGCAGGCCTATTGTTCATAGTATTAACTTATGGAGGAACTAAGATAGTGAACATAATATATGAGAAGACTAGGATACCTGGATTGATATGGAGGATGTGAAGATATGGTGGATGAAGATCTCGTCCTCAAAGTTGAAGATCTACATAAAAGCTATGGTAATGTAAGCATTCTGAAAGGTATCTCATTCAATGTTAGAAGAGGTGAAACTAAGATAATTTGTGGTCCATCCGGCTCAGGTAAGAGCACCCTTCTCAGATGTCTCAACTTAATTACAAGACCAGATAAAGGTAGAATATGGCTTGAAGGAGTAGAGATTACAGATCGTTCTGTAAATATAAATAAGGTTAGGCAGAAGATAGGATTCGTCTTCCAAGAATTCAACCTCTTCAATCATCTAACCGCTCTAAGAAATGTAAGTATAGGGCTTGAAGTAGTGAAGAAGATGAAAAAAGATGAAGCCCGTAAGATAGCTCTTGAGATGCTTAGAAAAGTAGGGTTAGAAGAACATGCTCACAAGTATCCTGCAGAGCTTTCAGGTGGTCAGAAGCAGAGAGTAGCCATAGCAAGAGCTTTAGCGATGAATCCTTCAATAATCTTCTATGATGAGCCGACATCTGCTCTAGACCCCCAGTTGATAGGAGAAGTCCTAGAAGTGATGAAGACTCTTGCAAGGGAGAAGATTACGAGTATCGTTGTGACTCATGAGATGGGTTTTGCACAATCAGTAGGTGATGAAATGCTATTTATGTACGATGGAAAAATTGTGGAGAGCGGTCCTCCATCAGAGATTATCAAGACTCCCAAATGCGATATTACTAGAAAATTCTTCCAGAAGATAAATGAGCTCTATGCGGGTGAGAGAGGTTGAGCTTCTGGGAGAGCTTTATCTCATACCTAGTCCAAGGATGGATTGAAACCCTTAAAATACTTGGATTATCGATCCCGTTCAGCATACTATTAGGTATAGGCCTAGCGGTTGCAAGAGTTTACGGGAGTTGGATTATCTCTCAGATAGCTACGGGATTTGTGATGCTTCTAAGAGGCCTGCCCCTAGTAGTTACTCTGTTAATAGTCTTCTTCGCACTACCAAAGATTGGAATTTATCTTCCTCCTTTCTGGGCTGCTATAACAGCATTTATAATGTGTAGTGGAGCATATCAGTCAGAGTATGTTCGGGGAGCGATACGGTCTATAGATATAGGTCAATCGCTAGCTGCGAGTTCTCTAGGTATGACCAAACTACAAGAAGTAGTACATATAATTCTTCCACAAGCATTTAGAAGAGCACTACCAGGCATATCGAATGAGATAATCTACTTGATTCTCTACTCTTCTCTAGCCTATCTAGTAGGCGTCCAAGAATTATTCTCAGTCTCGAAACACTTCAACTCATTACAGTTTAGACCGATAGAGATATTCTCAACGACGGCTTTAATATATGCCTTCATGGCCACTGTGGCCACAATCGCTTTTAGAAGGCTAGAAGCAAGACTCAAGATACCTGGACTGGAAGTTTCATGAAATAAAGATATTTATCACTACGAGATAATTGCTCATTGTGTATATCTTAAGATTCTTACAAGATTTTAGAAGCATGCCGGATAATGTACTTCTATTTTGAATGTAGCGTAGAGATTAAACTTGGAGATGAGGCTGGAGGATAAGATCACACTATCCATAAAAATTTGGTGGAATAAATGTAGTAATAAGGGAGTAGATGGTGATTATCTCTATATCATACACGAGGTAGAC
>JBCNVN010000024.1:0-23731 GCA_039630055.1 Candidatus Caldarchaeales archaeon | reverse complement strand
GATCCTGACAAGACATTCATCTTTCAAAACACCGAATATGTTAAGAACATGTATCCGATAGCCATCAAGGTTGCTAGAAAGATAAACTTCAGCTGGGTTAGAGCAGTATTCGGCTTCACACATGAATCGAACATAGGACTAATATTCTATCCAGCCCTCCAGATTGTACCAGCCCTCTTCGAGAAGAAAAGATGCCTAATCCCAGCAGCGATAGACCAAGACCCCTACTGGAGAGTCCAGAGAGACATAGCAGAATCTCTAGGATACTATAAGACTGCTGCTATACATAGTAAATTCCTTCCACCTCTTACGGGACCTGTAGGAAAGATGAGTGCGAGCAAACCAGAGTCAGCGATATATCTTGATGATGATGAGAAGACTGTTAGAAAGAAGATCTGGTTAGCCTATTCTGGAGGGCAGCCGACTGTTGAGCTACATAGAAAACTTGGAGGAAATCCCGAGGTAGATGTTGCCTTCCAATGGTTAAAATTCTTCTTTGAACCAGATGATAACAGAATAAAGAAGCTTGAAGAAGACTATAGGTCTGGAAAGATCTTAAGTGGAGAGATGAAGACCATATTAATCGAGAAGGTGGTAGCATTCTTAGAGAAACATCAAGAAAGAAAGTTGGAGGCGAAAGAGCTTATCCATCTATACAAGTATGATGGAGAATTAGCAAGAGAAATGTGGAAGAAGATCCACGTTTAACAGTAAACTACATATATCTGACCTACTATTAAAGTCAGTTTAATAAAGTGAACAGTTTCTCCGTCTAAAAAGAATGAGGATAACGGTAAGTTAACTTGAAATTTAAGACTAATCAGACTCAGCTAGATATTACAGTCTAGTTAATTTATGGAGTTGTTTAACGAAATTCTCTTTTGAATTTTCTGTAGAATTTTTTTACAATATGATTTAATGTAGCAAAAAGTATCGAATAAACGATGGCATTAACCATCCCCATTATTCCGTGTACTCCAACATAAATTGTGGGGTAATGTTCAAGATCTCCTGGAAATAATATACTTGTGATAGGTTCTAGAAGAACTCCAGTAAAATATGCTGGCACTAGAACTCCTCTATAGATAATATGATAGAGAGGGAGAGATGCTTGACTCATCTCGAATAGAAAGTCTATAACTTTTTTAGACCAGAAGCTAGTAAACAACATGAGTCCTACTGAAAATCCAAGTAGAGCAGAAGGAAAATTCTCCTTAATTATCTTAATTAACATCTAGAAACCCACGAATCCTAATGTATAAATTCGTAATTTATTAAGATATTTGTAAAACTTCAACAATCTATGTTCTAACCACATATTCTCCTATGAAATCTATTGGACCCATATCTGCCGCTAGGACGTCATTAAATAAGTCAGAACATATGAACATTTCTCTATATTATCTACTCTCTCTGAATAGGTTAAGTTTGGAAATATTTTAAAATTATAATTATATGATTATATGTGAGAAACTGGTGTAATAAGATTGGAGCAGATAACTAAAGAAGTCGAAGAGGTTAAGAAACTTATCAAGAATACTCTAAGTATCTGCCCAGAGTGTAATATGACGATCCCAGCTGAGATAGTTGAGAGAGATGGAAAGATCTTTCTCGAGAAAGAATGCCCTAGACATGGCCCCTTCATAGATGTATACTTTGGTGATGCTGAGATATATAAGAAGTTTAGTAGATTTGCTCACGATGGTAAGGGTACAGGCTTACCAAATATAAACATAGTAGGATATAGCTGTCCAGCCAACTGTGGCCTCTGTCCAGGACATAAGAGCCATACAGCCTTAGCAAACATAGTAGTAACAAATAGATGCGACTTAGTGTGCTGGTACTGTTTCTTCTATGCTGAGAGAGCTGGGTACGTCTATGAGCCGACAATAGACCAGATTAGAGAGATGGTTAGAGCGGTTCGGAGAGAGTTTCCTGTCGGTGGCAATTCTATCCAGCTTACCGGTGGAGAGCCTACGCTCAGAGACGACCTCCCAGAGATTATTAGAGCCATAAAGGAAGAAGGTATAGATCATATCCAGCTGAATACGAACGGTATTAGGTTTTCATATGATTTTGAGTTCTTTAAGAAGGTTAAGGAAGCAGGTGTAAGCAATCTATATCTAAGCTTTGATGGTGTTACTCCGAGAACCAATCCGAAGAATCACTGGGAAGCACCGAAGGTGATAGAGAATGCTAGAAAACTTAACGTAGGTGTAGTTCTAGTGCCAACCATTATAAGAGGAATAAATGACCATGAGCTTGGAGAGATCGTAAGATTCGCCTTCAAGAATATAGATGTTATTAGAGCTGTCAACTTCCAGCCTGTCTCTCTAACAGGTAGACTTACACATAGAGAAAGAGAAAGGCTTAGGATAACCATACCAGATTGCATTATCAAGATCGAGGAGCAGACGGGTGGACAGATACCTAGAGACGCATGGTTCCCGGTTCCAGCCTGCACGCCTCTAACCCACATAATAGAAGCTTTGATGAGAAGTCCTAAGTATGAGCTTTCAAACCATTTCGCATGTGGTGCGGGCACATATGTATTTAAAGATGGAGATAGGCTGGTACCTATTACAGAGTTCATAGATATCGAAGGCTTAACAAAATATCTGCAAGATAGAGCTGACGAGCTTGAAGCTGGAAAGAATCGAGTATTGACTATAGCTAAGATTCTCTGGGACTTTAACAAGTTCATACGTGAAGATAAGCAGCCTCGAGGATTGAATGTTAAGAGAATGATCTATGAGATAATAATTAAGCATGATTATAAGAGTGTTGGCGACTGGCATAGGAGAAGCCTCTTCCTAGGGATGATGCACTTCCAAGACAAGTACAATTACGATATAGAGAGAATCAGGAGATGCAACATCCATTATCCTATGCCCGATGGAAGGATCGTGCCTTTCTGCGCATTTAACGTTATACCGGAATGGTATAGGGACAGAGTTCAAAGAATGTATGGAATACCTATAGAAGAATGGGAGAAGAAGACAGGAAAGAAGATTAGAGATCAATATTATAGAAGAGTGAACCCTGTCAAAGCCGAATAGATAGAGAATATAAATCCCGCTCAAACCTTAATATCGGTCTATCCATATTTTTTAAATATCGGTTTACCCATCTTTTCTTTATGGAAACTTATGAAGCAGTTGTCAAGAGGTTGGAAGTTAGAGAGTATAGTGGTGAGAGGGTTCCAGACCATGTAAAGCTTAAGATTCTAGAAGCTGCAAGAATGTCGCCTACAGGATTAAACCTACAACATTGGAGGTTTATACTTGTAGAAGAGAAGGAGAGCTTAAAGAAGCTGGCGGAGTTGAGTACGAGTGGAAGATGGGTTGCTGGAGCAGACTTCGCGATAATAGTATTGACTAACCCAAAATATCCTTTCCACATGATCGATGCTGGTAGAGCTATCCAGAATATGCAGCTTGTCGGATGGAGTGAGGGAGTGGGGTCATGCATATATACAGGTTTCAGAGAGAAGGAGATGAAGAAGGAATTCCGAATACCTGACGAGATGGCGATCTCAGCCGTCGTCGGCTTCGGCTACCCTAAGGAGAAGTTGAGGGGGAAGAAGAATAGAAAACCCCTATCTGAGATCGCATATTCTGAAAGATATGGGGATAAGCTTAGACTCTCCTAAGCTAATAGAAGGACTTCTAAGACCTGGAGTCTTTTCCCATCGGCTGAGGGGAGGATGAATTGAAGTCTAGCAGATGAACCATAGAAGAGAGTAGACAATTCTTCTCCAATTCTTATCTCACCTTCTATACCGGTTATAATACAACCCTCGCATGAAGCAGCTTCATTTATTATGCTTCTCAGATTATCTGCAAGTAATTCTCCCGGGCTTTCCAATACGAATGTTATCGAACCAGAGTTTGAATGGAGATGTAGGTGTGGCGTAGCTCTATACTTTTCCTTGATCCTACCTGCAAACTTCTTCACAGATTTTACGAAAACGGTTTCAACATAGACGTCTTCTTCTTTATCTTCTTCAACTTCTCCAGTGGTAGAGGCTAATCTTAGAGCTATGATCAGTACGGCCTCATTCTCCTCGGTGATCCTTTTTAACTCGCTCCTCAAAGTCTCCCAGATGCTCTCACTAAGATGAAACTTCATCCTTTTCGGATAGCTAACCCCTTCCATCCACCAGTCATCATTATTCTTAATCTATTCCTAGCTTTAAAATATGATCTAAATTCTAAATGCCGGCTTATCTTTCCAACCTTCTCTTAACAATCTAGATGTTATTGATCTTTAAAATAGATACTCTTAGAACCAGATGCTAACCCGTAAGGAGGCTAACCATTATCGATGTGAAGATTACGGCTAGATGGGGGCTTGTAAACTTGAAAAGTATCCATGCAAGTTTAGGCTCAGGTCTTCTCATCAATAATATCGATAGTAAGAGGAGGATCGCCCCAGATACGGTTACAGGTATAAGATATGATAACTTATATAACGATGGATTTATGTAGGGAACCATTATGGAGAAGGCTACGAGCAGGATAGATGTTGAAGAGATACATCTTATACTCTTCTTCTCGCTTATCACCACCGGTAGCATAGGGATCCCCGCCCTCATATAGTCATCCCTATACCTCAATGCTAGACTCCATATGTGGGTTGGGATCCATAAAACAACCATCGCCGCAAGAATTAGAGAATCTATAGTGATCTGGTTGGCCGCCGAGACGTATCCAACCATTGTAGGCGCTCCACCCGCCCCACTTCCAAGTATCACGCTTAGAGGGGTTCTCCTCTTCGACAGCATTACGTAAACTACGACATAATCTAGTACTCCGAACAATATGAATAGTAGGGCCAGGAGATTGATATAGTAGGCTGTGGCCATGCCAAGCCCGATCAATATTATTCCTAAGAGAAGTGCTTTCCACTCAGGCTTAATCTTCCCCGAGGGTAGAGGTCTCTTCCTAGTCCTCTCCATCAATGCATCTATATCTCTCTCTATGAAGTTCGCTACAGCCTCAGAACCTCCAGAAGCGAGAATAACAGATAGGGTAGCCAGTAAAGCTCTAAACCAATCTACTTGACCGCTTGATCCAGCAATATATCCTCCAAGGGCGGTGTATGCTAGAAGATACCAGATCCTTGGCTTTGTAACAGAATAGTAGTCTTTGAATCTACTTGCAACATGAACTACTTTCAAGCCAGCTTTCTCTAACATCGCACCATGAAGTGATTTAATATGGATATATTTCTACTTACCTATTATTCTTCACTCTGTATAGTTACGTCATGTTAAAAATTCAATACCTGGCTCATACATCTTAAACTCATGAAACTATATGAGTATGAAGCTAAAAACATTTTTCGTGAAGAAGGTATACCGGTACCCGATTTTAGAGTAGTATCTAATGCTGAGGATGCTCTTAAGGCAGCAGAAGAGATAGGTGGTAGACTAGTTGTTAAAGCCCAAGTCTTGGTCGCTGGTAGAGGAAAAGCGGGAGGGGTCAAGCTTGCAGATAACCCTGAGGAAGCATATAGATATGCTAAGCAGATGCTCGGCTCTGAGATTAAAGGTGAGATCGTTAAGAAGGTCTTGATCTCGAAGGCGGTGAATATCGATAGAGAACTCTATCTAAGTATTATAATAGATAGAAGTATAGGTGCACCGGTAATCCTTTCCTCTCCTGAAGGTGGAGTCGACATCGAAGAGCTTGCGAAGACCAAGCCTGAGAAGATCCTAAAGACCTTCATAGATCCATTGGCAGGGATAAGAGATCACCATGCAAGAGAAGCTGCGAGATTCTTGGAGCTAAGAGAGCAAGTTTCTAAGAGAGCTCAGCAGATAGTAATCGACCTATATAGAGTCTTTGAAAAGTATAGCTGTGAGCTGGCTGAGATAAATCCTCTGGCCCTAACCTCTGAAGGTGACCTAGCGGCCGTTGATGCAAAGATGATAATAGACGATAATGCTCTCTATAAGTATCCGGAGCTCTCAGAAGGATTCATTAGAGATCTGAGCTATTATGAAGCAGAGGCGAAGAAGATGAACTTTAGCTATGTAGAATTGGATGGAAATATTGGAATACTTTGCAATGGTGCTGGGCTGACCATGGCCACGATGGACTCGGTCTACATACTTGGAGGGAAGCCTGCCAACTTCTTAGACATAGGAGGCGGTGCCAGGGCAGAGCTTGTTGAACGAGCTGTAAGCCTACTACTAAAGCATCCAAGAACAGAGATATTGTTTATCAATATACTTGGAGGAATAACGAGATGCGATGAGGTTGCACGTGGAATAGTTGAAGCAGTTAAAAAGATGAATGTAAAGAAGAAGATGGTTGTAAGGCTTAAGGGAACGAATGAGGAAGAAGGTAAAAGAATACTGGAAGAGAATGATATATATGTTCTAGAAGAGATGGATGAGGCTGCTAGAAAAGCGGTAGAGCTGGGTGGAAGAATATGACCGTACTGATAGATCATGAGACGAGAGTGGTTGTCCAGGGGATAACTGGTAGAGAGGGAAGCTTCCATACAAGGGCCATGCTCAATTATGGTACAAAGATAATTGCAGGTGTTACTCCGGGGAAAGGTGGATTAACCGTTGAAGGAGTACCAGTATATGATAGTGTTCTCGAAGCAGTTAGAATGCACCCTGAGATAGATACATCGATCATCTTTGTTCCAGCTAGATATGCATCCGATGCAGTCTATGAAGCTGTAGAAGCAGGAATAGAATTAGCCGTCGTGATAACTGAAGGGATACCAGTCCACGAAGCTATGAAGTTTATCAGATATGCTAAGCTTAACGGGACGGTAATCATCGGCCCAAACTGTCCTGGAGTAATCTCACCAGGAGAATCAAAAGTCGGCATAATGCCTGGGCATGTATTCTCAAAGGGAAGGGTTGGGATCGTCTCACGGAGCGGTACTTTAACCTATGAGATAGCTTACGCGATGACTAAGGCGGGTATAGGTCAGAGTACATCTATAGGTATAGGGGGAGACCCGGTTCCAGGAACAATGTTCATAGATGCATTAGAGTTGTTTAGAGAAGATAGTGGAACGGATGCTGTAGTCTTGATAGGTGAGATAGGTGGAGACATGGAGGAGAGAGCTGCAAAATATATAGTAGATGAAGGATATGAGAAGCCTGTAGTAGCATATGTAGCTGGTAGAACAGCTCCACCTGGAAAGAGGATGGGGCATGCAGGTGCGATAATATCTATGGGGGTTGGAGATGCGGCCAGCAAGATTAGAGCGTTTAAAGAAGCTGGAATAGAAGTTGCCGAGCTACCATCCCAGATACCTGAACTGATTAAGAAAGCTCTAAAGAAATGATCACGGTAAAGAATCTAGAAGCATGATCGGCAGCATAATGACTACATCTCCCCTATCATCCCAAGCATTGTAGCTAGAATAGATTGATTAGAGAGAACATCTAACTCCACCTAGAAAGAGAATGGATGAAGCAGAGATCAAGAGATTGATCGAGTCTCTCAAACCCGTATTTGAGAAGGAGCCTCAGCTCATAACCCACAACATAGGAAAGTTTCTGATAATTGGAGATACCCATGGAGATGAGGAGACCACTCTAAAAGCATTGAGATATGCTGAGAGGGAAGGGCTTAAACTACTCTTCCTAGGAGACTATGTTGATAGAGGGCCAAAACAGTTAGAGAATATTGTTAGATTGCTAGAATACAAGCTTAGCTGGAGAGACGATCTAATACTCTTGAGAGGAAATCATGAGACAGTGGATATGAATAGATGGTATGGATTTATGGAGTTGATCTATTCTAGATTCGGTGTAGAGCTATACCATCACTTCGCAGAACTGTTCTCTAACCTACCTTACGCTGCAATAATCCATAAGAAGGTCTTAGCAGTACATGGTGGATTAGCTGAAGGTCTGGAGAGTATAGACCAGATAAAAAATATTCCTAAGGGTGAACTCGACCCACATGATAACATAGCCTTCCAAATATTATGGAATGATCCATCAGAAGACGTCGAATGGTTCGCTCCCAGCTGGAGAGGTGGAGGAGCAAAACTATATGGATGGAGGGCTTTTAGCCAATTCATGGAGAAGAACAATCTAGAGATGTTGATTAGAGCACATGAACCTCAGCCTGAAGGTTATGGTGAGCTATTTGATGGCAGGTTGAAGACCGTCTTCTCATGTAGATTCTATGGTGTAACCCCTATGGCTATAAGACTCGAGGACGCCAAGATTAGAGAGAAAGTATCGTTAGAGTAGAATAACCTATGGAATCAGTCAACCTTTAAGATCATCACTCCATAGATTTTAGATGCTGCAAATCATCATAATCTGGAAAATATCTCTTTATTATTGGACACCACTCTCTCTCTGGACAATATCCTAGATGCTTGCATTTCTCACCCATCAGCTTACCCACCGCCGGAGACTTTTTCTCGATGCTTCTCCAGATACTATAGGCTATCATCCTCTCCTCCCATTGTGCATAACTACATGTTCTCGTGGCTACAAACCCCTGAGGCCAGAATAGGTTAAACGCATTATACATTCTAATGACGTGTATCTTTACCGATTGTGGGCAGAGATATACGGCCTCCGAGGGATCTATACCCTCATCTAAAAATTCTAGATAGGCTTCCAATAGCATTGAGGTCGATTCATAAAATATCCTAGCACTATCTTCTCTGCTCTTAATGGATGGTGGAATAATGATATTCTTCCTTAGATCTTTCTCAGCTCTCTCCAATGCTTTGTAGATTGATTCAACAGATGTAGGAACAGTCCTATGTCTTATCGATTGATGGTATGCAGCTAGAGAGAGCGGTTCGAGAGCTACAGCATATACTAGAGAGTTTAGGGAACGGGCACTATCATGGTCTCTTAGTATCTTTTCTAAGTGTTCTTCTAGAAAATCTGGTAGACTAAACTCTAATAATAGTGGTTGATCTATTTCACCAAATCTTTCAATAATCTTCTCTAATATTATGTCGCTAGGCTTGTAAGGGTCTGGGTATGGGTAGGAGAAGGCTAGAGGTTTAAATGATAAGCGTGCAGAAGTAAGCTTGGGAGATACCTTCAAAGCAGTTTCCCCAATTAGTATGCCTATCCTCTTCAACTCTCTAGGAAAAAATTTTTCATCCCTAAACCTAGAAGAATATATCAGCCATGTAAAGTTCTCGAGACTTCCAGTTACAAATATAGATGTCTTGGAAGCAAGAGGTAGGATATAGCGTGCATCTTCTAAAGGTACATCTCTATCTATCAAGTTTCTATAAGAACTCCACACATCCATAATAGCCCTTGAATATCTTCTTGAAAGAGTATCTATATTGTTTATTTTTGGAGGAATCATGAAGTCTTCTCTACTTATCTGTCTCCTCCTCTGAGATTCTTGTAGATAAGACCCGAAAGGAGCGGCAGCCAATAGAAGGGTTGAAGCTCTACTACATCTAGATATTTCAAACTGAAGTATTAGAGATGTTGTTAATGAGGCATGACCTCTCCTAGTGGACTCTCTATGTATACTCGAGGCAACGTCTCTTAGATCCTTCCCTTTTTCAAGAAGTTCTTCCAATCTTTCTTCTATTGTTATACCTTTAAAAGTTCCTAGACCTTCAAGAGCTATCAAGATGTCTGGACCGATATCTGATCCTCTGATACTCATCGATGGACCATAGCTTATAAGATTGATATCTACATCATCTATCTTGAACATTCACTTATCTATAGAAGATCATTCATTAGCACATTATAATGTTGCTGTCAATACTCTATAGAGCTTTATACATCTAAATATTTCTCTGAAAATACTGTTGATAAGATCTTACCAGATCTCTCTATATGAAATGTTTGGGTTTTCTTTCTTCTCTAGCTCTAACCTTCAATATCCCATAATGGATCGCACAGCTTATACATAGATTCTTTACTATAACGTTCTCTGCAATATATGCTCCCATCTGTTTAAGCTCTCTAGCTAGCTCTCCTTTAACCAGCGAAGACCTCACCGTAACCCTCTGAATCTTACTTCTTGGAACTAGAGCTCCACAGTTATCGCATTGAACTACGCTTTCACTTCCTTTATCGCCTTTATGTCTTCCTCTACTCTTCCTTTTTACAGGCACGCCTCTATAAAGAATGAACTAATATAAAAGTATAGGCCTCTTCCCATTATAGATGAGATCGAGATAGGTTTAGTCTATATCTATGGATTATTCTATAAAAGTTAGCTCCTTAGCCATCAGGTAGGCATCCTCCCCATCCATATAGTATCCTTTTATTCTATCGACCTTTATGAAGCCAAGCTTCTCATAGAGGTTTATTGCAGGAGTATTCGAGATTCTCACTTCTAGGAAGATCTCACTACAACCATATTCTTCTCTTAGAATCTTCATAGCATTCTTGATCACCGAGGTTGCTATGCCCATCCTCCTATATTCGGGTAGAACCGCAATAGAGATAACATGACCAGCCTTAACTATCCTCAACTTCTGAAATTTCGAAAATATCCTCTCAACTCTACACATAATGTATCCAGCGATCTTCCCATCTACTTCAGCTACTAGAAAGCTCTTAGGATAAAGTCTTAGAATAGTCTCGAAAAAGCTATAGGTATAGTTTTCTGGAAGACATATACGGTTAATGTTAATGACTGCTAGAAGATCTTCTTCAGAAGCTTCTCTAACCACGAAATAGTTGCCTGAACCTAACTCTAATCCTATCAACCCAAAAACGATCGGACAATTCTTAGGCATAAATCTTATCTCATCATGATAGATATGGTTAAGACTACTTTCTGGGATCATCTTATTAACTTAATAACAGTAGAATAGAAAGACTTAAAATTGAAGTTTAAAATATAGTCTATAGGTTATCAGCTTTGGTAACTTATGTAGATGATTCTGAAACTGTCAAGACCGTGATCAGTAGATACTTCATTATCGCTGATGTCTACTATGATGCAGGAATCCTAACATTTAAAGTATATGATGAAGATATTAAAGAGAAGTTTAGAAGTCTTTATAGAGATCTGAAAGATTACAATCTAGTCCCGACAGCTGTAAGAGAAGATAATGTAATAGTTATCCGGATATTTCCTAGACCCAGAGTTGAGCTACCTATACCCCGCTCTAGAATGCTACCCTTGTTCCTATTTATAGCGACACTAGGCACCGTAAGTATAGATGGATACCTAAGATCATCTACATCTGTCTATGAGATTATAACAGGTAAGACTGGGCTGATAGATAAGATACTAGATGGATTCATATTTACGATAGCTCTCCTCGCTATAATCGGGATACATGAGCTCGGTCACAAGATCTCCGCTAGGATAGACTATGTAGAGTCTAGCCCACCATACTTTATTCCAGGAATACCAACCATGCTCCCAACATTCGGTGCGGTAATCTTCCAGAAAAGCCCGATAATAAATAGAGATGATATGTTCGATATAGGTGTGAGTGGACCTATAGCAGGCTTCTTGGTAAGTATAGGCGTCCTCTTCGCATCCTTCAGCATGGCCAGATGGGTTCCAATAACAGAATACTCCAGTATAGTGGAGAGCGTTGAGAGAGGTGGTGGAGTACTCCTACCATCTCCACTGATATTCTATCTTGTAAGACCATTGTTTGGTAGACCTGATATGGTTCCACTCTTCACGATAGTCGGCTTCGCTGCATGGCTTGGAATGCTGGTAACTGCTTTAAACCTTTTCCCTGCATGGCAACTGGATGGTGGAAGGATCTTTAGAAGCTTTCTAAGTAGGAGACAGCATAAGATCGCTGGATATGTAACTGTAGCTATACTCGCAGTTACTGGATACTTCTTCTTCGCTCTTCTCATACTATTGATGATGCCTAGAACTCCAGATATTGCTCCACTAGACCAAGTCTCGCCACTATCTAAAGGTCGAAAACTCGCCGTAGGACTAGTCATATTAATCATCATACTAACCTTCATACCATTAAGAATATTATAAGATGTCTGTAACTTGGTCGATCGCCACCAAACCAGTTTAAATATCTTTCAATTTTTAATATCTCAAAGTCTAGAGAAGAAATTTACGTTTCTAACTATTTAATCCATCTTTCAAAAAATTTAAAGATGATCAAGACCTTCCCATACGGCCGATCCATCCCTAATCCTTTTATCGACTAGGATTGTGAATCTGTTTAAAGCGTTCAAACCCTGTGAACATTTATCTCCAATCATAAGCTTCGGTTCAGATCTAAAAATATTTTCCACCATCTTTTAGCTGTGCTAGCTTATCTCGTTAGCTTTACATATCCACTAACTATTCTAACCTTTGCTTGCTTACTATACATTCTGAAACCATATGTTAAGAGTTCTTGAGGTGTGTCGAATCCTCTGGCATTTAGTGTCTTATCTAAAACAGATCTTGGAATGGTTGTAACTAAGGCCAGCTTCTTTACCTCTGCCAACTCTCTAACCATCTTCAAGATCTTCTCGCTTAGAGTATCTCCACTAGCGTTTTGAGAGAATAATGCCTCGACAAACTTTACACTTCCGAGCGCCTTTCTACATTCAGCGACTAGACCGATCAAACCACCCTCTACAATCGTCTGGCTGACCAATCCTACCATATGTAGGCTGCTCTCTAACGTCGAATCCCATGGCCATCCGCCTGCATCAACTAACACCATCTCCACCACATCTCCTATCTTCACGGTATAAGTTTTCTCAACTTTTCTTCTACACTCCTCTTCCACCTCATCTATATCTCCAGAGTAGATGGTGTCTCCACCAATAACCAGTCCAAGAAATCTTAATTCATCTTCTAGAATACTCCTGTAAGCATCGACATCTTCTATACCAGTGATCCATTTATTGAGTAATAGTGATTCTCTAAGAGATGGTATGCCGATAACTCCATGAGGTATTATAGATGTTACTATTACTCTGCTAGATGCTTCAGCGATGCTTCTAGAGACCTTGACATTCTTAAGCTCAACCTTATCCTCGCTCCAAGGATATACTATCCCACCTCTATGAGATTTTAAGGCTTCTCCCAATACTTCTTCTAAGGTATCTCCATCGATCCTCCATGAAGAGGCTAGTAGCTTGATCCGGTGATCCTCGAACCCCCTAGCCTCTAGTTCTGCTAAGAAAGATCTTAGAAGTTCTAGATCTTTAGATGATGAGTGATCATATACTATAGATATACTTTTGTTATCGGCTAATTCATCTATAAGCCTAGAGATCACATTGTGATCATATCTAATGTTGGGCTCGATAGAGATCTTCTCCACTCTCACTTCATCATCTATCTCGACTGGAATCTCTACATTGCCATACTTTAGCCAATACTCTGCCAAACCCTTACTAGAATAATCTACCGTAGAGAGTTTGATTTAAATTTAAAAGCACGTTTTTAAACATGCTCTACGATTTATCATTGAAGATCATGAGCGTTGAAGAACTATTGAGGATTGTCAGTGGTCTAAGCATTGAAGAGAAGAGAAAACTAGTAGAAGAGCTGCTTGACATACTTATATCCTCAGTCAATCTAGAGAATGTTCCAGATGATGTTGGATGGAGGATTGTTGAAGCCTATAGAAGTGGGAGACTATATGATCATCAAACAATTAGAGATTTAGGATATGCGGTATCTCTCGCAGAACCAAGCAAGCTTGCAAAGATTTTGAAAGAATCTAGGAAGAAGTGATAGATAGATGACGGTATTCTCAACAGAGATCGTCCCCAAGGATCCTCTATGGAAGACCGATCTCCTAGCAAAGATCATAGAAGAATCAGGTCTATCGGGGATATGGCTAAGCGAGCATCCACATAATAGGAGTAGCTTTATCACTGCATCCTACTTATTGAAGAGGGTTCAGAAAATATGGATAGGGGTTGGAGTGATAAACCCCTACGTGATAAATCCATTCATAATAGCTCAGATAGCAGCATCTCTTACAGAGATAGCTCCAAATAGGGTTAATATAGCTATAGGAGCAGGCGACAAGACAACTCTAGAAAGTATAGGGATAGAGCGGTCTAAACCTCTAGATAGGGTTAGGCAGACTGTAACAATAATACGGCAGATACTACGTGAGAAGAGAGCGGTCATAGATAACATGTGTGGAAGATTAGACTTCAATCCTAGAAGTTATACTCCAATATACGTTGCCGCTCAAGGTCCGAGAATGCTGCAGTTAGCAGGAGAGATAGGAGATGGAGTACTCGTAAACTATTCAGATCCTGAAGACTTAAGATGGGCGCATCTTCAAGTAAAGAAGGGTGTAGATAAGTCTAGTAGAATAATGGATAAGTTTGATCTAGCCGCATATCTTACACTATCTATCGACAACGATATTGAGAAAGCTTCTAAAACCGCTGCACCATATGCTGCATACATACTCTGTGGTCTACCAGAAGATCTAATTAGAGATCTAGATATTAATGAAAAGGTCTTAGGAGAGATTAGAGAAGCTATAAAGAAGACTGACTGGCTGAAGCTATACAGCATACTATCTATAGATGTGATCAAAAGGTTTGTAATAGTCTGTCAGCCTAGCTCGCTCAGAGAGATACTCGAGGAGATAGTTGGGATAGGTTATAAGCAGATAGTTCTAGGTGCACCTCTCGGACCTAGGGTGCTCTACTCACTCAGAGAAGCATGTAAAACGATTGGAGAATTAGTTAAACTACGTGCATAGATTAAGTACATATTCGTATTTCATAAAAATCATTACTCAAGGTATAATTCACAGTATATATGTAAGTTTATTTCTATCTGTAAGTGGATTGGTCAGGGTGTTTTAACTTGTCTTACCTTGAAAATACAAAGTTTGACGTAGTGGTAGTGGGTGCAGGACCTGCCGGTCTATCGGCTGCTTACACCTTAGCAAAGAATGGGTTGAAAGTTGTCGTATTGGAGAGGGGTAGAACTCCTGGTTCAAAGACTCTTTATGGTGGAAGAATCTACTCTAAGCCTCTAGAAGATATCTATGAGAACTTTAAGAATGAGGCACCTATAGAGAGATGGGTCAAGAGAGAGCGTTTCAGCTTTATGTCCAATGGAGAACTATTCACGGTTGAGTATAGCTCTACGAATTCTACAAGCTTTACAGCCTATTTATCTAAGCTTGCTGGCTGGATGGCTCAGAAAGCTGAAGAAGCTGGAACAATAATAGTTACAGATATACGGGTAGATGACCTCTATGTCGAGGACGGTATATTTAGAGGTGTGAGAAGCGGTGGAGAGGTATTGAAGGCTGACGTCATAATAGATGCGGAGGGAGTGAATAGGCTGCTTCTCGAGAGATCTGGGATTGTTCCAAAATTGAGGAGAGACCAAGTAGCTCTAGGATTAAAACAGGTTATCAGATTAGATGCTAGCAAGATTGAAAATAGGCTTGGACTAGCTCCTAAAGAAGGATTATCATGGCTGATAATTGGAGAAGCGACGGCCTACCTTCCAGGGGGAGCATTCTTATACACAAACTCATCAACCATCAGCCTCGGAATAGTCATCTTCCTAGAAGAAGCTTATCAGAACATTAACCAACATGTTTTCGATATACTTGAAGACCTTAAACAGAAACCATTTATGAAGGAGATAGTGAATGATGGAACATTAGTAGAGTATGGCGCCCATCTAACCCCAGAATTAGGGTTAGGGATGGCCCCTAAGAGGCTGTACAGTGACGGTCTACTCATCGTCGGCGATGCTGCTGGATTACTACTAAATCTTGGATACACTTTTAGAGGTGTAGACTTCGCAGCATATAGTGGTTATCTGGCTGCTAAGACGATCTTGAGAGCTCACAGTCTAGGAAGATATAGCTCTGAGGAATTATCTTTTTATCAGAAGCTCCTAGAGGAGAGTTTTATAATGAAGGAATTAAAGAAGCATAGTAAAATGTCTAGGCTGATTATGTCTAGAGAGATGTTTACGACCTATCCATCGATAATATTAGATATGGCTAAGAAGCTCTTCGAGATAGAGTATACTTCCCCGACTCTACTACAGGCTTTAAGAAGCTCTATCAAGGGTAGGACCTCAATACTGAGGCTTTTATGGAATCTTCTCAGAGCCCTCTAGCCAATTTAAACTAAGTCATCTAGATATGAGAAGATAAAATATAGTTTTAAGATGGGTTGAGAATCTATAGATGGGTTTAGCCATGAAGAGGATAAGAGTAGATGAAGCCTTGAATGCAAACGTATGGGATGTAGACTCCAGACCACACATAGTTATAGACTATGAGAAATGTAGAAAACTATGTAATAAGAAGGCTTGTGTATTCCTCTGCCCAGCTAAATGCTATACGCTAACAGGTGGAGAGATCCTATTCAGCTATGAAGGATGTGTAGAATGTGGAACATGTAGGATAGTATGTCCAGAGGAAGCGATTACATGGGAATATCCGCTAAGTGGGAGAGGAGTACAGTATAGATTCGGCTGAATAATCCCCAACATCATCCGGAGACTCGAACAATCTTATCCATATCTAACCTTAGATTTCTAAAAGACTTCCTCCAATCTATACCTGACAATCCTAACAGATGGAAAACATGTATCTACTTAATCTATCGTAGAAGAAACCACATATTCATTAGCATCTCAATGATCTAACAGGAATCAATAATATTTTAATGAAGAGATTTTTAGAATTTGGACTCCTACATTCTGGTATAATTTATTAGGTGGATACTAATTTTATATGCTTGAAGATGTAAGTCAGGGTGATGCTGGTTGGCTCTTAACATAATCGTCTGCATAAAATGGGTTCCGAATACACAGGTTGTTAACATAGATCCAAATACGGGAACTCTGGTCAGGGAGGGAGTGCCAAGCATAGTAAATCCACATGACTTGAATGCTGTAGAGCTGGCATTAAGTTTAAAGGATAGGTATGGAGGGGTTGTTACAGCTCTATCAATGGCCCCTATGTCTGCTAAAGCAGGGCTAGAATTCGTTGTCGGGATGGGAGTCGATAGAGCAGTACTCGTAAGCGATAGAGTCTTTGCAGGAGCAGATACCCTCGCAACATCCTATACTCTATCCAGAGCTATAGAGAGGCTGAGACCCTTCGACGTAATCATCTTTGGTCAGGAAACTATAGATAGCTCTACAGGCCATATAGGTGCACAGACAGCTTCATGGCTTAGAATACCATACATCTACTATGTTACAGATGTAGAGTACTTGGATGGAAAGATTAGGGCTAAGAGGAAGCTTGAGAAGAAGATAGAAGTATACGAGCTTCCAACCCCCTGTATACTCGCCGTGGCAATGAAGAGTAATGAACCTAGGCCTATTAAGTTATCCCATAAGCTCAAGGTCGAGATGGGGAACTTTGTAGAAGTCTGGACTAACAACGAGCTAGGATTAAAGAGAGAGTGTGTAGGGCTTAGAGGTTCACCAACTATTGTTGAACGATCTATTATTACTCCGACCGTCCCGAGGAAGAAACAGAGATTCAATGGACAGGATGTTAGAGAAGCGGTAAAATGGCTTGTGGATAGACTGATTGAAGAGGGGGTGAAGATAGTTTGAGCAGTGTAGGTACTTGTCCAGACTGGGAGCCGATCAATAAAGATGAATGGAGAGGTGTATGGGTGTTCATAGAAGTATTCGACGGCGAGGTAAATGAGGCCTCTCTCCAACTGCTTAATCCTGGAAGAGTTATTGCGGATAAGCTAGGTGTAGAACTCGTAGGAATAGTGCTGGGATATGATATTAAAAAACAGTTTCTTGAAGAGCCGATATATTATGGAGCCGATAAGATAATATATGTAGATGATGTTAGGCTATCTATCTATACGCCGGAGGTTTATGCAGAAAGCCTAGTAACATTGGTTAGAAAATATAGGCCTGAGATAATTTTAGCCGCTGGCACTCTCAGGGGAAGAGAGATGATCCCATACGTAGCAAACTCTCTTAAAGCTGGCATAACTGCAGACTGTACAGATTTTGACGTAGACGTAAAGACCAGAGACTTGATAATGATAAGACCTCCATTCGGTGCAACCCTTCTCGCCCACATCAGAGCACCCAATAGAAGACCTCAAATATCAACTGTTAGACCTAACGTTTTCAGGCTGCCTTCACGAGATCCATCTAGAAGAAGAGAGATAATAGAAGAGAAGATAGACATACCTGAACCAAGGATCAAGCTTATCTCAAGTGAAGATATAAGGGTAGAAGAAACACCTATAGAGAAAGCTGATATAATAATCTCTGGAGGTAGGGGTCTAGGGTCGCCTGAAGGGTTCAAAATTCTTGAAGAACTTGCAAAACTTCTTAATGGTGTAGTAGCTGGATCTAGGAAAGCGGTTGATGCTGGATGGATATCTCATGAGAGACAGGTAGGTCAAACTGGAAAATCTATTAAATCATCCCTCTACATAGCTGTCGGGATCTCAGGTGCAGCTCAGCATCTCTTCGGGATAAGGGAGGCGATGACAGTAGTGGCCGTGAATAATGATCCTGAAGCACCCATATTCGAGAATGCAGATTATGGAATAGTTGGAGACTATAGAGAGGTAATCCCAGCCCTTATAGAAGAGATCAATAAAAGAAGGAATAGCGCTAAATAGACCAACTTCTAGGAGAATACAAGCTACTAGACAATTCTAAATATATTAACAACATCTCATATTATAATATTTGAACCGTTGATGCAGATTCTTAATGAAGCTATCTATCGTGATGCATGTAGGAAGATAGCTGAGGAGCTATTATCAAAGACAATATTAGATAGAGGTGAAATAGAAAAGATAAAGCTTAAAGTCTGTAAAGAGTATGGGCTTTCGAAAGTTCCATCCAATATCGAGATAATCGAGAACTCTCCACTAGAAATACTTGATAATGTTAGGAGAAAGCTCGCTAGGAAACCTACGAGGATAATCTCTGGTGTTACAGTTATAACAGTTGTTGCACCAATCTATGAATGCCCTCATGGAGGATGTATATACTGTCCAGGTGGAAAAAGCAGTCCTAAAAGCTATACGGGTAGAGAAGAATCTGTAGAGAATGCTTTGAAGGTGGGGTACGACCCATACCTCCAAGTCGTAAACCAGTTAGAAAAGCTTCAGAAGCTTGGACATAAGATAGACAAAGTTGAGTTGATAATCATCGGTGGAACATTTAATACGGTTCCTGATGGAGCTCAAAGATGGTTTGTTAAAAGATGTATAGATGCATTGAACAATTCCATTTCTAGAAGTTTTGATGATGCAGTCCAGAAAGCTGAGAGAGCATCTATAAGAGTCTCTGGAATCACTATCGAGACTAGGCCTGACTGGGCCAAGCTGAGACAAGCCAACAAGTTACTAGAAATGGGAGTAACTAGAGTTGAGCTAGGCGTCCAATCTCTCGATGACGAGATCTATAAAGCAATCAATAGAGGTCATACTGTAAAAGACGTTATAGAAGCTACTCAGACCCTGAAAGACTTGGGTTTCAAGGTAGGATACCATATGATGCCCAATCTACCAGGTTCAAGCTATGAGAAAGACTTAGAGATATATCGGAAGATCTGGGAAGATGAGAGATTTAGACCAGATCTCGTCAAGATCTATCCTACACTAGTACTTCCCGATACGGGGCTCTACGAACTATGGAAGAGAGGAGAATATAGACCATATACAGACGATGTCCTCATAGAGCTCTTAGCTGAATGGTTCTTGAAAACACCTACTTATGTTAGGATACAGCGTGTGCAGAGAGAGATACCTCTGGATACTATCTCTGCTGGAAACAAGATTGGGAACTTGAGAGAGAGGGTTGAAGAATACTTGAAGAGTATTGGTCTAAGATGTAGATGTATTAGATGTAGAGAAGCTGGAAGAAGGATTAGAGAAGGAGTAGAGATATGTAAAGAAAGAATAAAACTCTTCATAACAAAATATGAAGCATCTGGAGGATTAGAATACTTTATCTCGTATGAAGATCCTGTAGCTGATGCATTGATAGGGTTTATAAGATTGAGGATGCCTTCAAGAACACTGAGAAGAGAATTAGAGAATACTGGAATAGTTAGAGAGCTCCACGTTTATGGTAAGATGTCTCCAGTAAGAATGAGAGAAGAAGAATCTTGGCAGCATAGAGGATATGGCTCTATGCTCTTATCTAAGGCTGAAGAGATAGCTGCTATAGAAATGGATACACGAAAGCTTGTTGTAATAAGTGGGATAGGTGTCAGAGAATACTATTATAAGAGAGGATATAGATTGGATGGACCATACGTTAGTAAGGTGTTGAAGAAGTGAAGAGAGAAAATATGCTAAAGATAGTCTTAGCAACTACCTTCGTATCTTTTACATCTTCTTACCTAATCCATCATCCAAAGATCGAGGGAAATATATATTCAGACATCGTCTCCTTCTGGTATAGTCCAATCGTAAGAAAGATACCATACATAGAAGAAGGATTTGCATATCCACCTATATCAGGCTTCATCGTATATATCTCTTCATTGATCGGTGGAGGAGAGATGATCCCATACTATAATACGTTCTCCATGATACTCTACATCTTCTACCTCCTACTAGTTTTAACAGTCTTCAAGATCATGAGTAGAAAAAATATTCCACTACAATATCTCTTCATATTCCTCATATTCTCACCATCCATGATTGTATACTTAAACTATAACTTCGACGTAGTATTTGCCGCTTTCCTAATATTATCTTTAACATTGTATGAGAAAGGTAGGTTAAGGCTCTCTGCACTAGCATTTTGTGCTACAGCTCTTGCTAAGTTAATAAACTTAATTCTACTACCATTGATGCTGTCTTACTTAAAAGATCGTAAAAGTAAGATAAGCTATATCACGTACTCGGTCATACCATTCTTAGGAGTGAATCTGCTCTTGCAAGCTATCAATCCAAATTTTCTCTCAGATACTTATCTATTTCACGCAGAATGGGGATTGGAGAATGCTTGGTTCCTCTACTTATTCCCCTCGCATGATTCATGGGATACCGCCAAGCTGTTTAGTGCATCAATAATGGCTTACGGTGTTCTCAAGATATACTTGAGTAATGTCGGAGATATATATGAAAGATCATTCATGCTACTCTCAGTCTTCCTCTTAACAAACTATGTCTTCACCCCTCAGATGGTTATATGGCTTCTCCCATTCTTAGCCATAATGGGAAGGATCCCCTTAACATTCTATATTCTGGAGGCGGCAAATGTAGGAATAATAATTACATGGTTTATGGTTGATAATCCGCTTGCACCAGGAGCACTACCACAGAACCTCGCACTGATCAGAGCCTTAGCACTTCTCTATATACTTGGCGAGACCTATCTCCTATCATCTAAGCAACGTACTATCTTTCAAGAGTTTAGACAATTTCTTGAAAGAATCTTGACAAATATTAAAATATCATCGGAGAAGTGAAGCCGTATGAATCTTCAAAGTTTAAAGAATTATCTTGGCAAACTTGATCTTCAACTGATAATATTATCAATAGTTATTCTTATCTTAAAGTTGATGATTGTTAATGTGCCTTCACCTAAATTGCAGCCATCAGAATGTATTAATCCTCCTTTCTCTACAGATTGTGCATTCATCTTTGATGAGGCCCATTATATTCCAGCTGCACGGAAGATGATGAATGGAATAGCTGTAAATAATGAGCATCCACCATTATCTAAAGCTCTAATCATCCTAGGCATATATCTATTCGGAGATGGTCCTATAGGTTGGAGAATATTTATCGCCTCTACTGGTGCGGTCTCAGTATATCTTCTGGGAAAACTAGCCTATATAGTATTAGGAAACAGGTTTCTCGCTATATCTTCAGCGATACTCTTCGCATGTGATGTAACATCTTTCAATCTTAGCTCTATGGCCATCTTAGATGGCCCTGCCTTAATGTTCAGTCTACTCTCAGCCATCCTATTCTTTCAGAAGAGATATGTCTACTCTGCCATCTCGATGGGTTTAGCACTATTATCTAAGATCTCAAGTCTACTTATACTTTTGGCTCTACTCCTATACTATTTCTTGAAAGTATCTTACCATTATGAGAAGTTCTTAGACTCTGTAAGAGAGATTTTAAAGATTGTGGAGAAGATGGTCATTATCTCTCTAGCCGTCTTACTGGCAGGATTATCAGTATATGATTATTCTCTAAAAGCCTACTCTACTCCATTCGAGCATATTGATTACATAATAAACTATCACTCGATCCTAACCTTTAAAGAAGGAGACATAGTCCATATGCCTATATCTTGGGCGAACCCGATTATGCCTTTTCCACGTGAATCATACTTTGTCGTAACAGTAAAGGTTGATGGTAAAGAGTATCATCCAGTAGCCTACTATGGGATGCAGACACCACTATGGTGGATGACCTGGCTAGTATTCGCATTCTCAATCTACTCATCATACATACTACTGAAAAGGAGGATCTTCCCAGATGTAGAAGCTCTAATATTGTCTTGGATTACTTCTACCTATCTAATCTACTTTCCCTTAGCATACCTATTCCATAGATGGGTCTATCCCTTCTACTTCTACTCTACAGTCCCGATAATAGCCATCGGGCTATCACGAATACTTGGAGAAGATAAATTATCAGGATCTATATTGATCTTCATGTTGGGGGTTCAAGTAGCATGGTTTATTGTCTGGTTCCCGGTAAAACCTCAATGGTTAATAGACCTTCTACTCTCGCTAGGTTTACCAGCATAAATATAGTGATAAAGATGCTCTACCCGTTATCTTATGAGATGTACGGTATGGTGAAGCTTTTGAGTAAGTCTCCATCTATCCGATCTATGCTTAGAAGGTATATATTTAAAATAGTTTGAGACATCTTTATTAGAAGGTTTCCATAGTGTTAAAGCGTAAAACTTAAGAACATCAACCTATACTTGAAAATTGAGAATTGTGTTTAATTGTTGGTCAAATTATAATGTATTCATAGTAGTAGATTGGAGGTTAGAGAGATATGTCTAGACAGATAGATTTAACAAAAGAAGATCTATGGGAGATTATGAAGGCATTTATAGAAGAAGAAGGACTCGTCGAACATCATATAAAATCCTATAACTATTTTATAAGAGAAGGTTTAAAAGAACTTATCCAGTCTCTCGGAGATCTTGAAGTTAAGACCAAGTATGGCACCCTAATTCTCAAGCTAAGTAATCCAGAGGTTGGATCTCCTAGAATAGTTGAGATGGATGGGACGGTAGTAGAGAATGTGAAACCGATGGAGTGTAGGCTGAGAAATCTGACATATGCTGCACCACTCTACGTAAAGATGAGCTTGTACCTTGACGGTAAACCAATCTCGAGCGATAGAGTAGAAGTAGGCATACTCCCAGTCATGGTGAAATCAGAGATCTGTCCACTCTCAAAGATGACTGAAGAAGAATTGATAGAGATAGGTGAAGACCCGAAAGACCCGGGAGGATACTTTATCATAAACGGCTCTGAGAGAGTAATTGTAGCAATGGAGGATCTAGCACCTAATAGAATAATAATAACAGAGAAAGATTCTGAAGGAAGTCAACTGAGCGCAATAGTCTTATCAGCAATATGCGGTAAACAATCTAGAGTAGAAGTAACGTATAAGTTCGGCGGACCTCTTAAAGTATTCTTCTCTAGAATATACAAAGGCATACCGGCAATAATAATGCTCAGAGCACTCGGGATGGTAAATGATAAAGATATAGTTAACTTGGTCTCGAACCTGAAAGAAGTGCAAGAACTCTTGGCTCCATCATTTCAAGAAGCTGAAGGAGTAAATACTGAGATCGAA
>JBCNVN010000023.1:0-24105 GCA_039630055.1 Candidatus Caldarchaeales archaeon | reverse complement strand
ATCACAACGATCTTGAGCCCATTATTACGAGATGTAGCTTTAGATGTTCCATTATAAGCTTCAGACACTCCATCTATAGGCTTATCCATCTCAATGTTGGCGTTAATTCATCTTTTTTATATATCTTGATTATGGACAAATTTTTTACTTCATGTAAATATGCGGTTCGACTGTTTATACCTATGTAGTATAAGGGCTCCACAAATATATGTCACCCAACACTCTGATCTCAGATTACGAGATTTCACATACTTGAACTATATTTCATCTTCCTCATAGTTTAATAGACGAATCATTAATACTATGGTCTTTATCATCCTGATGCGAAGATCATCTTGAGTTGAGGTTGATCTCTTCCTGCATAATTTTCACGTTAATGTTTTCTTTTTCTAGCAGTCTCTTAAATTCTCCTGGGTTCTCGGTATGTATAGGGATTACAGTCTTAGGTTTTATCTGTTTAACTATCTCTATCAAGTCTTCTCTATTAGCATGTCCAGAAGCATGTATCCATCTTCTATCAAGCCTCAATAAGCTGATCCACTTCTCTACTTTCTCCCACTCTATTTCTTGTTCTTCATCATGTGGTTCACTAGTCGATTCGATAATTAGTGACCCGGGAATAGGATGAAGGTCGACCAACTCTGGGATATGTTGAAAACCACTAAATATGAATAGATATTCACCTTGATCCTTACATATCTCTTCTGCTTTTATTAGTTTGTCATCTTCCATTATTTGTTGATAGAGATGCTTCAGCCAACCTCTATAGTATCTAGACTCGAGAAAGTATCCATCATCAATGATAGATCTCTTCTCAAAATATATTTTCAGATTGTCTATTCTAGGTAAGCTAACCTTGCTCTCGACATCCTTTAATGTTTTAATTAAGTGAAAGAGTCGAGGTGAGATTACTGGAATTCTATTACATTCTTCTGCAGCTTCTATTATGGTTTTCAACCTATCGATGTCTAAAGAAGAGATTAATACCGTGATAAGCTTCCCCCTCTTCTTTGATGCCTCCAAAAGTAATTCATTCTTTACATCTTCCTCAGATTTTAGAGTTGAGTCACGTATCCTCGTCCCCTCAATAAGTAAATAATCTACATTCTCTACCTTCTCTATAAACAATCTCGTATACCTGCTAACAACTCCATGTAATCTTATATCGCTAGTATATGCAATAGTTTTATTGTCTACTTCTATGTAGAATCCGAAGGTAGCGGGTATAGAATGGTCTACAGGTATAGGTGTAACATCTAGTGGGATCCCACTGATCTTCTTATATTCTTCAAAGAGAACCATGGGACGTTCAACTTCCTCTACTCCATCTACGCTTAACCCTTTCTTCTTTATTTCTTCATATCTTCTATCTTTATATATGAAGACCTCTCTATCTATCCCCGTCCTTCCAGATACCTCGATAGAGTGCTCTATCAATGCTCTCATACTTCTGCTCATAGCTAATTTTATCTCAGGTCTCAAGAAGACTACCGAGCCATAGTGGTCTAAATGTCCATGGGAGATTATACAACAATCTACATGAACCTCTCTCTTACCTCTCAATATCTCTTCATCAAGAGATAAATCTCTCCTGTATATTCCCTGTATCTCTGGAAGTATTCCCACTAGTAGATAGTTTCTTAGGGACCTGTTAATCCGTTCAAATCCATGACCTACATCATATTCTCTCTTTCTTTTGAGATTCAAGCCGAAATCTAGGAAGATAGAGCCTTCTCTTCCATAGATTAATATCTTATTACCTCCGATCTCTCCGGCCCCTCCAAGTATTTGGATGCCAGCCAAACTTACAGTTTTGAATTATTTAATAGTATATTTAAGCATATAGATTATTCTTTCAGTGAGACTATTATGTGTTATTCAGGGATATATTCTGCCGACGATATCTTAGATATGAGATAAGGGGTTGTGGTCTTTATGATACCCCTCGTTGAGGAATATATGAGGAGAGAAGTAGAGTTTATAGATGGTGAAGATACACTCAGTAAAGCGGTAGGAATCTTTAGAGAGAAGGGTCATCCAATTATAGTCGTCCTATCAAACTCAAAAACCTATATGGGAGTAGTAACCGATAGAATAGTTCTCAGATCATCACTAAACCTAGATACCATTAAAGCGAAGAGTGTCGTATTAAAAGTTCCACTATTGAAGAGAGATGATACAGTGGTGAAGGCCGCCCGCCTAATGCTTGAAAACACCGTTAAAGGTCTCCCAGTCTCTGGAGAAGATAAAAGTATAATCGGTATAATTACAGTAGATGATGTAGGTAGAGCCGCTAGCGAGAAGCTCTATTCTAAGATGAAGGTTAGAGAAGTTATGACGAGCGATCTTGTTACTGTGAGCCCCGACTCAACAATAGGTAAAGCGCTTGTTTTGATGAGGGATAACGGTATATCTAGGATTCCAGTAGTTAAGGATGGAAAACTGGTTGGATTGGTTACAATTAGAGATATAATAGAGAAGGTGCTCTCACTAAAAACTAGGACTACCCGGGGTGAAGTTTCTGGAGAAAAGATTAGAACCCTAGGTTACAAAGTCTCCAACATCATGACTAAACATGTAGTCCAATCTACTCCCGAGGAGAATCTAACCACTGCTATAAAGAAGATGATTGAACAGGATATATCATGTCTTGTGGTTACCCACTCCAATAGAGTAGTAGGGATACTGACATGGACTGATATACTAGAAGTAGTAGCCTCTCTAGGTGAAAAGGGGGAACCACCAATAAATATTCAGGTAAGCTTCAAGATAAGAGAAGTGTCTAGATTAGATAAGTCTGAGATAATTAAGGTTGCAGAGAAGTATGTCTCAAAACTTGGTGAAGCATTGGGGACAGGACACCTACTACTACACTTTAAAGAACACAGAGAGAAGCATGGAGAAGACCATCTAATACACTGTAGAGCTAGACTGAGAACCGATAAGGTGGATCTGGTGGGGATCGGTGAAGCGTGGACGGCCAGTCAAGCAGCTAGAGTAGCTCTAGATAAGATCGAGAGAAAGATACTTACATTAAAAGAACTTTCTACTAGATATACATATGCTGATGAATTAGTCCGTAGTATTCTGAGGGAGATCTAGAATCCAGGCTCTGCTAACACTCTGTATAGTATCTTAGGTGAAGCTAAAAGCTTCCGAAAATTAATCCCCAACCTATAACTTGAGTAGACTAGAATCGAGACCAGAAGAATGATTGAGATTGCATGGATCGTAAAAGTTGCGAATCCATACCCAATTAGGTAAGCCAGCGGCCCCTCATAATATTCTAGCATTATGGGCCAGAGTATTGGATTATAAGAGTGGTGAAGATAATCTATAGATACGTGGGTTAATGCACCAGAACTTGAGATCATCCAGATATTGAACCAGCGGCTACATGGATAATCATTAATACCGAGAACCCTCTTTAGATTTCCCGACATATAGATAAGCCTTCCAACCAATATGGCTATTAAAGGATCTATAGTGAATCCTCCTATAATTGAATGGGCTATACCTCTAGTAATCTGGAAGCCGGCCACATACATTATAGGTATCTCAAGGTCTGGGATCATCGAACCAGCTATCAGGAAGATCTTATCACATCTAAGCTTTCTCAGTATGGGCCATATGAAGACTATGTGAAATGGTGTAAATGGCATAAATGACTGAGCTCTTTCCTTAGATTTAAAAGTTAAGATTGTTAAAATGAAACTCCTTCATCTGTAGAATATTTATGGTAACCTAAAAGTTTAAAGTCTATATATCGAAGTAGAGGTGGAATTCGTATGGATGGGGTTTAGAGTTTACTTCTTGATAACAGTCCATCTCAATCTCTATCAATGTATCGATCAAGTCATCGGTCATTACCGGTTTTAGAAACTCTCTATCAGACCTCAGAGACTCTACCGCCTCCTTCAAGCTTCCAGGCAGCTCTCTAATCCCGAGCTGTCTCTTCTGCTCGGCTGTTAGCTTATAGATATTCTCATCTACTGGGTCTCCTGGATCTATTTTCTTCTTTATGCCATCTAATCCTGCTGCAAGGATTGATGCAAAGCATAGATATGGGTTTGCAGATGAATCGGGCGTTCTAAACTCTATCCTCTTCATATTTGAAGAATTCGCACCTCTATGGTATGCAGGAACTCTAACATTTACAGATCTATTTGACTTACTCCAAGCGATGAAGACAGGGGCCTCGTATCCTGGGATAAGTCTTCTGTATGAGTTCGTCGTCGGAGCAACTATAGCGGCAAGGGCTCTACTATGCTCCAAAAGCCCTCCGATAAAGTATCTGGCCAGCTGGCTGAGTTCAGCATAATTATCCTCTGAATCATAGAAGAGATTTACTCCATCTTTCCAGATGCTTACGTGTACGTGCATGCCTGAACCATTGTCTCCAAAGATTGGCTTTGGCATAAATGTAGCGATCAAATTCATCTGTTTCGCAACATTTTTAGCCACATATTTGTAAGTCTGAACATTGTCCGCCATCTTTACCAGTCTATCATATTTTAAATCTATCTCACATTGACCAGCAGTTGCAACTTCATGATGATGAGCATCTACCTCTATACCGAAATACTCTGTAAGTATTCTACATACCTCCCCCCGATACTCCATAAGAGTATCCTGTGGTGGAACTGGAAAGTATCCTTCTTTAAACCTTATCGGATAACCTGACCTAATTCTATTTAGGCTCCATGGAGCTTCCTTTGAATCTATATAGTAGCTCATACCACTGCCCATGGTCTGGACATCCCAGTATACTTTATCGAAGACGAAGAATTCAACCTCAGGACCCCAGTAGGATTCATCAAACCCAGATTCCTTTAGGTATGCTTCTGCCCTCTGCGCTACATATCTTGGATCTATTGTTAACCTACCTTTACCATAACCTTTATACACATCACAGATCATTCTAGCGATTCGACCACTATTATTATTCCATGGAAGGAGAGCTAGAGTAGATATATCGGGCCTCAGAACCATGTCAGAATCATATATCTCTGCAAAACCTTTGATCGATGATCCATCAAGCTTAGGTACTCCATCTCTGAGTATTCGGTCGTCCAGATAACTACCGGTAACCGTAACATGATGTAGTCTGCCAAGGATATCTGTAAAATGTAGGTCGATAAACCTAATATTGTATGACTTTATAATTTCGTTAAAGTCGTGTGAAGAGGCCTCCACCCTCATACTTGAAGGTTAATGGACAAATGTCATATATAATCCTTATTATTCTAGAGAAATGAACGGAAAAACATCCATTGAATAGAACAATTTATCGAAAGAATTCTTTTAGATGGTAAGAATGTCTACTAATAAATTTTACTCTTTTAAATCTTGCCAATCCATCTAAGAAACACCCATATTTCTCAAGATACACTGTAAATCCATAAAATAAAGTTTGTTCTAATTATTCTTCCAGACCCACATAATTAACTAAACTATTTATATTCCTTCAAAGATTCTAGATTACGAATAAGATATAGAAATGGGGGCGTGGCCCAGGCTGGTGGCGCCTAAATGTATCTAGGTTCGCGCTGGGGGGAACAATCCATTAATGGGCTGATGGTCTACGGCGCCGGGCTCCAGATCCATCATAATGGTCAGAGTGGTAACCCGGAGATCCCCGGTTCAAATCCGGGCGCCCCCACCTTCTCTTATAATACTTCTAGGAAGAGATAGGTATCATATATCTTTCCTTGGCTTGGAGAGTATTCTATAGAATTTGAGATGGCATGTTTTCATGTTCCTCGAGAAGAAGTATTAATGACCATTGCTAAAAAGAGATTATAAACTATAAAGTTGATAGTCTCTATGTTAGATATTTATTGGGAGAGCGGGGGTTAATATTAAAATCTCCGCTTCTGAATAATCACGATTTTGTTTATTTTTTCTCTACTATCGTCCACTTAACACCTTTTCCTACATGTTTTGTCTTTTCCCAAAAGACATCTTTGAATATTTCTTGATAGATCGCTCTAATCGATGCTAGAGGCATCATGAAATTCATGTAGAAAATCATATGTGGTAGATATTTTGCTAAAGATTTTGCTGTGCCTATGCCTTCAAGTATGGCTCCCTTAATCCATGTATAATAGTAGATTACATTGAAGGCTAATGGTAAAATTGCCCACCATGGAAATGTATTCTCCATAAGATTAAGTGGGATTATATCGAAGTATTCTAGAGCCCAGTAGATTGTTAAATAGTATGCAAGCCAGTTAAGTACAACTATTATAGGTGCAATAAGCATGGAGAGGATAGATAAAGCCTTGATCAAGTTCAACCTCTTTGTGATGACAAATCTTATTATAACTCTAAAATATTTTTCTAGACTCTGGATCCATCCTCTAAACCATCTTGTCCTCTGCCTCAGCCAAGCATTGAAGGTTGTAGGTGCCTCCTCCCAGTGTCTAGCATCTATAACCACTGTCCTCCTACCTGAGAGATAGAATCTTACAGTGATCTCAGCATCTTCAGCAATATTTAATGGATCCCATCTTCCAACCTCATTTATTAAAGATCTTTTTACATAGTTTCCTGTGCCACCTAGAGGTGTGTATAAGCCTAGCCTCGACCTACCGTTAAGCATAACTCTAAACCATCCTGCATACTCCATAGAGAATATCTTTGTAATCCAGTTATCTGATTCATTACTTATTCTAAGTATAGCTTGGACAGAATCTAGACCATGGTTCTCAAATGCAGAAGCAACTTTTAGAAATGTATCTATATCTGGAATATCTTCTACATCAACTATACCTATCAGCTCACCTTTACAGAGTGCTAAGGAATCATTTAACGCACTTGGCTTTGTTGGAAAATATTCTCTCCTGATAAGCGGGATGATTTTCCCAGGATAGACTTGAGAGTACCAAGTCGATATTCTCTCACCAACTGGATCTTCTGTTACAACTAATATCTCCTTCTTATCCACTGGATATTCAACATTATTCATGCTAACCTCAAGTGTCCTCTGCAGTATCGGCTCATCTCTGGCTGGGATTATTAGAGATATCTTGGGGTACGATTTTGGATTTCTCCCAGGGTCGAACGGTTTCTTCAGCCCAGCTATTAGGATAACAATATGATATACTCCCCAAAAAGTGTATATGATAGATAATCCATATGCTGTAACTATGAGGGTCTGTCTAGGATAAAGTAATAATAAGTATATTATTGCAGAGATGGAGATCAAGAAGATTGTTGGTTTAAGTTTTCTCATGAATTCTTACACCAATCATCTTCACAATCTCGTCTACTACTCTATCTATAGAGTTAGATAGATTCTCAACCTTAACTATCTTTATCTTTTCTGGATTAAATATACTTTCTAACTCTGGTTTAAAACTTGATGGCACAATTATTACCATCATAGAATTGGGGATGTCGATCGTCTCTATGGTCATTAATAGTGGGTATCGTTCGTCGACAAATTCTTCCGGGGCTATCTCAATTATTAAAGAAGGGTCTCCATTGATATATATTGGTATAGTATAGGTTACTCCGCTCGATCCACGGAGACTGGCAAATGTTACAACATCAAGTCCAAGCTTTTCAAGCTTATCAGATAGAATCTCCACCATATTGTATATTTGAGAAAGATTCTTAGATTTTTCCGATATTTGATATACTGGATATCTTTTAACTTCTAATTGTTGCACTCTACTTTTATGATTTTTTTCACACTCAATTTCAACTAGTGGAATTTGAAAAACGGCCTTACATTCTCTACATATAAAACCAACTCCGGGCCGACCATAATCGATCCCTACTCTCTTTACCTCTTTTCGACATTTTGGACAACGATAAACACCTGTGGTACCAACTTGGAACTCTTCCACACTATCTATATAACCACAATCATAATGTATCAGAAGATCTTTCTTTTCAATACTTCTAGAACTACATTCTGGACAGGCTAAGAAAACATGGAGACATATATCCCCACATATTGGACAAGATGGAAAAGAGACTTCTCCAATGACTTCAATCAAACCTCTATCTAGATAGTTTCTAATCTTGTCTTCCTGGATCTCTACCCCGAATAAATCATAGACTATGCCTGTTTCTTGCCTAATTTTAGGTCTGAACTCTACCTTCCCTCCCCTTTTCAAGATACTGTAGACTGAGGATAAGAAGTGTGTATCGGTAGTTCTAAGTCTCTGGGATTCCTTTGACAAGACGGTCCACTGTATTTCACTGGGCAGAGGAAGTATATATATCAAGCGGATAGACACTATAGTATATTATGAATATTATCTCATATTGAATATAAACAATTTTTACAGCCTGTAGATTGAGCTCGACTTAAATAAACCTTCAAAAATCGGATGAGTTATATCATTATAAAAATATAAAAATGATCATTATCTTTTCAGGATTTTTGTCTTCTTTAAAAGATATGGAGTAGACTTTATGGGAGGTTAATATTCTTGATAGATAAAGATTAGGCCATGTCTGCTGACATGTTCCCATAAATATAATCGTTCAATGATAGTTGCAGATACTATTTTTCGGGTAGCCTGAGTATAGTCAAGATTCTTACAGTTTTTAAATTATAGTCTCTATTCTCTCAAAGATATCTCTTATCGATAATACTCCGACTATATTGTTGTTATTGTCGACGACCGGTAGATGCCTGATCTTATGTGTAATCATGATGTTCCTAGCCTCATTTACACTTTTATCTTCAGTTATCTTAATAGGATCTACTCTCATGTATTCTCTGACAGGTCTAAGATTATCAACACCTTCTTTAAACAATCTTAGAAAGTCTCTCTCAGTTATTATCCCCAAACATCTTCTAGATTCATCAACTATCACAGCGCTACCAACATTTCTCTCTATCATCATCTCTGCCACCTCTCTCAGAGATGAATCGGGAGAGACCAAGAGGATGTTTTTACTCATTATATCCGATACTCTTATAGATGTTAATCCTCCCATACTACACTATCTCCTTTTAATACCATTAACATCATAATATCATTTATATTTTAAGATGTATCTGAAAACTTCTAGATATATTAATTTTATTAATAGGTCATATATATGACAATACTTATATTTTCAAGAGAATTTTAAAACTCCGGTATGACTAATACATATTCAGAAGATGTAAATGATGTTTATGATATCACAATTATTGGAGCTGGTCCCACTGGACTATATGCTGCTTTCTATGCTTCAGGGATGAGAGGTATGAAGACCAAGATCATAGAAGCTCTTAACAGGGTAGGCGGACAGCTAACCACACTATATCCAGATAAGTATATCTATGATGTAGCAGGTTTTCCGAAAATCCTTGCGAAAGATCTGGTTAGGCAGCTGGAATATCAAGCTCTCTCATATAGTCCAAAGTTAGTATTGGGTGAACATGTTGAAGATATAGAATTCTTAGAAGATAAGATTATCAAGCTGAAGACAGATAAGAATGTACATTACACTAAGACCGTGTTAATCTGTACAGGTAGAGGAGCCTTGAAACCTAAGAAGCTCAACAATCCATCTGTAGATAGATTTGAAGGTAGGGGAGTTTACTATCAGGTTACGGATAAGTGGAAATTCCGAGGTAAGAAGGTCATGATAGTTGGTGGAGGAGATTCAGCGGTAGACTGGGCCTTAGAGTTAAAGGAAATAGCAAGCCAGGTTATTCTCATTCACCGAAGACCTGGTTTTAGAGCTCATGAAAGAAGTGTCGTAGAATTATTCAATTCACCGGTTAGGATCATGATACCATATGAAGTTAAGGAAGCGTATGGATCGGATAAACTCGAATCGGTAAGGATCTTCAATAACAAGACTGGAGAAGAAGAGTTATTTGAGGTAGATGCATTAATTCTACAACTAGGCTACGAGGTTGATTCATCGATATTTAAAAGATGGGGTCTAGAGATGGTCGATAATTTTATAAAAGTTAATGGGAGGATGGAGACAAATTTAAAAGGAGTCTATGCTGCAGGAGATATCGCTTATCCGGTGGACTCCATCAAATTGAATCTAATAGTTGTAGGATTTGCTCAAGCTGCGCTAGCTGTCAATATGGCTAAGAATTATATAGATCCGAGCTCAAGCGTCTTCCCGGGCCACAGTTCAGAAAAGAGAATGATATAGATGATAGTATGGTATCTCTCATTAGTAGTTACCGGGATAGCGAATTCAAGATAAGACATGATGTAATAGATATATTGTTATATTTTATCAGTCTATCTTGGTGCAGTCGGTAGATTGAGTGATTTAGAAGGATATAGTGGAGAGATTAAAGAATTACTAGAATCTTATGGGGTTGATATTGGTGACGAGATCGAGTTGACGGTTGATGGAGAAAGATATAGGGGTATCCTAATTGGTAGATACGAGCTGGCTGAACCAGGATATATCGTGATCAAGCTTTCCAATGGATACAATATCGGGATTAGAATTAAGGATAAAGTAGAGATTAGAAAAATTTCAGAAGCGAAAAAGCCTGGATTCAGGGCTTCGACAAGACCGAGATCTTACGGAGCTCTCCCAAAAGTAACTGTGATAGGAACCGGTGGAACTATAGCGAGTAGGATAGATTATAGGACGGGTGGAGTAAGACCAGTTCTCACCACGGATGATCTTTTATCAGTCATACCCGAACTATCCAGTATTGCAGAACTAGACACAAACATCCTCTTCTCTATTTTTAGTGAAGACATGACTCAGAAAGAGTGGTCTTCTATCGCTATAAAAGTTGATGAATATATTAGAAAGGGGGTTGAGGGAGTCGTAGTGGCACATGGTACAGATACGATGGGTTATTCTGCAGCTGCCCTAAGCTTTGCTCTTCAGAAGCCACCCATCCCAATCGTACTAGTAGGTGCTCAAAGATCATCCGATAGACCCTCAAGTGATTCTGCATCCAATTTAATGGCAGCAGTAAAGATTGCAGGATACGCCTCTTTTGCAGAGGTATGTGTAGCCATGCATTACTGGCATTCAGATGATGTTATAGCTATCCATCGAGGTACAAGGGTTAGAAAACAGCATACCAGTAGTAGGGATGCGTTTAAGTCTATAAATAGTGAGCCGATAGCCTTCTACAGAGATGGAGAGATCTATATCAATAGAAAAGGCTTGAATCCTAGAGGTGGTAATAATTACATCTTTAACTCAAATTTCTCTGATAAAGCATCACTCTTAAAATTCTATCCAGGAATGTCCTCCGATATTCTTGAAGCATTATGGAGTAGCGGTTATCGAGGGATAGTAATTGAAGGTACTGGTCTAGGTCACGTAGCGAGAAGACATATTCCGGTGTTGGAGAAGATGATCAAGGATGGAGTATTTATCTGTATGACCTCTCAATGTATCTATGGTAGAGTAAACATGCGGGTCTATTCTACAGGTAGAGATTTGCTGAAGATAGGGGTTACACCTCTAGATGATATGCTTCCAGAGACTGCTTACGTAAAGCTTTCATGGGTTCTTGCCCAATCAACCGACATAGATGAGATTAGAAGGATGATGATTACAGAGATGGCTGGAGAGATAGGTGAGAGAAGCATGCCTTCAAAAGTGAGGGATCCATGGGAATAGATTATAGAAAAATAGGCTTGAGAGTAGGTTTGGAGATTCACAGACAATTAGATACAGAGCACAAACTATTCTGCAGGTGTCCAACAGAATCGAGAGAACTAGGTAGAGAGATAATTTTCACAAGATGGTTAAGAGAAGCTCAAAGTGAGCTAGGTGAAGTAGATCCAGCAGCAGTCTTTGAAGCAAGAAAGAAGAGAAAGATAGTTTATCACAGTGATGAAAATTCTACATGTTTGGTAGAGATGGACGAGGAGCCACCTCACGACCTTAATAGAGAAGCAGTTGAAATAGCTCTGACCGCGGCAGTCTTGATGAATAGTAAACCAGTGGATGAGATACATGTGATGAGAAAGATAGTTATAGATGGATCGAATACTACAGGATTTCAGAGAACTTGCATCATCGCAATTGGTGGATGGGTGGAGATTGCTGGAAAGAAGATACCCATCCAAACTATCTGCTTAGAAGAAGATGCTGCTAGGATAATAGAGCATAAGAAGGGAGAAGTACATTATGATTTAAGAAGGCTGGGGGTACCGTTGATAGAAGTTTCAACCGCTCCAGTGATAGAAGCTCCAAATGAAGCTTATGAAGCCGCTAAATCTATTGGAAGATTACTGCGGGCGACAGGTAAGGTTAAGAGAGGTATAGGGACTGTGAGACAAGACTTAAACATCTCTATCGAGGGTGGAGCCTTGATAGAGATTAAGGGTGTCCAAGAACTAGAACTAATACCGAGAGTAGTAGAATTAGAGGTAGCTAGACAGCTTCATCTTCTCAAGATAAAAGAAGAATTATCGAAGAGGGGAGTACGTGAAGAAGAGGTTAGATCTCAACCGATAGTCGACATAACAGACATCTTTACATCCACTAACTCAAAGATTGTAAAGAAAAAGTTAGATGAGGGAGGTAGAGTTTTAGCATTAAGGCTTCCGAAGTTTGGCGGTTTAATAGGTTTAGAAGCAGCTCCCAAGGTTAGGCTAGGAGCAGAGTTTGCGGGTAGGGTGAAAGCTTGGACAGAAGTAGAGGGAATATTTCATACAGATGAGCTACCAGGATACGGAATCACCGATCAAGAAGTTATTAAGATTAAAGAGAAGACGAATGCTTCAGAGATAGATGCAGTAATTATTGTAGTAGATGAAGAAGATAGAGCTATAGAAGCGTTAGAATGTGTAAGAGAGAGAGCTGTAGAAGCATTATATGGTGTACCATCGGAGACTAGGGCTACAAGACCCGATGGAACCACAGTATACATGCGTCCAAGACCTGGAGCTGCAAGAATGTATCCAGAGACAGATATCCCACCATATCCAGTAAAACCTGATTATCTTGAGCAGTTGAAGAGAAATCTCCCACCGACATTGGATGAAGTAGCTGATAAGCTAGCTGTAGAATACGGGTTAAGCAGGCAGATAATCGAAGAATTGATAGATATGGAGAGAGTTGAGTTGTTCGAGAAAATTATTATGGAGACGAATGTCCAGCCAACGGTTGTGGCCTCAATACTCACTGAACATGTAAAGAGTTTAAAGAGAGAGGGAGTAAGAGTTGAAGAATTGAGAGATGAGCATTTTCTAGAATTCTTTAAACTAGTCTCCAGAGGGATGATAGCGAAGGAGGCGGCTGGAGATATACTAAGATGGATATCAGAGAATCCTGGTAAAGGTGTCTTCGAGGCGGTTGAAGCATTAAGATTGAGAACTGTAAGTCTCAGCGAGGTCGAAAAGAAAGTAGAAGAATTGATCGAATTGAATAAAGAAGTCGTTCACAAAAATCCAGGCAAGGCTGTGTCTATTATCATGGGCGAGTTGATGAGAGAATATAGAGGAAAGATAGACGGTGCGAAGCTTCATAGTATAGTATACTCGAGAGTTTATGGCCAAACAGGCTGAAGATCGATACTTAAAAGATATGTGCTCCGTCAGTGCTCTTCAAAATGCTTTATTAAAATCACTTTTTCCCCGCTCTGTAAAGCTTATAACCGAGTAATTCAAGTGCCCTTATCAGGATGACTGCACAGATAACATACAGGGTTAGGTTGAACCTAAATGGATTGGAGATAGAAATCGAAGGAGATAAAGAATTTGTTGAATCAAAGATATCAGATCTAACCTGGATCGATAACCTATCACAGAAACTTGCTTTTATTGGCGGTAAACAATCATCTAATATCGGTATCGTCAAAGTTGGATCCTCTTTTACAGAATTCTCCTCCCAAATAAATCCGCAAAGCCATCCCCAGAAAGTTTTGAGTATAGCCTACTACCTCTATAGTAGAGAAGAAAGAGACTTCACATATGATGATATTATGAACTATTATGAGCAAAGACGGTGGAGTAAGCCATCAAATCCACGTGATGTTGTCTCCGATCTAATAAAAGAAGGATACATAGAAGAGTCTAGTAAGATTAATGGAAAGAAAGCCTTCAAAATATTGGAGAAAGGGATAAAATATGTACAATCTGGATTTAAGGAGGTATGAAGAATATGGTTGAAGAAAAGATTAGAGCATCGATAAAGACTTCAGAATCAGAAGTAGAGTTTGAAGGTAGATATGAAGAGGTCTGGATGAGTATCAACAAGTATTTCTCAGAGCTATATCCATCGATTGAAATAGTCAAGAAGTTGATTGGAGCTATAGATGTTAAAGAGCTGGCGGAGAAACTTGTAGGAAAGGTTGAGTTAAGAGAGGATAGGATAAATATCATCGAATCAGTAGATGCAAAGAAAAAGATCCTGCTGTGTTTAGCAGGAGCGTATGTTGGAAATAGGATTGGAAGATTCAATAAAGATTCCTTAACGGCTAAAGAGATATCAAGCTATACCGGTTTAAACGAAAAAATAGTTAGAGCGAGGTTAAGCGAGCTTAGAAAGAGTGGGCTTGTCATAAAGAAAGAGGATGGATCATATGGATTTACATCAGCCTCCATGAAAATGATAACAGAATAATCTTTCTCCCATTTGAAATCTTACGCAAAATCAAGAATATCTCTAAATCGCTGTAGAAATCCATATTTAAAATTGATGTGATGGTGTAGAGCTCTGAGTAAACTCTTTAACCAAGATATTTTTTGGATTAGGTAGAGTTGATCCTGAGAACAAAGATTGCTGTAACGATTGGGCCAGCTTCAGCTGACTTAGACATGGTTAAAAAGATGATCAATCTCGGCGTATCTATCTTCAGGATAAACTTTAGTCATGGTGACTGGGAAGAATGGAAAAAATATGTAGATTTGATCAAAGATTCATCAGAGGCCTTAGGTAGATTTGTGGCCTTGATAGGAGATCTTCCAGGCGCATCGATAAGACTTGGAAAGCTATCTGAAAAAGTATATTTAAAGAAGGATGAGAGGGTGAGGATAATCTACGCTGAGGAAGCTGAAGGCGGTAATGATATGACTCTACCCATCCCCTTGAAACCCTTCTTCAAACATATTCAAGTTGGAGACATACTGCTATTGGATGATGGGAGAGTACAGTTGCAGGTTGAAGAAGTTGGTAAAGAAGAGGTCTCCGCTAGAGCGTTAGCTCATGGTGAGATAAGTTCTAGAAAAGCAGTTGTGGTGAAGGGTAAGGAACTCTGGCTCCCAATCCTTTCAAGTAGAGATATAGAAGCAATCAATTTCTCCATCCTCCATGATTTTGACTATCTAGGACTGAGCTACGTTAGGAATAAGAAAGATATAGAACAATTAAAATCAACGATTGAATCTCTAGGAGGAAAAGATATTGGAACTATGAGTAAGATAGAGACTGTTGAGGCAGTGAATAATCTCACAAGCATAATAGACTCATCTGATGCAGTATTAATTGCAAGAGGAGATTTAGGGATGCATTTTGGAATAGAGCATATACCTAGACTTCAAGAGATGATAAGTGAGAAATGTCTAGAGAGGGGTAAGCCTGTAGTGGTGGCTACACAGCTTCTAGGATCTATTATGAATAATCCTATCCCATCTAGGAGCGAGATCATCGATGTCTTGACAGCGATTAAAGATGGAGTCGATGTACTTATGCTTACAGGTGAAACCGCTTCTGGTGCATATCCTTTAGAAGCTGTCGAATGGTTAAAGAAAATAGTGGAAACTTATGATCCTGTTATCACACCTAGAAAGATTGGACTATCAAAGAATGAGGATATTAGAGATAGGTTTGCTGAAGGTGTAACGATGTTAGCAGAATCTCTAGGCGCCTCGATAGTCGTCTATACGAAGACTGGAACTACAGCGAAGATGATTTCACGTAATAGGCCTAGTGTAAGATTATATGCATGCTCAAGTTTTATAAAGGTTGTTCGGAAAATGTTGATAATGTGGGGAGTTCAGCCTATGAAAGTATACTCAACGGAATATCTTGAAGGTTTAGAAGAGATGGTGAATGCTTTAAAGTCTTCTGGAGAGGTGAAGAGAGGAGAAACCATCATACTGACATATGGTCTAAGAGATGAGCCTATCCATCTAATTAAGATAGTACAGATTTCATGAAAATAATATTAAACTTAAACTATTATATTGCTAGCTCAGGTTTAACTTCTCTTAAAACTGGCAATATCTTAAAGTAGACTCTCCTTAATACTTCAAGATCATCCCTACAATGTTTCTTGATTTTTGCAGCAGATCTTTTATCGCCTTCTATTGCCTTTAGATAGAGTGACGGCACATCTATCCCCTCTATACTTATATCTTTAAATATGTTGAAGAATCGGGCGACATGATATAGGTTTATGAAGGAAAGCTTGAAGTAGCTACGAGTAAACTCTGATAAATCTATATGTGTAGGTTTATAGATAAGCTCAGCTCTAAGGTTATGTTTAACCGCTCTAGCTGTTATGAATGGTAGATCGAATCGGCTGCCATTCCATGTTAAAACTATATGATGCTTACAGAGATAATCAATTATCGTAGCAATAGTATCTCTTTCATTGATAGGCTTATCACTATAAAACCATCTAAACCTACCCTTTTCATCCATGAAGCCACCACCGACGATGTAGCCTACATCGGCATCTAATGCTGTCGACTCTAAATCCATAAAGCATACTTTAGGTCTAATCTTTCTAACCTTCCTAGACATAAGCACTAAACTTATGATATCCAATCTACTAATTAAGAATTCTTATATCCTTGGCCTCGATGAGTATTGAAAACCCAGGATAAAACTCGTGAGGTTATCTGAAAATTTTTAAATCAGTTCAAAGAATCTATAACCTATGTCTAAGGTTAAAGATCTAGATTCTACTTATATAATTAACTGTATTCCTAAGCGGGATGATATCATCGTTAAACGAGCATATGGAGTATGGATAGAAGATTATTCTGGTAAAAAATATCTCGACTTCTTCTCAGGTATAGCCGTAAACAATGTGGGGCATCTTCATCCGAAGGTGGTTCAAGCAATCAAAGAACAACTGGAGAGATATGCCCATATCTCTATGCTCTATTATTCAGATGTAGTCGTAGAGCTCGCGGAAAAGCTTGCTATGCTCTCGCCTCCCAAAGTAAAGAAGAGCTTCTTCTGCAATAGTGGAGCTGAAGCTGTTGAAGGAGCAGTAAAATTTGCTAAAAAATATTCAGTGTATAGATGCAGGAATGGCTCGGTCACGATCTCTCTATGGGGCTCATTCCATGGAAGAACCGCTTTGGCTCTAACGTTAACCGGTCAAAAGAAGTATAAAGCAAAGCTTGGAAACTTTGCATCATGTCCTGGAGTAGTACATGCTATACCACCATACTACTATAGATTTGGAGAGGGTATGAGTGAAAGAGACTTCGGATTATGGGCAGCAGACCATATAGCCGACCTTATCGACCATTATGAAGGAGGAGATGTAGCAGCGGTACTTGTCGAGCCTATACTTGGTGAGGGTGGAATCATCGTTCCACCAGATACGTATCTACCTAGACTTCGAAAGATAACAGAAGAGAGAGGGATCCCATTAATAATAGATGAAGTTCAGACAGGTATAGGTAGGACAGGGAGATACTTTGCTTGTGAACACTGGAATGTAGAGCCAGATATAATGCTTCTAGCTAAAGCTCTAGGTGGAGGATTACCCATAGGAGCAATAATGGTCTCAGATGAGATTGCTGAAGCCTTGGATCCTGGAGATCATTTCTCCACATTCGGTGGGAACCCAATATCTTGCGCAGCGGCTCTGGCAGTCCTAAAGATAGTTGAGGAAGAGAAGCTACTAGATAACGCTTTATCAATCGGTGAATATATGTTAAAGGCTCTAAAAGAACTTGAAGAAGAGAGTCAGAATGTTGGTGAGGTTAGAGGAAAAGGCTTGATGATAGGTATAGAGTTTGTTGAAGATAAATACTCTAAGAAGCCTGGTGTAAAGATATCGGAGAATATTAAGGATGGACTGTTGAAGAGTGGCTTCATAGTTGGATTGGGAGGAATATACAAAAATGTTCTAAGAATACAGCCTCCATTAATTTTGAAGAGAGAGGATGCAGAAAGATTCATCGAAACGTTAAGTGATTTAGTGAGAAAGATGAAAGATTAGGATACTCTTATCTTCTATATTTTTAGCCTACTCTTTAATCGAATATGACAATATAAATCCTAGAATTATAGATCAAGTCCTTCAATTTTTCCAGACACTCGACGAAATGCACTTCAACACCCATGAAACATCACCTATTCTACAAGTTTAGGCTAGTTTAAGGTTTCATTTTACAAGTCTATACTAAAAACATCTCATTTTTTCGACTACTTGTCTCCGGAAAAAATAAAGGAAAATTAAGGTCATCATTTCAGGAATTTCGAAACGAATGGTGATGTTTCTCCTCTGCGCATAAAGTGTCCAGATGGCCCCTCGGCTAAAAACTCTGAGAACCAAGACTCATGCTCAACTTCTTCATTTAGTATAGCCAAAGCTAAGTCGTATGTTCTATGATCTTTTCCTGCAGTCATGTTACAAATCTGAGTATATCCTCTTATCGCGCATCTTTCTGCCTCAACTAAGACTTTTATAATTTCCTTAATATTTGTTAGATCTTTGGGTAGTTTAGCTGGTGGACATGCTGACACATCGTGAAATGCTTTCATATCTTCAGGAAGTTTACCTCCTAACTCATATATGCGTGGGACGAGCGCCTCGAAATGGTTACGATCTTCAAGACGAGCAACCTCCGTTATTTCTTTTAGAGTCTCTCCTTCAAGTCCTATGAGATTGCATCGTAGAATTGTATAATAGTAGTAGGTTATAAATTCGGCTGCAGCATTTCTTACAAGCAACTCTAGAAGTTGATCGACGTTTATTCCGGCTTTCTCAACCATTTCTCTCGCAACTCTAGCCATTTCTATCACTTATTATAATCAATATTAGATAATAATGATTATTATTTAAACTTTATTATTTCTTAGAAAAATAAAATAAATAATCTATCATTATAAAATTGTATGAGACGTGAAGAGATCATAGAAAAACTTAAAAAAAGTAGAATTAAGGTAACACCGCAGCGTTTAGCTATTTGCGAGATAGTTTTTTCAAGTAGAGAGCATCCGACCGCTTATCAAGTATATGAAAAGGTGAAGAAGATACATCCCTCTATCAGTCCTGCTACTGTCTACTCGACACTCCATCTTCTATCTAAGATAGGGTTAATCCAAGAGATGGGATTCAGTAATGGAATTTCTAGATTTGACTCCAATATATCTCCACATATCAATTTAGTCTGTCTTAATTGTGGGAGGATTGAAGATTATCGGTCAAAAGACTTTGAAAACTTATGGGCTGAGATTATTAGAGAAATTGGATCCAGGCCGATAGGACAAAGAATTGACTTATACATAAAATGCAATAAGTGTACAAATACTGTTCCGTAGGTATAAATTTGATAGTTTCCATATGGTAAGTTAAAGAATAATTTTTATAGTGTTCATTTTCTAATTCTAATGCATACAAGAACCAAATGTGGAAAACCGTAAGTTGTACCACAATATATTAAAAACGAATGTACCTATTCTCCAGTCTTCAATGGATTTTTACCAAATCTTTTTGAATACATTTCTAGTTATATTTTACACCATGATCCCATATTCTCCACTAACTGGATCTTGAAATATTGGTAATCTTGGTGGATAAAGGGTGAAGGCAAAGAAGAGAATTGCCAAGAGAATTATAGCGATTATAGAAATCTTTGTATAGGCATGTAATGTCTTCTCCCAAACCATAAGTCTGTAGCTGGTCAACTGTCCAACCATAATACTCATAAAGAAGATAAGAATATCTAATGCTAGATTCTCATCAATAAACATAGTGTAAGTATAGAATGAAAGGACAATTATTAGAGGCATAATATATGCGCCGACAGCCTTAGATACGAAAAAGTTCCTAGCCGCATTCTTAATAAATCTATACTCGATCCCTGCATATAGAATTGAGGGGAAAAAACATAATTTCAGATGCTCCCAAACACTCTCATTGACTGCAGAGAATAATCCTATGATAAGGTTACCTCCGGAAATGTCGAAGGTAAAGTGTAGTATGCTCCCTAGAAGAAAAATGAAGAATATTCCAAACAATTCATATTTAAATATTAATTCTTTCTTATTTTTATCCATCCTATGGATAACGGAATAAAGCTGTTTTTATCTTTTCCGTTGTAAGCCAAGATTGGTGTTACATGTGCCACTAGCATGATATCGAAATTTTCTATCTATATTCTGAACATAAAGAACTGATTATCGCTCTGTCTAAGATCAATACTGATTAGAGTTCAAATGATTATTAAACTTTAGGATTTATCTTCTCTCATTGGTCTATGATTAATTTGTCAATTTGTTGAGATATAGTTAGGATACACTAGAAATAAATTCGATAGAAATAGATCTCAAGCGGGTACTGAAAGTATTTGAGGAGAGGTTCTCCACGTAGTAAGATAGTAGAATTTGTAAATACCTCTATTTCACAGATTATTTTTAGTGGAATCCTCTTCAAGTCTAACCTTTTCGTCATTCTTTAGTATTCTTTTCTTAATTTTACAGACCTCTAAGATTGGTGAAATCAAGGAATTCCTCTGTCGAGTTAAACTTCATGTAAAAGGTTGAATTGGCTATGAAGCTTACATATATTTGAGGTATCGACACTTCCCATTTCCTAAGCCACTCAGATATTGCTCTGTTTACTTCATCTGACCTAACCGATGAATCTACTGCAAATGTCAACTCTGCTATTCCATCATTAATAAATTGATTTTTAAATTTTGGAGATAGCATCAATGGATTATAGTAAAATATCTTATGCTCCCCCTCCTCTGAAACTTTATCGATGATGATTCTCATAGTATACTTTCTATCGGTTACATACGCTCCTGTTGGGTCGATTATAATAAATTCATTTCCAACCTTATAGAGGACTGCCATATGAGCCCATCCTATTCTATATCGATAAGAGTAAGGCGACACACCTTCTAATCCTATCAAATAGACACTCTCAGACTCACCTAAGACTCTATCCAAGATAGCGTATGTTAATATTGCTAAATCCTCACAATCTCCTCCACCTCTCTCTATGACCTCATCTGGAAAAGATACATAGTCTTGCACCTGTACGACATTGTTGTAGACAATTATTTCATGAAAGTCGTCAGGAATATACTCTAAGTTGTTTAGTATCCAGCTAATAATCTTCTCAGCCTTTAACTCTGGTTGGTCATTTTTGGAGATTTTGATCTTATATAGTAAAAGTTCTAGACTAGATGATCTTCTAGTAGATATTTCAATGATCTCCGGAAGGTCTTCTGGTTTCATCAAGGCTCTTTTAGATATTTGGATAATTAGATCCTGAAGCTTCCCATAATTCTGATGAAGTGATATATAGTTTGAGGTTAAAGTAGAATAATTTGATGCAAGCATCGTATAAGATCTCTCAATCTCCTCGATCTTTTTCTGAAGATCCTTCATTTTCTCTTCTAACTCTAATAGATCTTGGAAGGTTGACTCTCTGTCTGATATAGGCCTATTTAAAGCCTCATAAGTCTTGGATACTAAAGTATAAACTCCCAATAGAATCAAAATCGTACAAGCAATCACTGTTATGGCCCGAGACTCTGACTACATCCTCATACAAGAGTATAATATGTTTTGACTGCTTTATGCTTTTTCCTGTAAGATAAGTGGTTTTACTTTTTGATATTTTTATTAATAACAATTATACCCTACACAACTTATTATCATCCTAATATCTTTATCTTGTAGATGCGGGGGGTGGGATTTGAACCCACGAACCCCTATGGGATTCTCCAATTTAGTTCAGGAGCCTCAGTCCTGCGCCTTTGACCAGGCTTGGCTACCCCCGCTCTACTCCATTATTTCATTGTTCTCTACTTAAATTTTGTTTTAGAGTTGTAGATTGCCGATTTCTACTAGCCCTCTTCTCTACTATCTCTTTAGAGTATCTCTTTATCTTGAGTATTGCTCTCAATATATCTTCAAGGTCTTGTACTTCACCTAAGAGAACTGTCTGTGGTAGCCATACAGCCTCTATGTAAGATGCTCTCTCCGTATTCTCTAATGGTCTAGAACTTGGTAGAAAACTATAACTATATAATGGTCTATAACCAGCATTGCACGGTATACCTTCGGCTCTCAATGCCTCGACAAATAATTCCTTACTTAAACCATTGAATTCATCCGGATTGTACTTTAGAACAAATATGTGGTGTGCATGTCTAGTTACTTTTTTATCATTCGGTAAAGGTTCAATTCCATCAACTTCTCTCAATTCTTTCTCTAAATACTTTGCAGAAGCATCTCTCTTTTCCATCAACTTAGGGGCTCTATCTAGCTGTGCAAGCAATACAGCTGCCTGCCACTCCGTAATTCTATAGTTCCATCCATAAATTCTGTGCTCATACCATGGGCCATCTCTAGGTCGCCCTACATTTCTTAGAGACCATGCGGTAGATGCAATTTCATCATCATTTGTTGTAATCGCTCCACCCTCGCCTGCAGTAATATTCTTAGATGATTGAAAGCTGAAGGCTCCAGCATCGCCTATCGCTCCAACTTTCTTATTCCTCCATTCGGCCCCATGGGATTGAGCGGCATCTTCTAGAACAAGTAGACCGTGTTCTTCTGAGAACTCTTTGACAGCATCCATGTCTGAAGGTCTACCTGCAAAATGGACTGGAATAATAGCTTTAGTCTTCTCAGTTACCTTATCTCTAACACTCTCTACATCTATAGTATAGGTATTTAGATCGATATCTGCATAGATTATTCTTGCATTTAGGTCTAAAGCTGCTGTAGCGGTTCCGATAAAAGTGTATGCTGGTATTATTACCTCGTCCCCAGGTTTTATCCCCATAGCTTTCAACGCGATCTTCAATGCTGTGGTCCCAGAAGAGCACAGTACAGCATATAGTGAATCTTGGAACTCTGCAAATCTTCTTTCAAACTCTTCTTGTAGTTTTCCACCTACTCCCCACACCCCACTCTCTAAAACACTGATCAAAAGTTCTTTTTCTTTTTCGCTAAATATGGGCCATGAAGGGTAAGGCTTATTCCTAACAGGTTCTCCACCGATGATCTTTGGTATCTCCATTTGAACCACTCTTTTAAAAGATATGGTTAGAAAAATAGTTTGCTCAAAAATATATATAGCTTATTGATGAGAAATAGCTAGAAAACTAAATCAATATATCATTCATGTACTCAACTATGGTAAAGTCTTAATATCCGTCTTCACATAATTGTATTAGACAATATGAATGAGAACATAAAGATCGTTAGAATAAGTGATCGCGAATCTTTCAAGCAGCTTGAAGCATTCCAATCGATTGTGTGGGGAAGAGGAGAGGTGATCCCATATCATATCCTGATAGCTTTCCAGAGTATGGGTGGAGTAGTCCTAGTAGCATATGATGAGTATAATAAACCTGTGGGCCTCCTCTGCGGATATACCTCTTACAGTAAAGGTGAAGTATTCTACTATATGCATCTCTGTGGCGTTCTGCCAGAATATGCGAATAGTGAATTACCAGTAATGATGAAGATGGCGATGAGAGATCAATTATTAGAAGAAGGTATAGATAATGCTATCTGGCTAATCGATCCTCTAAATGCTTTGGAAGCCTATATAAGTATTCATAGATTGGGAGGATTGGGCGAGATGTATAAGAGAAACTTTTATGGATTGATGCGTGATCCACATAGTAGAGGTCTAGAATCAGATAGACTGCTTATAAGATGGAGGCTAAAATCAATAGAACTCCGTGAAGAGAAAGCTGTCTCAGACGATAAGTATGATCATGTAGAGATCAGCGGACTAGATAACAGTATAACAATATTGTATGATGGCTCATTCCCCAGAGTATTAGACTATAGACTAAACATCAATGCCGAAAAATTCTGTTTAGAGATCCCGATGGATCTAGAACAAGCTAAGAAGAGGGATCTAGCAGTTGCAATCGAATGGAGAGAGGTAACTCGGAAGATATTTGAAAACTATATGCCTAAAGGATACCTGATCACCGACGTAATCAGAGATCAAAAAAACCATAGATACTGCTA
>JBCNVN010000022.1:0-25164 GCA_039630055.1 Candidatus Caldarchaeales archaeon | reverse complement strand
AAGAAAAACTACAGTGAACTCTCATAGAGAAATTATACAAGATCTTTTACAGTTTTGGTCTATTATTTTAAAGTGTTTAAGGAGCTGTATGAAAGGTTGCTAGTTGAGGCAACCTAAAATTAAAATAATTCGGAGAGGATTGAAATGTCGGCTGGCGATGACGTGTTTGCCGAGTTCAGATATGTGAAGATAAACGATTATCTGAGCCAGCCTAGGATACGGCATAGTTCATGTTATAACTATTTTTTGCTAGATTCTCTAACTTCAAATTCTTCAATCTCTCCTGTAAAAGAGTTTAACACTGCATGCACTATGTAGCCTCTATTCTTTATAAATCCCATCTTAACCAATACCCTTAGCTTTACCATCCATTTACTTCCCTCAGAATGTGGGGTCAACCAGATCTCTTCAACCCACGAGCTCTTAATCTTCCCCTTAAGCCTCTCCTCTACTTCTCTCTCAACTATACTCTTCGCTTGAGCCCAGCTTGAAACCTTAACTTCATACATCTAACTCGATCTACGATCAGTAGATAGATATATGAGTTTTTCTAATAGTCTATGGTGGATAGTAGATATTGGGGTAGGTCTCGATGAGCAGGGAAGCCTCTGAATTATATGGATACATAACATCGATCGAGCCAGTAGTAAAGAGAGGCCTACTATTCTACAGGGCGAGGATAACCTCTCTTGGAGATGAGTCTTGGGAGGTTTATCTAAGAGGTTTTTCTAGAGATTTTAAACTCGGATGTTTCGCTAAGATTAAACCTATCTTGAGTAGGCAGAGAGATGAAGAGAAACTTATAGTAGATGAAATCGAGATACTGGAAGAGGTTGAGCGTCTCAAGCCTGAGGAGGTCACAATAGAAGAAGTCTCTAGAGATAATGTTACAGTGATTACAGGATGGAGGAATAGAAGGTTCTTCAGCTTACCGATTAAGGATAAAGAGGTATTGGAGAAGATTCCTAGAGAGCTTCCAGCAAAGGTTATCACACTCTTCATAGAGACATCTAGAGGGATCAAGTTGGCATCCATAATATCTGAGAAAGAGTACAAGATAATGCTGAGAGCAGAAGAGCTTCTCAGCTTGATCGAAGAAGGTGAGAAGAGATCAGAGAAGTTCTGTGAAGAGCAGCTGGAACTCGGAGATTGGAAGCTAACTTAAAAGATAAAATTTATTATTCATTCTACTGAATCTTCTAGGCTGATAATGGTTAGGTATATTCCAGCTCCAGATCTCGAGGAACGGGTGAAGAGGATTATTAGACTTCTCAAGCTAACTTATATAGATGATAGAAGGGTAAAGTGTGTAAGAAGTTATGGGTCACGTTCAGAGGGTACCTATGCTAGAATACATGGAGTATCTAGAGCATTCTTAACCGGGCTGAGAATGAAGCCCCACTATGTTATAGAATTCGTATCGGAGAAGTTCGACAATCTCTCAGAAGATGAAAAAGATAAGATAATTATTCACGAGCTTCTCCATATCCCTAAGACATTCAGCGGTAGCCTCTTATCCCATGGGAGAGCAAGGTTCAACAGGGAAGTAAAGATATTGTTCAAGATACTTAAGCAGAGTAGTATCGATGTCTAGCCGAGGAATCGGTAGAAGTTCTTCTCAATAATCTTCTCTACATCTTCCGTCTGTACCTCTTTTACTCTAGCGATAAACTCCAGTAGATCCTTTATCATGGCTGGATTTAGATGCTTACCTCTATATGTGTATGGACCATCACTCTCTGTCAAGATAATCTCTAGATCAGCTTCTTCAAGGATCTTCCTATGTTTAGGTTGAACCATCACAGCAGGGTTTATAGATATATAGTATCCCTGGGAAAATATCTCCTTCAATAGATTTATTGGACCAGTATACCAATGGAATAGAACCCGTTTAATATTGTATTTAGTAACAATCTTGAAGCATTCTTCCCACGAATCGAGTGCATGGATATTAATCGGTAGATTTCTCTGGGAAGAGACCTCACAGAATCGTTCGAATACCTTAATCTGCATGTCTAGATATCTCTTACCAAACCTCTTATCTAGACCTACCTCTCCAATCCCCTTAGAGCTCCCAACCAAGTTCAGTATCATATCAACCTCTCCCTCCATTATATTTGATATATTCCATGGATGGGCTCCTATGAAGGGAGATATATTCGAGAAGCTTGCAGATAGCTCTATATTCTTAACACTGCTCTCATAATCCTCTGCCACCCCAATCATCTTAATCTCTTTAAAACTTTCCAATTCATCTATCTTAAAGCTGTAAGCATGACAGTGTGCATCGACTAACATCATGAAAAACTATGTTGAAGCTAAATAAAAATAAATGTATTCGATGCTATGTTATGTTGGTGGGAAGTATTCTTGTATGATTTCGTAGTCGTCGGATCTGGGATAGCCGGTCTATCAACCTCTATCAGGTTAAGGTCTTACAACTATAATGTATTATTGGTTGGAGATGAGAAGAGTGCATCTTCCCGTTCAGCGGGTATAATAACTCTCCAATTAGAAAACCTTAAAGATATATTATTGGTTAAGGAGAGTATAAAGATCTTTGAAGAACTTGTAGACGAGTCCAACATAGAGAGAGCTGGAATGACTGGAAGAGGCTTCATCTCTATTGAAGACTCTTCTGAGGCTGAAGAGAGTGCAGAGCTATTAAAGAAAGCATATGTAGAGTTTGTCCAGCTGGATAAGAGGGATGCTTCTGAGATGTGGCCACAACTGATCTTCTCAGAAGATGAAGTAATAACATGGACCAAGGAGGATATAATGGTTGAAGCCAGCCTATTCATCGAATTCTTAAAAGAGTTGGCTGTGAGAAGGGGGGTAGATGTGAGAAATGAGAAGGCTGAAAGAATAGAGTTCCAGGATGGATTCAGGCTAGTTCTCGAGAGTTCTGAGAAGATAAATCCAGATGTACTCATACTCTGTCTCGGTGCATGGACTAGAGACTTCCTATCAAGATCTGGGATTAAGATTCCGGTAACAATACTGCGATGCCCAGTCTACAGATTCAAGATAGAGGATAACTTGCCTCCTTTCGCAGATGAAGTATATGAAAGTTACTGGAGACCGGGAGTCAATAGAACGGTTGTTGGAGGCGGCTATCATGCAGAGATCGTCAATGATCCCAGAGAATTTTTTGGAGAACCTTTAAGGAGATTCAGGAGTGGAGCTGAGAAACTTCTAAGACTAAGATTGAAGAGTCGGGTTGAGCTTGTAGAGGGTTGGACTGGGCCATGCAGTATAACCCCAGACCTAGAACCCATTATAGACAGTCTTCCAGGATATGAGAACATCTACTTTATTGATGGATTGAGAGGCTATGGATTGATGAGAGGTCTAGCACTTGGATACATGCTTGCAGACATAGCCTCTGGAAGAAGACATATAGATAGTGTAGAAGATTATAGGCTCTCAAGATTCGGTAAGCTATTCTAGAACTTGTTTTAGCATCTCAAGGCTTTCCACTAGATGGGTTGTAGCACATGAGAAAGAGAATCTGATGTATTCCGAGCTGGCTGGGCCAAACTCTGATCCAGGTGTGCTCCCTAAACCAAACTTTAAGAGATAGTTGGTCATGGCCCAGTCGCTTCTCTTACCCTCGCTATCTCTCCAATCTTCACTTATCTTACACCATATATAGAATGCACCTCTAGGCTTGAAGGGTCTCAGCGACCTGATCCTACTAGTAGCATCATATATCAAATCTCTACGATGTTGATACTCTTTCCTCATCTCTTCTATGTAGTCTCTGGGGCCACGTAATGCGGCCAAAGCCCCATACTGTGCAACAGAGTTCACACCATTTATCGTACATCTCAAAAGCTTCTTGCCTCTCTCAATAATCTTATCGATATTTGTTACTATGTATCCTATCCTCAGCCCGCTCATAGCAAAGCTCTTGGAGGCTGAGAAGATCGATATCGTCCTATCCTCGGCTCCTGGTAGTGAGCCTATGCTAACATGCTTGAGACCATCATAGATTATGTGCTCGTATGCTTCATCACTAACTATGTAAAGATTCTTCTTGACAGCTATCTCTACTATCTCTTCAAGGATATTTTTAGGGAATACTGCTCCCGTAGGATTATGGGGTGAGTTTACGAAGATCGCCCTCGTCTTACCGCTTATGAGAGACTCCACATCAGATGGATCATATACAAAATCTTTCTCAGGTTTCAATCTGCATCTCACTGGGACTCCTCCAGCCAATCTAACATTATCAGCTATCTCAGTCCACATGGGGTCTGGAATTATCACCTCATCTCCTGGAAGGAGGAGAGCTCTAAAGGTTACGTAAAGCCCATGCATGGCCCCATTCGTTATAAGGACATGGTTTGGATCTTTCAAAGGTATCCTGTTCTCTTCTACAACCTTCTTGTATACAGCCTCTCTAAGAGGTCTAATCCCGGTCGACTCAGTGTAATGGGTATATCCCTTCATTAGAGCTTCTATCATAGCATCTCTAACGTGTGGAGGTATATCGAAAGAGGGGTCTCCCGATTCCAGCCTATAGACCTTTCCACCCTCACTCTGTCTCTTCAATAGAGAATCTCTTATCGCAACTATCCCTCCAAAAGAGATCTGGTCAACTATCGACTCCATATCTAATCTCATATAGCGTAATCTATTCGTTAATTAACTTTTCCTACTTCAACCGTATTTCTGCCTAAAAAATAATGGGGAACCGTTCTTTTAACCATAAATTTGACATAGAAGTATCAGATACTTAGAGTTTTCTTAAAGATATAGAATCTCATGAAAAGATATGTTATTAAAGATGTTCATGAGGTAGAGATCGCCTACCGTCTCCTTCGATACGTGTCATCCCTATATGGAGGTTTATAAAAAGCTTCAAGCAGCCAACTATTAGCATATTCAACTAAAACTATAAGTCTATCGAGGCTTTGATTTTGCTGAAGAGTAGAGAGATGCTAAAGGTTAGAGATGTTTTCAAGAGGTTTGGAGAGAAGGTGGCCGTAGACCATGTAAATTTCGAGGTTGGGGGAGAGGTTTACAGTCTTCTAGGACCTAACGGCTCTGGAAAGACAACCTTACTAAGTATGATCGCAGGGATCATAACCCCCGACTCTGGAGAGATATCGATAGATGGATTAAGCCCACAGAGTACAAACTATAAAGAGATGATAGGGTTCTCACCTCAAGATCCCATAGTCTACGAGAATCTTACAGGCCTCGAGAACATGATGTTCTATGCTAGACTGTACGGGCTTGAAAGAGGAGAGGCTAGAAAGAGATGTAGAGAGCTTCTAGAGCTGGTAAACCTACTGGACTATGGGGATAAACGTGTCAAGACCTATTCTGGTGGAATGAAGAAGAGAATAAGCTTCGCCATCTCTCTAATCGGAGAACCAGAGGTCCTTTTATTAGATGAACCTACAACAGGCATGGATCCACAGAGTAGAAGAGATGTCTGGCATCTGATAAAGAAGCTCCTAGATGAGGGTAAGACGATTGTTTTAGCAACGCACTACATGGAGGAAGCGGACCTCTTGTCCAACAGGGTGGCGATAATGGATCATGGAAGAATAATCGTTGAAGATACGCCGGAGGGGTTGAAAAAGAAGTATGGGCCAAGTGGGGTGTTATTAGTAGAACTATTGGAGCCTGTATCTAAGATAGATGTGAAGCTTGAGAGGCAGATGCAGGTTGAGAAGATCATCTTAGAAAAAGATCTGTTAAAGATCTATGTTGAGGATCTAGATGAGGCTTCTCCCAGGATATTATCCAGCTTGATTAGAGAAGGGTTCAAGCTTAACTCTTTGAAGATCGTTAGACCAACTCTTGAAGATGTATTCTTAAGGTTGACTGGGAGGAGGCTTGAAAGTGAGATCTAAACCTATACTAGCATTCATGATAAAGAATGTTAAGCTAACTTTTAGAAGCAAAGTAGATTTATTCTGGATCTTTGCATGGCCAGTTATCTGGCTCCTATTGACGGCCTACATCTTTATACCTCCAACCATAGATCAGCCCATAAATCTAAGATTAGGGATAGTAAACCATGATATAGGCTCTATACATCCTTTCAACGGCTCTCTCCTAGTAGAGATAATTAATCATACAGAACATAGGGGGTCAAGGATCTTCCAAGTACATATTTACCCTAACGAGGATCTAATGATAGATGATCTTAAAGGTGGAAAGCTAGATTGTGGTCTAGTAATACCTGAAAGATTCGGAGAGAAAGCATTGTATAGTCGGTCGGAGATAGATGTCTATATCGGAGCTAGAAGTATTCAATCAGCCCAAGTTGCTAGATCTATTCTCAGAGAACTCATAGAAGAGTTGAATATCGAGATCTCTTATCAGAGGATAAATGAGAGTTTAAAGTATATTAGGATGTACTATGGAGAGATAGGTCGAGGAAACATCGATATCGTCCAGGGTGGGGATAGGGACTGGATAGAGTTTATTAGAGATTGGCTTATTGGGGTAGCCTCTCCGATAAATGCAACCTTCAAAGAAGTTAAGCCTAGCTCTCTCATGACTAGAGACCTAACATTAGGATGGTATACGTTCGGAGCCATCGGGTTAAGCATACTATACTCAGGACTGATTATCGGATCTCTCATGGCTGTAGAGGAGAGAGAGCAGGGCACGTTAAAGAGGCTTCTCTCTTCTCCAGCCTCGTCTACAGATATGCTTCTAGGAAAGACTCTGGCAGGTCTAATCATTCTAGGATTTATGGCGATTATAATTATATTGGTTGGAGTATTCCTCCTTGGAGCAAGGATAAATTGGAGTCCACTAAACCTTGAAAACTGGATCGCTCTGATCGTGATAGTGATGTTAAGCCTCATAATGATTGGTTTCGGAATGATCCTTTCATTGATAGCTAGAACAAGTAGGAGCGCAGTAAATCTTAGCATAGTGTTAGGGCTCATGCTTGCTTTTACCGCAGGCATCTGGCTTCCAATAGAATGGATGCCTAAACCGATACAAGTCTTGGCCGAGATATTTCCAGCAACATGGGCGGTAGACCTAATCAGATCAGTAATGGTCTTTGAAGCTAAAATAGACGAGATCACGATTGGCTTCTTCCAAGTAGCAGCTGCAACTATAGCCATCTATGTGATAGGGATTGTCGCCTATAGGAAGGCTTTGAAGAAGTATGCTGAAGACTAGTTATAGAACAAGATCTTCACCCTAAAAATATCTATTTGACCGTCATCTCAACCGATACGTCTTCAGGTATCTGGATCCTCATAATAGCCCTCATAACACGGGGATCGGTTATCTGCAGGTCTATAAGCCTTCTATATATTCGGAGCTCATGCTTTCTCCAAGTCTTCGTACCTTCTCCACATGGAGACTTCCTAACTGGGACGACAAGTTTCTTCCTTGGAAGAGGGATAGGACCAGAGATCTTTGTGCCAGTCTTTAAAGCAATATCCTTGATCTCTGCACATACTCTCTCAATCTTCTCCAAGTCTATGCTCGTCAACTTCACCCTAACGTTTGTAGACATCTCCGGGAAAGATGCTGTACAGCTTATTAATAAACCTCTATACCTCAAACCCTGAACTTGATGAATCCACGATATCTCTCCCCATTCTCTCCTATGCTTCTGAATTATATCTCTCCATTGGAAAAACATTTTAACTAGTCATCCATCTCTATCCTACAGAAGATGTGTACACTTCTTCTTACTACTAGAAGGTTTTGACTATTAGGCTTATTTAGAGGTGTATCTGGTGATGGAGATCAAGCTGGATAGGAAGGATTCTGTAACCCTGTACAGGTTCAAGAAGCTGATTAGAGAACTAGAATCTAGAGAAGGTAGAGGAACGGAGCTTATCTCACTATATATCCCACCTGGAAGACCCATCTCAGACGTCATAGGATATCTTAGACAAGAATACTCTACAGCATCAAACATAAAATCTAAAACTACTAGAAAGAATGTTCAAGATGCTATCGAGAGCGCTATACAGAGATTGAAGCTATTTAACAAGGCTGGACCTACAGGATTGATAATATTCAGTGGCGCAATCCCTCAGAACGGGCCGGGAAAAGAGAAGATAGAAGTATACCATGTAATCCCACCTGAACCTATAGATATCTTCCTATACAGATGTGATAGTAGATTCTATCTTGAACCTCTCAAAGACCTCTTAAAAGAGAAAGACGTCTATGGTATACTGGTTATAGATAATGAGGAGGCGGCTGTGGCCGTCGTGAAAGGTAGGAGGATAATAGAGCAGAAGAAGTTTACCTCGGGGGTTCCTGGAAAGCATAGAGCTGGAGGCCAGTCAGCTCGGAGATTCGAGAGGCTGAGAGAGATGAGTCTAAACGAGTACTATAAGAGGGTGGGAGAACATGCTAACAGTATCTTCTTACAGTATCCTGAGATCAGAGGAGTAATCCTTGCAGGCCCAGGGCCGACGAAAGAACTATTCCAACAAGGAGAATATCTCCACTATACTTTGAGAGATAAGATCCATGTAGTAGATACTTCTTACTCTGGAGAGGAGGGTGTAAGGGAAGCATTACAGAAGGCTAGAGACTATCTGAAAGAGTTGAGGATGGTTGAAGAACAAGAGCTTGTAAGGAGATTTATGAGCGGTTTATCCTCAGAGAACCCCTCAGTAGTTTATGGAGAGAGCGAGGTAATGAAAGCATTAGAGTCTAAAATTGTTGAGATCCTCTTAATCTCTGAAGATCTTGAAAGGGTTAGAGTCTCGATAAAGTGTGGAAACTGTGGCGAAGAATACTTTTACATAATTGATGGATATGAGCTGACCTCGAGGGTTCCCCAGATAATTTCAAGCCCATGCCAGAGATGTGGCTCTCAATCTCTACAATTGCTAGAACAAAAATCTATGGTGGATTTCTGGATTGAAGAAGGAGAAAAAGCACAAGCAAGGATAGAGCTTATATCCTCTAGCCATGAGGAGGGAGAGATGTTGAAGAGAGCTTTCGGCGGGGTGGTCGGCCTACTTAAAGGATCCTAAGAAGATCTTTCAGAAGTCTCTCTAGCATAGACGTTGAAGATAGGTCTGAATCCAAATCTCTCATAGAATGAGATAGCTATAGTGTTGAGGGATGGAAAGCTTGCCGTTATAAAGCTTACCCTCCCTCTAAGCTTATCTATAGCATATTCAAGCATCTTCTTACCTAGACCCATCCTTCTATACTTTGGAAGAATATAGAATTCTTGTATCTGACCTTCGAGGGGTGGATCGTAGAAGACTCTATCTATAAACCCTGCCTTCAAGACGCCTACTATTCTACCCTCATGTTCAGCGACTATGACGAGATAATCTCTGGAACCTATAGACTTCTTTACATACTCTTTACAAGATTCTTCAAGCTTTTCAGAAACCTTTAGAAGAGGATCGAACTCTTCATTCAATCTCTTAAGCCTAGCAACCAATAAAGCTACTTGGTCTATATCTTTCTCTGTAGCCTCCCTAAATATTACTTCTGCCATATCTAAACACCTTTATTTATTGTTATTCTTCTTAATAAATCGTCTGTGGAGATCCATGGATAAAAATGTTATATAGAAATGTTATATAGAATCAAGTTAATCTTATGGAAATCTATAATCAATCTATGTGAAGATTTGATGATTAAGAAGATCTCGGAACATATCTATCTGATAGATACTCTTGCTCTAGGGTTCGAGAACCTCGTAGCCGCCTACCTGGTTACTGGAGATAGTGAGAATGCATTGATAGATACTGGATATGCTTCATCATTCTCAAAGATAGTAGAAGGATTAGAGCAGATCGGGCTTAGGCTTCATGAAGTTAAGTACGTGATCCCTACACATCTACACTTAGACCATTCTGGAGGAGCCTTCACCTTTATCAGAAACTCGAGAAAGAGCATAATACTCTGCCATCCAAGAGCGGTTAAACACTTCATAGATCCAAGTAGGCTTATAGCAAGTGTAAGAGAGATATATAATGAGTCTACTGTATCTTTTGGAGAAGTGCTACCTGTACCGGTAGAGAATATTAGAAGTGTTCAAGAATATGAGAGGCTTGAGTTGGGAGGAGTTACCTTGAGATTTATATATGCCCCTGGTCATGCCCCTCATCAGATAGCAGTCTACATAGAAGAAGACCAAGCCCTCGTTACTGGAGACTCTGTATCTATAAATTATCCATCTTCTCCAGTAAAGATTCCTACCACACCTCCTCCAAGCTATAATCATTCTGATGCCTTGGAGACATTGGAGAAGCTATCCAAGATTACTTTAAAGATCATTCTCAGACCGCATTTTGGAGAGGATGCATGGGCTCCAAAATACTTTGAGGAAGAGGTTAGGATCTTAAATGAATGGAAGGATAAGATTGAAGCATATATCGGGAAAGGTCTAGGTCAAGATGAGATAATCAACAATATACTGGAGGAGTATGATGAGAGGTCTAAAAGATTGTTTAAAACTATCCACCCACTATATACATCTTTAAGGTTATCGGTCTTAGGGATGGTGAAGTATCTAAAAGGAGAACGATAGATTTTTCATATAGTAGTATGATATATATTACATGATAACTATCGTGGGGGCTGGTCGTGTAGGTATTGCGGCCGCTATTCATATAGCTCTAAAAGAACTGGATGATCTAACCTTGATAGACATCGTTGAAGGCCTACCTCAAGGTGAGGCCCTTGATCTACAGCATATGTGTGGGATACTTGATATCGATATAGATATACGTGGCTCAAACGATTACAGAGATATGGAGGGCTCAGACATAGTTGTCGTCCCAGCGGGATTCATTAGAAAAGCAGATATGACTAGAATGGATCTACTGTTTAAGAATTTTGATGTGGTAAGACAGGTCTCGGAGAAGATTAGAGAGTATGCGCCTAGATCAAAGGTAGTGGTCGTAACAAATCCTCTAGACCCCATGACCTACACAGCGTACAAGGTAACAGGCTTCGAGAGGAATAGAGTAATGGGATTCAGCGGGCCATTGGATACTGGTAGATATAAGACCTTGATTAGGAGAGAGCTCGGAGTATCCTATAAATCTATAGATGCTCCGATAACTGGAGAGCATGGAGAGACCATGGTTCTTCTACCCAGGCTTACATATGTCTGTGGAAAGCCGTTGATAGAGCTGTTGCCAAGAGAGAAGATAAACCAGTTGAATGAAGAGACTAGAAAGATGGGTGCTCAGATAATCAAGTTGAAGGGGTGGTCTGCATCCCACTCAACCGGTGCAGGGATCGCTATCATGGTCGAGTCCATGGTGAAAGATAAGAAGAGGGTTATACCTACCTCTATCTATCTCCAAGGTGAGTATGGGCTCTCAGATGTCTGCCTAGTCACACCAGCTGTAATCGGAGAGAATGGAGTAGAGAAGATAATAGAGCTACCTCTAAATGATGAAGAGAGAAGCGCGCTTTTGAAGAGTTATGAAACGGTAAAGAATGCTATAGCCCAGTTAAAGTTCTAATCATGTATAAACCTTCTAGGCCTAGGTATAGAGAAGCTCTTCATAGCTTCTTCATACTTCTTTATTTTTTCCTCATGAATCAAAGTTTTCTCTATCTCGTCCAATCCTCTAAGAAACTTTTCCCTGATAACTTCATCTATCTCAAAGTATATCACTTTATCTCTAAATTTTATAGACTTCTCCTCTAGATCTACTCTCATCGTTAAAATCTCTCTCTCAGCTTCTTCCAGAATCTTCTCAACCTGTTCCTCAGATAGCTTTATACATAATAGCATGTTCTTTGCAGAGTTTGCATAGAATATGTCTCCAAAAGATGGGGCCACGATACATTTTATTCCAAAGTCTTGTAGAGCCCAGACAGCATTCTCTCTCGATGAACCTATACCGAAATTTCTCCCCGTAATTAGTATGGAACCATCCCTATATCTTGGATCATTTAAGATAAAATCTTCTCTGAGGCTACCATCATCATTATATCTCCACCGATAGAAGCAGTATCTTCCCAAACCCTTCTTAGTGATTATCTTCAAGAACTCTGCAGGGATTATCTGATCGGTATCGACATTCTCCATTCTGAGAGGTATAGCTTTACCCTCAATAACCTTTACAGGTTCTGGCATATTCCACCACCTCTTCTCTATCGGGGAGGTTAAGCTCTCTAACATCCACGAATCTACCGTAGACTGCCGCTGCAGCAGCTGTCAATGGGCTGACCAAGTGTGTTCTACCTCTAGGACCCTGCCTATTCTCAAAATTTCTATTAGATGTACTTGCACATCTCTCTCCAGGTCTAAGCCTATCTTCATTCATAGCTATACACATACTGCATCCAGAATTTCTCCACTCAAACCCTGCATCGATGAATATCTTATGGAGACCCATCCTCTCAGCCATCCTCTTAACCAGCTGAGATCCTGGAACCACCAACGCTCTTACATTATTCGAGATCTTTCTACCCTTTAGAACTCTTGCAGCATCTATTAAGTCTGACAATCTTCCATTGGTACATGAACCTATAAAAACTACATCAATCTTTATATCCGTTATCTTCATCCCCGGCTCAAGCCCCATATAGTTTAAAGCTCTCTCAACAACTTCTCTCTCTTTAGGATCTTCATAGTCTCTCGGATCTGGAACTTCTTCAGTTATTCCAACGGTCATAGCTGGATTTGTACCCCATGATACTTGAGGTTCAAGTCTATCTAAACTAAAAGTGACGGTCTTATGATACTGGGCATCTGGATCGGTTTCGAGACTCTTCCAGTATCTTAAAGCCTCATCCCATTCTTCTCCAGCTGGAGCATAAGGTCTACCTCTAACATAGTTGAACACTTTTTCATCTGGAGAGATTATAGCGGTTCTCGCACCAGCCTCTATGGCCATATTACATAGAGTCATCCGCGATTCTACATCCATCTCTCTAACAACCCTCCCATCATACTCTATGATATATCCTATCCCACCACCTACCCCGATATTTCTAATAATCCATAAGATTACATCTTTAGCTGTTACACCTTCATGCAGTTTACCTTCAAGTTTTATCAACATCTTCTTAGGCTTCCTTATCCATAATGTCTGGGTTGCTAGAACATGTTCTACCTCACTTGTGCCTATTCCGAAGGCTAGAGCCCCCAATGCTCCATGAGTAGAGGTATGGCTATCTCCACATACCAGGGTTATTCCCGGAATAGTTAATCCAAGCTCGGGACCTATTACATGTACTATCCCCTGATAGGGACTATAAAGATCGAATAGAGGAATATTGAATTCTCTTGCATTCTTCTCTAGCAAGGCTATCTGTCTAGCAGAGGTCTCATCCGAGATCGGTTTAAGCCTATCACCTGTTGGGACATTATGATCCATTACTGCAAAGGTTAGGTCTGGTCTTCTAATCTTCCTATTCTTCTCTCTAAGCCCCTCGAAAGCCATAGGTGATGTTACTTCATGGGTTAGATGTCTATCTATATAGATCAATGATTCACCATCTTCTCTCTCATAGATAACATGAGACTCCCAGATCTTATCAAACACGGTTCTTCCAGCCAATCTTAACCTCATAAAATCTATAAACATCTTTATTTAGAGTTTTACAAATTACGTGGCCTTCTAGAGAAGCATAGCCAGATACCATCTCCCATTAAAAGAGATGTATATCATAATCGTTCCATAGAGAAAATCTATAGATAATCCTCGATGAGCATATAACTGTAGATCCTAGATTTTTCATCGGAGAATCACAAGCCATGTAGAGACCTTCTTTACTCCATGATAGATGATTATGGATATCTAGAATCTCCAACTATACACAGCTTATAAACAGTGGAGATATAGGTCTAGATGATAACTTTGATGGCTGAGCTTTATACTGGTAGGGTCGTCGTAGAAGCTGTAGACGTGGCCCCACAAGCTCTGAGAGGATGGATATATGGGAGACCATAGAGTTGAAAGATATCTCAGATATGCTGAGATATGATAGAGGTTTATGAAAGGAGCATAAGGGATCTGGAGGCTTACTACTCTAAAATACTTACTAAGATAAGTTTAAAACCTTTGATGATGATGTTCTCTTATGTCTAAAACATATGAGACGATAAAAGTTGAGAGAGAAGAAAATATAGCTTGGATAATTTTGAACAGGCCTCAGAGACTAAATGCTCTAAATGATCTGATGATAGAGGAGCTTTCCGATGCCTTGACAATGGTTGAAGAAGACCCGAACGTAAGATGTATAGTTATCATAGGTGAAGGAGACCGAGCATTTAGTACAGGTGCAGATATAGCCACTTTCTCAAATCTTACACCTACTATGGCTGAAGAATTCTCGAGGAAAGGTCAGAGGGTCTTCTCAATGATAGAAGAATTATCTAAACCTGTTATAGCGGCTCTGAATGGTTATGCTCTAGGTGGAGGATTGGAGCTGGCCTTAGCATGTGATTTCAGAATAGCCTCAGAACATGCTGAGCTTGGAAACCCTGAGATAAACCTTGGAATAATTCCCGGATGGGGTGGAACCCAGAAGCTTGTAAGAATAATCGGCTTAAGGAATGCTAAGAGGCTTATAATGCTTGGTGAAAGATTAAAGGCGGATGAAGCATACCGGCTCGGTCTCGTGGACAAAGTCGTACCATATGAGAAGCTTAGAGATGAAGCGAGAGCTCTAGCCCAGAAGCTTTCAGAAGGTCCTCCAATAGCTTTAAAATACGTAAAATATGCCTTGAACTTTGGCAGCCAGGTACCGCTTGAAGTAGGGTTAAGGCTAGAGTCAGCTCTTATGGCCCTACTATTCTCCACCAACGATGCCAAGAGGGGTATAGAAGCCTTCATGACCAGATCCAAGCCCAAGTTTAAAGGTGAATAATTGGAGAAAATGTCTCGGTGGAGGAAGGAAGCTATCAGAGAGAGGAGAGGGTTGTAGTAGTAGGATGGGCCACATCGAGTTTAGACATGGGTATGATGAGGATGTAGGAGTTTTCAGGTCTGAGTCTATAAGCCAGCTCTAGAAGAGGCTGGAATAGTCCCGATAGGTTCCTCTCATATAACTCTAGATTAGTAAAGAAGAAGCAGAGGCTCTCGTATCATTAGAAGAATGCTAGGTGGAAAAGATGTCGGGGTCCGGGATGGAGGTCACCTCAAGAGAGCCTTAGATGAAAGAGAGAGAAAAGTTAAGCCCAAAACATAGGTTTGCATATAACCCCACGATAGCCAATAACTATTTGATTATCTAGAAGGTATCAGACAGGATTCTATCTACCCTATCTCAGTAAGTGGTGTAGAGGAGGCCTTTGACGCGTCTCATTTATAAGCTTAACCTAAGACCATACAGTAGATTCATTATTACTCTTGATTGGAACTGCTGAGAAGATTTAAATACCACCATCTTTAATTATATGTAATTAAATCAAGGTAAAGCTATTATGAGTGTAGAAGATTATCGGGAGAAGTTTAAAGATTCGGCAGCCCAGAAGAAGTACACTACAGTATCTATCCCAATAACCCTATATGAGAGGATTAGAAATATTATAGAAGGAACAGGTTTTAAGAGTGTTAGCGACTACGTCACCTTCGTCTTAAGAGAGATCATCTCTATGCAAGAGAAAGAGAAGCTATCCCAACCATTTACAAAAGAGGATATTGAACGTATAAAAGAGAAGCTTAAAGCATTAGGCTATCTCTAGGGGGATGAATGATGGTCTCAATACCTCATGGTGGAAGGCTGATAAACCGGCTGGTAAAAGATTCTAAGAGAGAAACACTAGTACAGGAGAAAGATAATAGGTTAACATTAGAGTTAGATGAGAGTCGGGCGGTAGACGTCGAGAATATCGCTTACGGTGTATACTCTCCATTAGAGGGTTTCATGACTTATGATGAGGTCTCAAGCATCCTTGAAGATATGAGGCTCCCCAACGATCTCCCCTGGACAATACCAATAGTTTTAGACGTAGATAGAGAAACTTTTTCAAAGATAAGAGAAAACGATGAGATACGCTTAACATTTAGAGGAAGATTGGTAGCCTATCTGAAGATCGAGGATAAATATACCCTAGATAAGAAAGTTCTCTGTGAAAAAATTTTCAGAACGAATGACATTCATCATCCAGGCGTCTCTAAAACATTGAGCATGGAGGATTACTTTATCGGTGGAAAGATAGATTTCGTAAATGATCTACCTAACCCTTATGAAAAATATACTTTGAGACCGGTTGATACTAGGGTGTTGTTCATGGAGAAGGGTTGGAAGACTATCGCCGGATTCCAGACTAGGAATGCTCCACATCTCGGCCATGAATACATTCAGAAATCAGCCTTAGTATTTACCGATGGATTATTCATAAATCCTGTGATAGGTGAAAAGAAGTCAGGAGATTTTAAAGATGAGGTTATCTTGAAAGCTTACGAAGTTTTAATAAATAATTATTATCCGAAGAATGCAGCTGTAATGAGTATACTTAGATATGAGATGAAGTATGCTGGACCTAGAGAAGCTATACATCATGCAATCATGCGTAAAAACTTTGGATGCACCCATTTCATCGTTGGCAGAGACCATGCAGGAGTAGGAAACTACTATAAACCCTATGAAGCATGGAAGATCTTTAACGAATTTCCAGATCTAGGAATAACACCTCTCTTCGTAAGTGATTCTTTCTACTGTAAGAAATGTTATGGAATGGTGAATGAAAAGATATGTCCACATGATGATAGTTATAGAATGAAATTTAGCGGTACACAGATAAGACATATGATCTTGAGAGGTGAGAGGCCGCCACCCGAGATTATGAGACCTGAAGTCGTCGATGTAGTTTTATCATTCGAAAAACCTTTCTTGGAGGGATGAGAAAGTATGAGGAGGCTGCTAGTCATAGGTTTAGATGCAGCGGTTCCAGACATAGTCTTCAATCAATTTAGAGATGAACTACCAAATCTAGAAGATCTCATGGAGAATGGTCTTCACGGTAGACTAGAGTCTTGCCATCCACCTATAACAATTCCAGCATGGATGGTAATGGTTACGAGTGCAAATCCAGGTAGACTCGGTATCTACGGTTTTAGACATAGGAAAAATTTCTCGTATAATGAGACTTCTCTTCCAACTTCACTCTCGGTAAGAGAGAAACGTGTATGGGATTACGTAGGAGATAATGGAGGAAAAGTATGTCTTATTGGAATCCCACCAACTTATCCACCACATCCAGTAAATGGTTGGCTAATCTCTTGTCTTATGACGCCCGACACAAAAAGGCAGTATACTTACCCTGCAGAGTTCAAGCAGGAAATTGAATCGATAGTAGGAGAATATATAATAGACGTGCCGTTTAGAAAAGAAGATACCAAGAAGATTTTAGAAGACATCTATCTAATGACTGAGAAAAGGTTTAGAGTGGTTAAGCATATGCTGGTAAACAAGGCGTGGAGCTTTTTCATGCTCGTTGAGATAGGGCTTGATAGGATACAACATGCATTCTGGAAATTCTTCGATAAAGAACATCATCTCTATAAGCCTGGAAACCCTTTCGAAAATGCAATAATAGACTACTATAAATACCTCGACCAGCAGATTGGTGAACTCTTAAAGTTGGTCGATAAAGATGTTATCGTTATGATTGTTTCAGACCATGGAGCAAAAAGAATGAAGGGAGCATTCTGTATAAATGAATGGCTTATAAGAGAAGGTTATCTAAAGCTAGAGAAGCCGCCAGAAAATATAGTAGATCTTGAAAAAGCAAAAATCGATTGGAGCAAGACTACCGCTTGGGCTTGGGGAGGTTACTATGCAAGAATCTTTCTCAATGTCAAGGGTAGAGAGATGAATGGAACAATAGAATCTAAAGACTATGAGGTCATAAGAGAACAGCTTAAAAGAGAATTACTAAAGATTAGAGGACCTGGAAATGAGAGATGGGAGACGAAAGTCTACAAACCTGAAGAACTATACCCTGTGAGGAACGGCAACCCTCCAGACCTAATGGTCTATTTCGATGATCTTTACTGGAGGGCGGCGGGAACCCTTGGACATAAAGATCTCTATCTCCCCGAGAATGATACCGGTCCTGATGACGCCGTACATGATTACCATGGAATATTCATTCTACATGATCCTCAGTCTACCATAAGTAGTAGAAAAGTTGATGTTAGCATCTATGATATAGCTCCAACTATCCTTGAGTTAATGAATATAAATGTGCCGGACTCGATGGAGGGAAAACCTCTAAGGGTAAAATAAAATGTCTAAAGGCTTCATATTATGGTTGACAGGGCTTCCAGCATCTGGGAAGACGACAATAGCTTTGAAGCTTAAGGATATTCTTTCTTCAAGAGGTTTAAAAGTAGAGGTATTAGATGGGGATGAAGTACGTAGATGGCTAAGCCCTGAAGAAAAATTTAGTAGAGAAGATAGGGAGAGACATCTGAGGAGGGTTGCATATGTCTCGATGCTTTTAGCTAGAAATGATGTGATCGTTCTAGCATCATTCGTGTCTCCATATAGGAATATTAGAAACGAAGCTAGAAGGCTCGCTGAAGATAACAAGGTAAAATTCGTCGAGGTATACGTTAAATGTAGTCTTGAGACATGTATGAAGAGAGATCCTAAAGGATTATATGGAAAAGCCTTGAGGAATGAAATCAAAGATATGACAGGTTTACAAGATATTTATGAAGAACCGTTAAACCCAGAGATTATAGTAGATACAGAGAAAGACTCTCTAGAAGAATGTGTTAAGAAGATTCTCGATAGGCTCAGGGATATGGGGATGATATAAGATGCTTGAAGCAGTATTCTTTATAGTTGCTGGTTTTATCGCTCAGATGATAGATGGAGCTTTAGGAATGGCCTACGGTGTATCATTGAATAGTATGCTGATTAGCTTCGGTTTTAGCCCAGCGGTCGCAAGCCTAAATGTACATGCATCCGAGATGTTTACTTCACTGGCTTCCGGGCTATCACATCTAAAGATAGGAAATGTAAATCTAGGTTTGTTGAAAAAATTACTTATAGCTGGTGTTATAGGAGGAGTCGCCGGAGTTTGCACACTAGTGTTGGTTCCAACGGAGATGATTAAACCTATAGTATCTGCATATCTACTAATTATGGGGATAGTTATTATCATGAAAGCTGTTAGAGTGGTTCGGCGTACAGAGTTTAATGATAGACAGAGAGGTGTTCCCCTTCTAGCTCTATTTGGTGGCTTCCTCGACGCGGTTGGTGGAGGTGGGTGGGGACCCATAGTAACCTCAACATTGATAGCTAGAGGTGGTAATCCAAAGATATCTATAGGAACGGTTAATCTAGCAGAGTTCTTTGTAACGATTAGCCAAGTAGCAACATTTATAGTGTTCCTCGGAACTGTCCAGTGGCACATCATTCTGTTTATCATAATTGGTGGATTAATCGCATCACCTATAGCGGCATATACTTGTAAGAAAGTACCTATACGTCCCTTAATGATAGCTGTGGGTAGTTTAATATGTCTCCTTAGTCTTAGGAATATATTACTCACTATCCTAGCTTAAAATCTTGATAGATATCTGAATATTTTGTTCAAATCTATGAAACATGAAAATACGCTAGGAAGATAGAGAAGATATTCTATTTTTACGAGGAACGGAATATTTTCTCATTAATGAATCTAAACTGAATCTTTTTTCCTAAATCAAGAGTAAGATTAAGATTATGTATATGATAAAAGCTTATAGTTAACTTCTTTCAATTAATGCCAGAACAATGAAGATCTTGATGATATCTAGCTGTTTCCCTCCGAGTAGAGGTGGTGTAGAGAAAGTTGTTTATGAATTAGTGAAGAGAATTTCAAGAAATAATCAAGTAACGATCATTACGACCACCCGAGGATGTGATCCTAAAATAAGCCATGCCAAGGGAAAGAATATAAGGATAGTTAGATATGTAGAAAAATATCATTTGATCGAGGCTCCTATAATGTTTCCAATCCCCTTTAGGATTTTATTAGAAGACTTTGACATATTACATGTACATGCATCTTTTCCAATTATGATGGAGTTAGCGATACTCTTAGCAAAAATAAAGAGGAAGCCCATCATAGTTACTTATCATTTTGATGCCACATCTTTTAAAGCCAAAAGATTTGAAAAGTTAGTTAGCATATATTATCTATTCGTAAGAGCCTTTTTAAAGCTAGCCGATGTGATAGTAGCAACTACAGTAAGCTATGCGATGACCAGTAGAGTACTAAGAGGACTTTATAAGAAATTGGTCATCATCCCAAACGGTGTAGACCTCGACAAATTTAATTCTCTAGAATCAAATGACAATTCACATAATAATTTTAACTCTCATAGAATACTCTTTGTAGGGCAATTAAAATACTACAAAGGACTAGACATTTTATTGAAAGCACTTAGATTCTTGAAAGATCGTAATCAAAATAATATAGTCCTATCGATTGTTGGTAGCGGGCCAGAGTATTCAAGATTGAAATCACTAGTTGAAGAGTTAGGATTAAGTGAAGGTGAAGAAGTAGTTTTTCATGGTAATGTATCTGACCAGGAACTGCTATCATTGTACAAGAACTCATCGATGCTAGTTCTCCCAAGTCTCGATCGTAGAGAAGCCTTCGGATTAGTGCTACTTGAAGCTCTAGCTTCTGGAACCCCAGTAATAGCAAGCGACATCCCAGGTGTAAGAGAGATAGCGAAATTAGGAGGGATCTTAGTTGAAGCAGGAAATCCAATTAAACTTGGTGAGACTATTCTACGTTTATTCGATGATAGATCGCTGAGAGAGATATGTATCAAGACAGCAAGAGAGAAGATTAAAGATTATGACTGGGATCAGGTAGTGAGAAAATATTCTTATCTATATGACCTATTATATAGGAAACGTTACGATAATATAGATAAAAAGAGTCGGAAAATCCTAGAATGTTGAGCCTAACCCAATCATTATTTTTCTAAATGTTATAACCTTTAAATATGAGGTTTAGGAATTCTCTAGCAAAAGGTATGTCAAGGATCTCTTATCTCCTAATCTTCATTCTATTCATCTCGATACTCTTGAGTAGCACTGACGTATATTCTGCTAGAAGGGAAGATATGCCTAAGATAGTCGTATACGTGTTCGATCAATATAATCACAGATACGATGGCGTATACGTGTCTCTATGGATGAATGATTTACAACTAGTAGATACAGGTACAACTACAAACGGTGTATGGATCTCTAAGAAGCTATCAGAAAATCAAAATTATACTATAATTATCTCTTCACCTGTTGAAACAAAGAATATTACAGTCACTGTAACAGATCATGATATAATAGTTAATGCTACAATCACTAGACCTATCTCATCAGATCTATCTGTCATCTTGCTAGAACAGAATCCTTATCCAGCCTATCCGGGTAATATATTTAACATAACAATTAAGATTACAAATGATGGAATATTACCAGTTTATGACGCCACTCTTACCTTCTACCAGAATCCTCCTTTCACAATAATCAAATGTGAAAGAAACTGTGAGATTAAGGTCATAGATCCCGGTCAATCAGTTTTAGCATATGTAACATTATCTACAGACCCAATATCCAATCCCGGTCAATATGCTATTCCATTTACATTAAGATATTCTGATCCTGGATTAGGTTCGTCTATAGCAACTGTAAGAGGAAATATATGGGTAACTTTATCGGGAAAGCCCTATGGGCCAGATCTCGTTATAGTAGATGTTTCAATGTCGCCTAAACCAGCGGTTGCAGGTAATGAACTAAATATAAAATTAAATGTTAAGAATATCGGGCGTGGTGTAGCTTATGGCTCGACTATACAGTTAAACACAACCTTTCTTCTACCATACTTTACGATTACAGGCCCTATGACTATCCTATTAGGTGATATATTGGAAGGGCAGAGTGTTCAAGCTGAGTTTAATTTATCTATCGATTATAGAATTTCACCTAACATATATGATCTGCCGATAATTTTGAAGTTTAGAAGTGAGACTGGACCAGTCGTAACTAAGATGGATAAGCTACTGGTTGACGTCCGTAATATAGCATCTGTAAAAATAGCTGCAATATTATTTGATAGATATCCAATTAGAGCTGGAACAGAACTCTTTCTCAAGGTCAACCTTATGAATGTTGGTAAAGAGGATGCTTTCGACGTCGAATTGGAGATAGACGAATTATCAGGGATCGTTAATAGTAGGAAGAATTATCTAGGATTGATCCCATCAGGCAAAGTCTTGAACTCATCTTTCTATATAGTCATTCCACAAAATGTTACAGATAACATATTAAATCTACTTCTAAAATTAAGGTACAGAGATTCAAGAGGGAATGAGTATGTAAACGAGACTATGATAGAAGTGCCTATCGAAGGATATTCTCCTCCTAAAGTAGTCGTTAGCAGTGTTTTATTTGATCCACCTGTCATAGCTAAAGGAAGCACAGGGACATTTACTATCTTTATTAAAAATGTGGGGGTAACACCTGCATATGATGTAAATGTTAGAATATTAGATGTAGGTAGAGGGAGTGGAATACTAACTTCTAACTCATTTTATATAGGGGTCATGAATCCAGGTGAATCTACAACTCAGGTCGTCGGAGTAAATGTAGACCCCTATGTAGAGGAAGGTCGTAGACTACTACATCTTATCATAGAGTATAGTGATCCTTTAGGATCAAGATTTACAAATCTAGCATATGCTGAGATCAGTATAGTGCCATCTATACTTGCTTTAACCAGCGAACAGATCCTTTTATTAATCATAGTAATTATTGGAATATCGATAATGGTGTTCATCATTTCGAGGAGGAGGCATCTTGTTCATGAAAAGAAGTAGACCATTTTTATTGGCAGCGTCTGCGATACTCATCTTACTAATCTTTATCAGTATAACTACGTCTCAAATTGTAGCTCTACAAGAATTTCCTCTACCTATTGGAATGGTTGATGACATCGTTCAGGTTTCCGATGATGGTTCACATCCAATGATATCTTCCCTTGCAGGAGGGCTTAACTATAGATTTCTAGCCTTCATAAAGAACCCTCAAAAAGATGAGCTAATAGGGGTTCTCCTTCAAGATCAGATAAGCAAAGGAGAATTTATAATCGTATATCCTTATGTTTCATGGCTGGTTGACTGGAAACTATTAAACCTTAATAAAAAATTCAATGAACTTATCCTATCAGAGAAGATTGATATAATTACAGAGTATAGTTGTCCATCTATTTTTTCAACAGAATGGACAGTGAACTTCATATCCAAGATGGGTAAGCTAGCCTACTGCTCAATCATGATCTCTAGAGATCTTGAAGGCTTGATTACTTCTCTCTGGTACTATGTTGGACCAATAATAATATTCGTCTTTCTTTACGTGATGTTCGGGAGGTTGATGTTATGGTATCTAACTCTCATTCCATCCCTCTACTTACAGAAGTATGCTAGTCTAATGATCTCTACTTTGATTCTCGGAGTCAGACCAGATACATTATTGCTAATAATTGCCAGTTCATTTGCATTGTTCTCAATAATCACCATCTTCCTTCTTTACTATGAATTAAAGAAAAACCTCGAACTCAGGCAGACAGTAAATAAACTGCTTCAAGTGTTTTCTTAGGAGGGATGAAGATGAAAAATCACTACTTTTAAACCTATTAAAAGCTTAGAACCTGGTAGGACGGATCAAGGATCAGTCCATGATTTAGAAGTGCCTACAGTCTCAGTCGTTATACCTTTCCATAGAAAATACTATCTATCACGTCTAATAGAAAGCATCTTAAATAATGATTTTCCAGAGAATAATATCGAGATAATACTTATTGATAATAGTTTGACCAACGAGATCTACAATGAGATAGTTGATAAGTTCAAAGATAAGAACATTATAATAATAAGAAAATCCAAACCCATGCTGGTTTCTGAATCTAGAAATATTGGAATAATTTCATCAAGGGGAAAATATATCTTACTAATCGACGATGATAACATTATTTCACGTAATATGATAAAGAACCTCGTCAGTGTGATGGAAAGTGATCCTAGCATAGGTGTTACGGCTCCCGCAATGTATTATCTTAAGAATCCTAATAGAATATGGTGTATTAGTGTCAGACGCAATATGTATACATCCATAACTCGTTTCATAACCGAGGTTGGTAAGAAAGTTTCTAATGATCAACTGATACCTTCAGATGATTTTCCTAACTGTTTTATGATTAGGAGAAGTGTTTTGGAAGAGGTTGGATTATTCGACCAGGACGATTTCCCCATGCATTATGAAGAGGCTGATCTATGTGCCAGGATCAGGAGAAACGGATACAAGATTGTATGTGTTCTGACTGCAAAGGTATGGCATGATGTTCCATTAAATCAGGTTAGATATTTTGCTAATTGGTTTAGATCACCTTTATCCCCCCGATCATACTACTCTTCTAGAAATAGGATTATCTTTCATAGAAGATACTCAACTCTAGCTCAATTCGTAATATTCATCTCGATCTTTAATTGGGTAGTATCACTTTACTATATCTTCATAATATTCTTATTCACTAAAATGGGCATAACTGATAAGCTTAAGGTAGTAAAAAATTATCTGAATGGAATATTAGACGGAATAATTTCTAGGAAAAGAAAGTGGATGGTTGAATAAGATACTTTCAATAGCTCTCCATACTGTATATGTAAATTCATAGAATTAAGAATGCTAATATGATCTTCATTAATGTTTATTTTGAAGTTACTATTAATTTTTCTTCGACAATGTTTAAACCTTGAAAAGTCGATATTTCTCATATTATTGATACTTTTGAATCTGGGAACATCCGAGATCATGCCTCATTTGTTCCTTCCTAATTATCATCTTCGTCTAAAGAATTATTCTATCAACACTACCATCCTCGGCCACATCCAATCATATTAACTGTCAGCTAAATCTACATGATAGATCTTTAATACTTTAATGTTAAAACCAAGATCTAGGTGAGAATTCGTTAGTAATCGCAAAGGATAAAAATTTTCAAAAATCTCTATATTATTTGATTTGATGATTCTACCATTGATCCTATCCATCTATAAGCATCTACAAAACATATAATAACTTGTTTTCCTTCATGATAGAGAGGCTTAAGGATGGTATCCTGCCTTGTTGTAGGTGCTGGATTTGCAGGGAATATTGCTGCGCTTACCCTAGCTAAGTCTGGTGTAAAAGTCCATGTTATCGATA
>JBCNVN010000021.1:0-27582 GCA_039630055.1 Candidatus Caldarchaeales archaeon | reverse complement strand
TTTCATGGAGTCTAGCCCATGAAGATCTCGAGAAAAGTGATTAATAAGTAGTTAAGACTATGATAAACCACTTATAATAAAATATCGTGTCTATCTTAATAGAGATAAGATGGAGGCGATTAGAGAAGGAGATAAAGTACTATTCTTAACTGAGAAAGGTAAACGCTATTTAGTAAGAGTAGTGAAAGAGAAGAGATATCATACGAACGAGGGATATGTAGATCTAGAAAAACTTATCGGAGAAAGATTTGGATGCAGGATCAGATCTAACACAGGCTCCACCTGGACCGTTCTCAAGCCAACTATACTAGATGAAGCACTCCACCTTCCTAGATTAACCCAGATAGTATACCCTAAAGATTTAGGATACATCATCTTAGTCGGTAATGTTAGATGTGGGTCAAGGGTTGTAGAGGCGGGAACAGGTGCAGGAGTATTAACTACAATACTGGCATCACATGTTGCACCAGAAGGAAGAGTATACAGCTATGATATCGAAGAGAAGTATCTAGATAATGCTAGAAGAAATCTTGAGAAGCTAGGTCTAATAGAGTATGTTGAGCTAAAGCATCGAAATGTTGAAGAAGGAGTAGATGAGAAGGATGTAGATCTATTCATTCTAGATGTTCCAGAGCCTTGGAAGGCGATTTCAACAGCATATCAAGCCCTGAGAGATAGCGGGATCATCATCTCCATCAGCCCTACAATTGAGCAGGTTATAGAAACTGTTGAAGAATTACGGTCAAGAGGATTTGGAGATATATGTACAGTTGAGATATTTCTAAGAGAGATGAGGGTGAAGAGGGGGATGACTAGGCCTGTACACCAAATGCATGCACACACATGCTACATAACCTCTGCACGTAAAACACTGGAGATTGTTAAGTAATCATGTAGATGGGGGTCTCTCCGTCGACCTCATCCTCTCTATGAGTTCGATAATCTTCGATGCAGCTTCTTCAGCATGCTGATATGGATACTTTTGAGCATCCAAGAATTTTAGTAATACGAAGTAGCATGATACATGATTTGCAGCAGCCGAAGCCATCTCTATACTAATCCTCTGATGTTCTTCAACATCCTCTACACTTTCAATCTCTCTTATTCTTTTATCTTCAGGCAAATCTTTATAGAGGTCTCTTGCTCTCCTTGCAAGTATATCTTCTGGTCTAAACTCTAAGAATAATATTGCGTCTGGACTGATCTCTTCTACTACTGTGGATGGTAGGCCTGGATAATAACCGTAGATGGTCTTTACCGTGGCGTGTGTATCGATTATCAAGTCTCCATCCATTTTTGCTATCTCCCTAGCAGCCACCTCTTGTAACATTCTATAATCTCTAAAACTAACCTTCTTTCTAAGGTCGTCTCTATTAACTATACCGAGTATCTTGATAGCCTCTTTAAGCATTATGTCCCCGAAATTTATGATCTTTATGTTAGGCAGCTTCTCAGATATCTTCTTAAGTATTGTTGACTTCCCAGCCCCTGGAACGGCTGTTACTATGACCTTAACCATACTATCTACACCGCGGCTCAGACTATGCCTAATCGAGTTAATATCGATACTACATCTCCATCTGTCTACGTATCTTCTGTTTCATCGCTTCATATTCTTCATCAGTTAACTCTCCGACTTTGTGTCTCAACTCAACTTTTTCAAGCTCTTTCGTTAATCGTTTATGGACTTCCATTAAACTCTGGATACCTTCTAAAACTTCATTAAGGTCTGAGACGATCATTCCAACATCTTCATCTGTTAAACCTATAGTCCTTCCCCTCTCCGAGACCGACTCTCTCAACTCTCTTATCTTAGTTTCATATCTCGGAACATCTACTATCTTAACATTAAATGCATTGTGGAGAATGTTGAGCTTCGGTTTAAGTTTAGAGAGTTCTCGATCTATGTTGAGCTTCTCTGTTATATACTGTTTATCTTGTATCTCTCCAACCTCATGTCTAATCTTCAAGTTCTCAAGTCTCGCCGTAAGATCGTTTATCTTCTCTTCAAGCTCTTTAATCATTTGAAGTCTCTTTTCATTCACCGCCGTTATTCTCATCCTATACTCTCTGTAAATATCTGTAAATACATCAACAGATGCTTCCCCATTTAAAAGTAATTCTAGAAGTCTATTCCTCCAGTTGTGAAAGGTTGAAAGCTGTTCCACTATCTTTCTCTCTTCTACAACTTCTTGTGCTGGTGGAATAATATCTGTCGTTGATGAAGTAGATTCTGATACTGTCGGCATATCCTTCGTTAATGTTTTTCCCTCTATTAAAGTCTGAGGTTTAACCTCTAATGGTTTACCACAGAACTTACAGTAGGTATCTTTACTTGTTAGTTTCCCACAATTTGGGCATAATACCTTCTCTATCCACATCTACTTATCCTACCTTATAATCTAAATAGATTGAATAATAAGATTTTCTATCTATGTCTTAAAAAAGTTAGGAGCGTATACTATACACTAACCTTAGCGTATTATCTATACGTGAAAAGTCTGTTAGACCTATCTATAAGAAAAACTAAATAACATGCTAATAAATAATGAATTGGCGAGTATAGACGTTGAGCTCTAGTGAATTGAGTCTAGCACCCATACATCGATTGATAAAAAAGGCTGGTGCTGCAAGAGCAAGTGAAGAAGCTGCTGAAGAACTTAGAAAGATATTAGAAGAAGTTGCTATCGCTATCGCGAAAGAGGCATTAAGTCTAGCCCAATATACTGGGAGAAGAACTATAAAGAGAGAAGATATTGAGAGGGCTGCTAAAACTCTTCTCAGAAGCTTCTACACATAACAGTATCTTAAACTATCGACTCTTCTCTAGATTCTGTCTTGATATAGAGCTTAAAGATCTGAGCCGTCCACCAACTAGAGGATAATATAATCCAGTCTGTAGCTCAACTTATAGAAATCGTGAAGAGACAATATCTTTCAGCTAAAAATTCATAAAAGTTTCTAGATAGCTTCCTGTGATAGATAGAGATTGAAAAATTTCTTATTGATGCTATTGGTATTCTGTGAGCCAACGAGAACAAGATATAGTCTAGATAAATGATTATAATGCCTGTGAAATGTATAGATTAATACTTGTAATGACTTCTCTGAGATGTCTGGTGATGATGCAACATCATTACTCAGCTCGACAAAGTTAATGCAAGAAGATAAGAAGAATGAAACATTTTCAAGACAATACAAAGAGGTTATTCTCATATTTTATGATATTATCGCCTTGAATCCTGGGGAAGAGAAACAATCTATGGTCTCCTCGATGGATGTTAGAGGTAAAATACAAGATCTAGATTATCTGGTAACTCTTACCGCTCAATCGAGCTCCTCCTAGATCCTATCATGAATTCTAAATCTCCTCGTAATAAAATAGCTAGGGTTAAATTAACATCTCCCAGAAAAGATCCAAATATATTTTAATGCTATAAAATTATATATTTATTAACTATTCTCTGAATTAATTATTCTTTTAAAGTTGATGAGACTTCATCTTTATATTAAGGCTTGATGCGTCTGTCTAATAGAGATTATTGTATCTGTGGGAGGTATGAGTTATGGGGATTACGGCTCAAGCGGCACAGCTTGGTGGACAACCAGTCATAATTCTAAAAGAGGGGACGACAAGAACTAGAGGAAGAACCGCTCAGAAGAATAATATCGCTGCAGCTAAGATCATTTCAGAGATAGTTAAGACGACTCTCGGCCCTAAAGGAATGGATAAGATACTCGTCGACAGCATAGGCGATGTAGTAGTAACGAATGATGGGGCCACAATATTAGAGAAGATGGATGTTGAGCATCCAGCGGCAAAGATGATAATAGAGGTTGCTAAGACTCAAGATAGCACTGTAGGGGATGGAACGACTACAGCAGTAGTTTTAGCTGGAGAATTACTCAAGCATGCTGAAGAACTGATTGAACAGAAGATCCATCCAAGTACAGTTATATCCGGCTACAAGAAATCGTTAGATATTGCTTTAGAAGAATTAAAGAAGCTTGGAAGGCCTGTTAAGCTTGAAGACAAGGAGACATTGAAGAAGATAGTTAAGACTGCTCTAGCAAGCAAGTCTCTCGGCTTCGCTACAGACCACATCGCAGATCTCGCAATAGATTCAGTGCTAAAGATTGTTGAAGAAAGAGATGGTAAGCTTGTAGCTGATAAAGACAGTATACAGATAATTAAGAAGATTGGAAAAAGCTTGTTGGAGAGCCAGCTAGTCCATGGAGTGATAGTTGATAAGGAAGTAGTCCATCCAGCTATGCCTAAACGTGTAGTTAACGCTAAGATAGCCCTGCTCTCCGCGCCCTTCGAGATAGAGAAGACAGAATTTAGTGCAGAGATAAGAATACGTGACCCACTTAAGATAAAAGAGTTTCTAGATGAGGAAACTAGAATCTTGAAAGAGATGGTGGATAAGGTTGTCGCGGTCGGAGCGAACGTCGTCTTCTGCCAGAAAGGAATCGATGATATGGCCCAGTTCTTCCTTGCCAAGGCAGGAATACTAGCCGTTAGACGTGTAAAGGCATCTGATATGGAGAAGCTATCCAAAGCGACAGGCGCAAAGATCGTAACGAATTTTGAAGATCTTACAGAGAAAGACCTTGGAAAAGCTGGACTGGTAGAAGAGATCAAGATAGGAGAGGATAGAATGGTCTTTGTCCAAGAATGTCTAAATCCTAAAGCGGTCTCAGTCTTGATTAGGGCTGGTCTTGAACGTCAACTAGATGAAGCAGAGAGAGCATTCAACGATGCTATCATGAACATGATCACCCTTGTCAGCAATCTAAACTATGTCCCTGGAGGAGGAGCAATAGAAGAAGCACTAGCCTTAAAGATAAGGAAGGAGGCTTCAAAATATCCAGGCAGAGAACAGTTGGCGATGATGGCCTTCTCTGAAGCATTAGAATCCATACCGAGAACTCTGGCTGAGAATGCTGGATTAGAGCCTGTCGAGATCTTGACAGAGCTGAGAGCCAAACATGAGAAAGATGGGCAAGGATATGGAATAGAGGTATTCTCTGGAAAAGTAGCCGATATGTATGCTCTCGGTATAATCGAGCCTGTAAGGGTTAAAGAGCAAGCCTTAAAGAGTAGTTTCGAAGCCACTGCAATGATCTTAAGGATAGATGACGTGATAGCAGCGTCTAGAAAGAGAGAAGAGAAGACCAAGACACCGCCGACCGAATCTGAATACGAGTAAACATACGAAGAAGATCTTCATTTAATCTCTCCCATATATTCTTTTATCTTATCTCTATACTTGCTAGTAAACTCTCTAAGAGAAGGGGTTAGATTCATTACATCTACATCTTTAAGATCTACCCACTTGTATTCTACTACTTCTTTAGATGGAGTTACAGATGTAGATTTAGGCTTAGCTAGGTAATCTATTATTATGTAATGATACTTAATGTCGCCATTCTCATCCCTCACTATACTATCATAGACCCCTAAAAGTTGTAAGTCTTCAATCTCTATTCCAACCTCTTCTCTAACCTCTCTCTTAACAGCTTCTTCAACCTTCTCACCCAACTCTACAACTCCTCCAGGTATACTCCATTTACCAGCAGAGGGCTGAAAAGCACGTTTAATAAGTAGGAGCTGGGAGCCACTGATTATTAAAGCTCCTACAGCCGTGATAGGATGTTTAGGATACTCCCTACTCATAAGTCTAGATCAGACTACTTAGGATTAAAGAATTTTATCTCTAATATAAGAGTCTCCAATCCTACGAAAACTTGAATATCGGCTAGTCTACCTTAATATTAAGATGTTTGTGATCAGCGAAGACCTAAGGAGAGCCCTCCATAATCTAGGTTTAACAGATTACGAAATTAAAGTTTATATCGCATTACTTGAGGTTGGTGAATCAACAGCTAGCAAGCTAAGTGAAATAGCAGATGTTCCATACTCTAAGATATATGATGTGCTTGAGAGCTTGGAGAGAAAGGGATGGATAGGTACTGAAGGTGGCAGACCTGCTCAATATTATCCTAAATCCCCTATAACCGCTCTGGAATCTAGCAGGATGAGACTAGAGAGAGAGTTTAAATCCAATGAAGAGATAATACGGTCAGAGCTCTTCCCGATATATGAAGGTAGAGGTTTTAGAGAAAAGCATGATATCTGGATAATTAGAGGGGAAGAGAATATACTTATGAAGATAAAGGATCTACTAGTAAGCTGTGAGAAAGAGTTACTGATCGCCGCTCCACTCATTACTAAGAACCTTCTAACGTTCTTTCTACCACATCTCACCTACATCTTTAGTAGAGGTGGAATAGTGAAGATAATGCTTCCAAACGATGTTGACTATGCTCTCATAAAGAAGTTAACCGAAGTAGCAGAATTAAGGTTGAAGGAGCAGATGTTTGGTGGAGGTATAGTGGCCGACTCTAGAGAGGTCATATTGTTGCTTGGAGATGAGAAGGGTGAGATAAGCTTTGCTATATGGTCAGAGCATGTAGGATTAGCAAAATTTGCGAAAAATTATTTTGAGTATTTATGGAAGGAAGCTGAACTTCTAACAAAGAAATAGCTCGACTAGCAATCTCAAAAATATCTATAAAGTATTTTCTCCGCTATGCTAATTCTATTCCAGTTCTACAAGATACTATTCTATTATCGTTATGGCTTATCTCAAGCATTCTTGACACATAACCGGGTCGGAAGCTCTCCATCTAGAATCGTATCATATTGATAGATGCCCTTTTGAGACTTGAGACTTGTCACGGTCTTTCTCTGTAATCTCAAAGACCTTTCTAAGAACATCTTCATAAGCCTTAGAGAGAACTATGTTTCTCCTAGACATCACTCTTCTAGCTATCTCTATTGCCGACTCAAGATGGATCTCCGTCAGCTTAGCTCCAAGCCTCTTAGCATAAATTGTAAAGGATGGAACATCTTCCGATACTACACCGTAGAGATGGCTAGAGACACCAATCCTCTTACCACTGAATATATATGTTCCTATAGAACTCTTTACGTGATCTCCGATAAATGCTCCGACAAACATCCTCCCAGTATCATACCTCTGACCATTAATCTCCATTCTTATCGTTCCATAAGTATTCTTTAGATTGGATGTCGTAGTTCCTGCTCCGAGATTCACCCACTCTCCTATATAGGAGTGACCTATATATCCATAATGCCTCTTGTTTGAGAATCCATGAAATATCGTCTCCTCGACTTCTCCACCAACTCTACATAAATCACCTATGCTGCAGCCTCCTCTAATCTGTCCTCCGAAAACTATGCAGCCTCTACCAATATATGCTGGACCTGAGATACGTGTCAATGATTGGATGTACGTGTTCTCTCCTATGTAGATCGGTCCATCTCTTACATCTAGAACCGTATGCCCCTCGATGAAGGCTCCCTTACCCAAGTATACCCTCCTTCTATCACCATATATAATCGTCGATCTATCTATCTCGCCCTCCCACTCTCTCCCCTCAAACCTCTCTAGTTCTTCTGTGATCAATTTTGAATTTAGCTCTATTAGCTCCCACGGATATTCTATGAGATGGATATCATCGTTCTGGAGTCTTTCAGATACGTAACTCGATATGACATCATTGATTTTATCGGTAGATGTGGCCGCTCTCTTAAAGATGGGTGAACCGATAACCTCAGCCTTAAGACGTGCAGCTATGACTCTATCTCTCCTCATTATGGCGATGCCAGGTCTCGAGAGCTTCTCCAATACTTTTTCAAACTTCGCATCTGGAAGAACTAAACCATTAACCAATAGTACATCTTCCTCTACGTCAAAGTTGTTCACCCATAGATGTGGTGTCCTCTCCTTCTGAACCTCCTCAAGATATTCTCGGGTGAATAAGATTATCTTACCATCGACTTTAATCTTCGTCAGTATCTTCTCTCTAAGGCTGGATGTACCAGTCTTCATCTCGTAAACAGGCTGGGTGAGCGTCAAAGGAGAGAAGTTCCGGTAACATTCATCTTCAAACAGTGCAAGATACAATATATTTCACCGCCCTAAATAATCTCGAACTTATCCTTACTCAAATTTTTTACTTTAAAAACATTCTTTACAACCTGTAGCTCAGCTATATACTTATCATCCCTCCTTTTATCATCTAATATACCCATCCCCTATCTCAGATAACTCTTCTTAGCATTCTATCCGAAATTAGATTACACCAATCTTGATCTGAGAGTATTTTCAAAGTAGCTATTTAAGATACTTAAAGTGCTGAAGCTAGAATAATATTAATAATCCTAGAAATTATAGAGTTATCGGGAAGGTGTTGAATAAATGTATGCTAGGAGTAGGAGGTTCTCACGGACTACCTTAGCAATCTTATCGATAATCATGATAATACTCTTGATCGTCTCGGTCAACCAGGTTTTACAAGTAATGTTAAACTTCTGGGAATTCGGAGACCTATTCATTAAACCATACTACTATGCTTTAGTCGGAGGCCTCATCCTATCGTTTATAGCCTTCTTCCGCTTAGATTTTAAAAATAGAAGATCGATAACCTTCTGGTCTATAAGATTTTTTATCTCAGTCTTCTGGGAGAGATATACTCATCCAAGAGACTTAGACCTCTCTACATATAAGCTTAGCATTACTAGATTTCTCGCATGGCAGGTTACCAAGATGTTTATAGGTGCAATAATTTTCGCTGACGCCCTCTTCGGCATGGCGGTACTCGGCGTCTTGAGCGGTAATGTAGACCTTAACATAAGCAAGGTTACCGAACTATTCAAGTTACCGTTTATATCTATCTCGGCTCTAGACACCTCTCCTGCTGAAGACGTCATATCCGCTTCCCCTACACTAATACTACTTCTTCCACCGATCTTAACATCTTTAGCAGTTAGACTTACTATAATCGTCGGAGCAACCATCCTATTAAAAGCTTTTACAAGAATCTTCGTAGAGTATCTGGATACGGGGCTCTTTAGGATACCGGTAGAAGCTATCGAGACGATTATCGGGATTGCCTCTGCATGGATCGGGTTCACCCTATTCTTTCCAAGCTATATAGATTACAATACCAAAGTATTGATTCTAGGGTCATTTACGATATCGGTCTTGATGATCCTGTTTATTATTCTAGATGGGGTTAAACCAGGTTTCCTATATGCATACGTAATTAAGGGTGGAGCAGTAATACTAGCCATCTTAGCAGTCTTCTCCATCGTGACTATACAGAATAGCATAGCTGATGCGAGAAAGGTAGAATGGCTTGGACCCTACGTTAAGCAAGAGATCATGGTCAATAGATATCTAGCAGATATCGGGAACATTGTTAGAAAGATGTATGTCTTTCCAGATCGTTCTCCTATCGGCTCTATACAAGAAGAGATCAAGACCGTGAAAGAGCAGCTTGACGTCGTCAGGCTCTGGGATTGGGAAGCAGCATTCACGAAGATGAAGCCTGAGATAGGCTTAATCCCATATGTAGATTTCGAGGACTCGGACATTATAAGATTTAATGGAAGACTTTACTGGAGCGCCTCTATGAAGCCTATACTGCCCGTCTCTGTAAAGGCGGCGGACGTATGGTATAATGAGCATCTAGTCTACACACATGTCCCGAATGGTTTTCTAATACTAGACGCAACAAACGGTACAATAGTTGATTCTTCTAGATTCTTCACTCAGAGACGGATCTATTATGGGGAAGGTGGGCTGCTGGAATCTGTATGGGCGGCGATAATACTCGGTAAAGAAGTATCCGATGAAGTAACTGGATCTGGCTACAAAGGTGATGGCGGCGTCATAGTCTCTCCACCTATCAGCTGGATATATGATCTAACCTTCTTCTTCTCCTATCCTGACAAGACTGTAAGGCTCCTAAGATATAGAGATGTATATGATAGGATGAGTCTGCTATTTCCTTATTTTGAATATTTTTGGAGAGACGACTATGTAGATATGTTTCCAGTAACTGATGGGGAGAATACCTACTGGCTTATGCCATTGATAGTAAGATTAGGTGGAGACAACGTTCCCTGGAGCAGAGGTAATGAATACGTTAGATTCATCGGCTACAGCCTCATCAACATCTACGATGGCTCGATCAAACTGATAATAGTTGGATCAGATTTCGTTAGCCAGATAATTAAAGACTCGTACAAAGAGATTGTAATAGAAGAGGTTCCTAGATGGCTGTATAATCAGACTAGATTTCCTCAGGAAGTCTTTGAGTATCAAGTAGGATTATTCAACAATTACCATATGGATGATGTCTCCACCTTTATACAGGCGAGAGAATTCTATGAAATACCTCGAGACCTATACACATACTATATAATCACAAAGCTTCCAGGATTCGATAAACCAGAATTTATAGGTATACTCTCCCTCCAGATTAGAGGCTCTCCTGGAAGAAACCTTGCAGGATTCATGGTAGTTAGAAATGATTATCCACATCTAGGTGAGAAGATCTTCTACTATGTCCCACAAGAATCTGAGAAGAAGCTTCTAGGACCCTCAGCTGCGAGAGAAGCACTTGAAAGATATCCTGAATTTAGAAAACTTCAAACACTCTTGGAGAATCCTAGGATAGGAGAGAATATGCTCTACTCTATCGGCGAGCATCTAGTCTATGTTATTCCCGTATATACTACTCCAGCTGGAGCGGGAGGAGTGATAACTCAGCTTGGAACGATAGCTGTCATAGGCGCAGAGTTTACTGGAAGCTACTTTGTAGGCATCGGCAGTAGTATTGAAGAATCATTCGAATCTTATCTTAGAGTATTGAGAGGTGTGGCCACTCCGCCGACCGTGGAAATAGATGTAATGAATCTAACACTCCAAGTTATAAGAGGTGAAGGCTTAGTCCCTGTTTTTCCCGAAAAGATAAATGCCCACCTAGTATTCAATGAAGGGAATATATCGTATACTTCTACCGACCAGTTCACTAGAGAGTTTAGAGACTTCTTGAATAGATGGATTGATAAGACTGGAAGAGATATGGTACTTGTTTGGAGAGAAGATAATATTTTAAAGGTAGGATTAGTGACTATAGATCGAGGAATAGTAGAGCTTCACTATATAAATATTTTCGGAGGTTAAACCTCGAGATGGCTGGAGGCAGATCTCGAATTAAAACAGGGCCAACATTCTCCAAGATATTCACAGCTATATTAATAATATTTCTAGTTCTAGTAATAATCTCTCTTACGGCTAGGTTTCAACGTAGTCTTCTAGGCTTGGCCCTAGTCATAGCGTTAACACTACTAGGATTCTACTGGTTTAGAGAGTTGAGAAAAGCCTTGATAAGTCGGAGATATGTAGAGAAATACCCGATAGAATTAATTGAGAAGGATGGGTTGATACTATTAACGGCACAAGTTCCAGGTCCTGAAGAAGAAGTAGTTGTAGAGCTTAGAGGAGAGAAGCTGCTGGTAAGAGGTGGAGGAGGATTCAAACGTATAGTGAAACTACCATACAAAGTATCGATTCTTACAAGAACCTATCTTAACGGTGTCCTCCATCTACAACTACGTAAAAAATAAGAGAAGAGGATGATGATATAGTAAAAATATGTGAGATTGGGATAATCATCTACTACAATCTTCTCAGGAGAGGAATAGCGATAACAGCTCCTATGACTATTAATATTATAGCCAATACTGTTCCAATCGCCCTGGCAACTATCTCAAATCCATAGAATGGAGTGAGCCAGAGTATTGGTGTTATAGCGAATGATCCTAGAAGAGAAGCACCAATCAAGATTAATACGACTCCAATGATTAGGGGAAGATATCTCTCTAGATCAAATGATGTTGCTAGTGGTTTCTCCTCACCTGCTCTAGGTATCAAGAATACTCCAATAATATAGAGGACTATCATCAGTATAGGTGTGATGATAAACAGTATGAGGGCCACCAATCTCAGTAGGTTAGCATCCACATTGATATACTCGCTTAACCCGCCTACGATTCCTGCAAGAACTCTATTCTTTTCAGATCTCTCCAACCTTCTAGGAGACAAATCTCTCACATCCATCTTACTCTAATTATTTATAAGTTTTGATTGACATCTGAAGAGTCATGGATTATTTCTATATTCAAGTAGTGCTGAGGCGATCAACGGTAGGATTATTGTTGCATCTCCATGTACAGTTACTTTCATGGCCTGAGGCTTCACCTTCCCCCATGAAACCGCTTCTCTAACAGTGGCTCCACTTAAGCTCCCATCATACTCGTATCCAGTAGTAATATATACAGCATAATCCAATCCATCTTTAAATTGGTTCCACCATAGAAGATGATGCTTACTAATGCCTCCGCCGATCATCAATGCTCCACTACTCTTAGCCTTGAAGACTATCTCTGAGAGCTTATCGAAATCTTGTAGAAGATTCAATTTGAAATCTCTATGCTTCTGTTGGAATAGCCAGATCTGCGTACCTACAGCTCCATCAAGTATCCCTGGAACAAATACTTGGACTCTCTTCTCAGCCGCCCACTTCAAGAAGCTTCTCTCATCAGTTATCTTCTCTCCTATAAGACTGGCTAGACTACTACTGGAGACTTCTCTCAATCCTTTAGAATATTCTTCTTCTAGAATCTTCTGCATAAATTCTTCTATTAATGGCCCATAGTTTTCGACGGGTATCAATACTGATCCAAGTCTATGGAATCCTTTTTCTTTAAGTACTTCATCATCCATCCAGAAATCTCCTTCATAATATTCTCTCAGAGACCTAGCGATATCATGGTCTAGAGCACCACACGTCGTTATTATCACATCGAATAGCTTATTCTTTATGAGCTCTGTTATTACACCTCTAAGACCTGTACTGATAGGTGCACCTACAAATGATAGGAACCTCACACACTCAGCATCTCTAATCATCTCTCTAAGTACTTCTACAGCTTTTCCCAGATATAGAGCAGCGAATCCTCCAGCATCTCTCATCTGCTCAACTAGTTCTGAAACAGTTATCCCAGGTCTGATCTTGATATCTTTAACAGGTTTAACCATAGATCTAAAATATTATAGAGAAGAATATATGCTAAACATCTGAAAAACTGGGAAGTCGCTACAGAAAAGACTAAGATGGTAGATGTAGATCGATGAAGCCGTATTACCTTGACCCGATCTAGTATAAAAACTTAATTAGCCCTTTTTTCATGTTCTCCCGTTAACTAGGTGAGAAAAATGAGAACCCCCTCTAAATTGAGGGACCAAAAAACTATTCTTTCTATAATATTCTTGCTAACACTTTTATCTTTAACGGTCATAATAAGAGCAATCGAAGCTGAGCAAATCGTATTCTACGACAACTTCAACAATTATGAAGCTAGAACCTACCCAGGACGGGATGGGCCCGATATCTGGGTTCAAGAGTCTTTGACGCCTGCCACATATAGTATAGCTGGCGGAGCCTATAAGATTCAGTCTAGTGGAGGAGTTTTCAGCTCAAAGGTGATCCTAGATTATTATCGAGTATTCTCCAAACCTTGGCCTCCAAGCTATGAAGGACCCAGTGACTACCTCTTCGCTGTTGGTATCAAGATAGATAGTAAGGGAGGAGGGATAATCTTCAGAGCCATGCCTGGATCACAAGAAAGATACTGGACACATTACGAAGTTCGTGTCATGAAGGATACAATGAAAGTAACGCTAGCTAGTGTATATGAAGACCCTACAAATCCTTCAGAAGCAGTATTAAGAACTGTAGACTTCCCGAGTGATGTGGATATAAATTCTGTGTTCCGCCTATCAGTTAGAGTTCAGGGTTCAAGCATCCAAGTCTACATCGCAGATAAAAGGGTAATTGATATAACAAGTACCCTTAACCCTACTGGAGGCGTTGGATTGATGACGTGTGGGGGATGTGAAGCCTCTTTCGACTGGGCAGAGCTAGACATCTTAACAACTACCGTTACTAGCACAGTTACTAGTACTACTACTATGACTACGACTAGCACCGTTACATCGACGACCACTATGCCTCCATCAACGATAACAACAACCGCTACTGAGACCACTACTGAGACCGTGGCCACGACGGTAACGAGAACTACTACGATGACCACGACTTTAATGACTACGACTACTGTAGCGGCGGAGACAATTACTGAAACTGTTACTGAGACTGTGACTACGATTAGTACAGCTCCTTCCGAGACAATCACAATAACTCAAGCTACGACCGTCCCTGGCGCTGCTACAACTCAAACCATTAAAGAAACTGTTACATCTATCTCGACTGTAACGGTGATTGAGAGAGTTACAGGCAGATGTCTTATAGCTACTGCCGCTTTCGGTTCTGAGATCGCTCCACAAGTTCAAGCCCTTAGAGAGTTTAGAGATGGCTTTGTTATGGAGACCTTTGCTGGAGAGAACTTTATGAAGGCATTCCATGCATTCTACTATTCTTGGAGCCCCTACATAGCACAAGCAGAGCATGAGAATGAGTATCTAAGAACCTTCATAAGAATCTCGATATATCCTCTTCTATGGATCCTAGATATCTCCAAGCTTTCAGCAGAGCCGTTTTCAGCCATGCCTGAGTTGGCAGTTTTGATAGGAGGATTGATTGCAAGCTCCTTGATAGGGCTTGTCTACATCAGTCCCATAGTCTTGGCAATGACCCTGATCGTAAAGCATAAGGTTAGAAGGATCGATCTTAACCTAGTATACCTATCTATCATCCTGATGATCGGTCTAGGATTATTCATCTTGGCCGAGGTTATGGCCTCCTCTCTCCTCATGATGGTAGCCTCCTCCATCATAGTTCTATCGGTCATGGCCCTCGCCTCTATAGCTCCCATGAGGATCCTCTTGTTAAAGAAAAAATCTTAAAACTTAAACAATCTAACTCACTCCTCATTTTTTTAATTATTATTCATTGAAACTCTATATGGTTGAATCCTGGAAACATGCTTGAAACATCAATACTAAGATAGACAATCAAGAATATTGGATTAAAGATAAGCTCTAATTTACATATAGTATTTTTAGATAAGCCTCCTAAGATTCTCAACTATTTCTTCTGGAGAATTTAAGAGGGATAGACAGAACGGGATCCGCTCCAATTCTGCTAACTCTATAGCGAAACTATCTACTTCTTCAGAGATCTTTGGACCATGGATTACAATCATCTTCGGCTTTATCGGGTATAGGCGGACAGCGACCATAGGAGACCTCCCCCTACTAACCTTTGTGAAGATTATTACTCTAGTAGGGTTCTTACCGAAGAGGTATAAGAGATCTGATGCCTCCAAGTTTTTTATAGCTGAGAGGCTGTCAACAACCGTATATCCATATACTAGCTCATTATCCCATTCTCTACCAACTAGTAAAACCCCCTTCAATGCTTCCACTATCTTTCTAATGCTTATAGGAGTCTTAAACTCATTCATATCTAATACTGCTACACTTAGATCTCTATGAAGTATAGAGTATCTCTTAATATGTACTCCTCCTCTCTGCATGTCGGCATTTATCAAGGCTGAGACAAACTTCTTGATGAAGCCTGCTCCAGGAGACTTCCTCCTATTATTCTCATAATCACTCAATACGGAGGATGAAACATTCATATATTTAGCCAGTTCACTCTGATTTAATTCAAATAATTGTCTCCATTTCTTCATAACCGATCCAGGAAAATCAGATAGAATAATCTCTCCAGCTATCCTACTCATCAAGATCTCTCCAGCGGTTTGGTCAACCGATTTCTCGACCATGCTTTTACTATCTAGATATACAACATGTCTAAAAAATACCTTTCTATTGAGACCGCAATCTACCTATCTTTAAGGTTAGAATCTCGGCTCAATTTTATGATTAGAAAATGATAAATACGATGATTTTAGATAATATTATGAGAGGCTGAGTATCGTTAGTGTGATCTGGAGAAGTGTTAGAGATGGATAAGAGATTCTGGGTCAAGGTACACCATTCTAAAACTGGTGAAACGGTAGTTGCAATATGTGATGAAGAACTTCTTGGGAAAAGGATAAACATTGTTGAAGGATTCTCAGTAGAAGTAAGCAAGGCATTTTATGGAGACGTTTTGGTTAGAGAGGAAGATCTTCCCAACTATCTTAGACAGGCAACTATAATAAACCTACTCGGAGAATTGATCGTAAAATATGCTGTAACGAGGGGGATAATCATGGAGAAGGCCATTATGAAGATAGGTGGAATACCACATATCCAGATATATGTCTAGAGAATATGCTCTTTTCTCTCTAACTATACTTTGAGAGCTCTAGAGAGTATCATAAGCTCTGGGCCGGTTGTTCTTGCTCCAACGATAACACCTTTACTATTTGCTATAACGCCACTTCTTATAAATGGTATGCCATCATTGACGGTCCCTGTTAGGAATTCGACCTTGAAGAGTTCTGATAGGTTCTTTTCTTCTTCCGGGGTTGTTTGTACATGTACGAGCCCACCATTATTTGTTACTACAGAGATCGATCCAACGTAGGGTCTATTAGCAATCATCCCCTGTAAAACCTCTACTCCTAGAGTATCTTGAATCATATTTATTTCATGTTTATTGAAGTAAGAGCTTGCCAGGGCCGCTCTATCATTTACGAGTATAAGATTTCCAACGGCGGTATACTTGCTCTCCAATACTAGGGTGTTTAAATCTTTGAAGGATCTTTTAATCTTTTCCAGTTCTTCATCCAGTATTATAGGTGAAAGCACCAGTCCATTACTATTTCCAACTACTAGAGGGCCTATCAAGAAAGAACCGGCAATAGTTGTTTTAACTATCTCTACTCCTAGAGCTTTCTCTATAAGCCTCTCATGCCTAAGCTTCGTGTTAGGGGGGACAATGCATATCTGGTCTGTTGTGGTAGCAAATAATCCGACCTCAACGGTTCCGAAGAATTCTTCAACATATATGCCTCCACCGATTAAATTCTGTCTTCCAGCTCTCATCTTCTACATTTCCACTAGAACTCTATCTTATAGAGCATCGAGATATACGTCTTAGAGATCTCGTCTACATCTCCAACATCCAGCCCAATATCTAGTAGAGTATTTACAGACTCTATAGACCTTCTAGCCGCATAGTAATCTGGAGTCATCTGAGATGCCTCCACCAGCATTGATAGATTGTCTAGACCTCGCTCCTCAGCCAAGGCTATCAGTAAACCTGCCGCACCTACTATCTGACCTGCATATATTTTTGCAGGGATCTTACTGATAACTCTTCGAATAGTTTCAGGACGTGTGGAGGATATGTATACCTCTCTAGCCTCCGAGACTTCTTCTTTACCATATCCACCTAGAGTTACTACGAATTTTACACCTAGCTCTGTAGCAATATCTAGTACTTTTTCGCATAGCTCGTATTGACCATAGCTTGAGGCTGGTTGCGAATTACCATATAAGAATATTAACGGCACCGGCTTTTTAACCAGGTATAGATCGGCAAAACTATTTATAAGTTTACCATCTTGGGCATAGATTAATGAGGGAAAGTAAGAGGAGTAGAATCTACAGATTTTTCTAGCTTCAAGCTTACTTAAAATATATGCTACAGAGACCTTGGCCACTAGCCCTACTCCAGGTAGCCCCTCGACCAGGGTAGCTCCATCAACATACATGTCCTCAGCACCCGGCTCGAAGAACACTTCAATAGTCATACCTTCCTCAGTAACATCTCAATCAAAAGTCTTATATAATGATTTACATTGTCCTCTATTCTTAACATTAGCATATTATAAAGAGTTTTGGAGCCTAGTAGGCTAGACTAATAGTTTAATAACTATTCTCTATCTTTCCCTCTCTTTTGAGTCATCCGATAAGCTCCGACCTCTCCAAATGATAAAGGTATTCTAATAGTTGTCTTGCATAGGCCTCCAGTTTCTCCTTCAAAGTTCTATCCGCTGAAAAACCGAGACAATACTATCCTATGTCTCTATGAGACTTCTGTAAAGGTGGAAGCCGACTAGCAGCCAGATTATAGCATATAGAACTAGATTTATAATTTTGGGAGTGAGTAAAGAGGTTAAGTTTATTCTATTGGGATTATATCCTAGTTAGACGTAGAGTATTTAATAGTACCAGCATCGTTAGTCCGTCATCGCCTGCGGCTACCGTAAGCCATAGAGGGATTAAGCCCATCAGCCCCAAAACACCTAGAACTAGTTTAACTCCAAGCGAGAAGGCCGTGCTCTGTTTAGCAACTCTTACAGTTTTCTGGCTTAGCCTAATTAGATAGGGTACCTGAATAAGTTCATCTCTAACCAGTATGATATCGGCTGATTCTAGAGCAATATCAACACCACTTCCACCCATCGCCATCCCTACATCTGAAGCTGTAAGAGCAGGAGCATCATTAACGCCATCCCCTATCATAACCACCATCCCATACTCTTTCTTCATCTTCTCTATAATTTTCAATTTATCTTCGGGAAAGAGCTCAGAATATACCTCTTCTAATCTGAGTCTTTCCGCAATCTCTCTAGCTATTTCCCGGTTGTCTCCAGTAAGCATCGCTGTATGGATACCCATCTTCCTCAAGGCTTCTACAGCTTCTAAAGCATCTCGCCTAACATCATCGATTAGACAGATAGAAGCTCTACAAACCTTATTCACAGAAATGTATATGAGGGTATGCTTATCTTCCTCATTAAGATCGATTATCCTATCACAGTTGAAAGAATACTGCTTTATCAGGTCTTTATTTCCTATAACTATCTGAACACCATTAACATAGCCTTTAACCCCTTTACCTGGAAACTCCTCCACATCTCTAACCTCTAGACTATCGAATCTCAGCCCCATCTCTACAGCCTTCTTAACAATAGCCTTAGCGATAGGATGATTTGAAAACTGTTCTAGAGCAGCAGCATATGTTAATACTTCTCTCTCATCAAGCTCCGTCAGAGTCTTAACCTCGTGGACTCTGAGTGTCCCCAATGTCAAGGTACCTGTTTTATCAAACAAGACAGCTTTTACATTGGCCATCTTCTCCACATGTTCTCCACCCTTGATTATGGCCCCTTTCCTAGCAGCTATAGTTACCGCTGTAAAGATGGTTGCTGGAACAGAGATTACAAAAGCGCTCGGACATGAGACCACAAGAAGTATTAGAGACCTGTATAACCACTCATTAAATGTTCCTCCAGCTATAATTGGGCCGAAGACAACTGTAAAAATTGCAAGAGAGATAATGATCGGAACATAGATACGGGCAAACTTATCTACCAACCTCTCTATAGACGTTTTTCTCTTCCTAGACTCGATGACCAGCTCTACAATTCTAGAAATCAGTGTATCTTCTGAGCCTTTGGTTACAAGAATATTGAGAACTCCTGTTAAATTCAGTGTACCAGCATAGACTTCATCACCATTCTTTCTCAAGATAGGTGTAGACTCGCCTGTGACAAGTGATTGATCAACCATAGAGGCTCCCTCGACCACTATCCCGTCGAGCGGAACCCTCTCTCCAGGTTTCACTAAGATCACCATATCGGGCTGGACCTCCTTTAAGTCAACAATCTTCTCTGAACCATTTGTGATCACTCTTGCTCTGGTGGGAATGAATTGTGAAAGCTTCTCAATGGTTCTTCTAGCCCTATCTTGGATGTGATCTTCAAGATGTTCTGACAAGGAGTAGAGGAGGAGAACCATTGAACCTTCAAAAAGGAGACCTAGATATGTAGCCCCTAAAGCCGCTACAGACATTAGAAACTCTACTGAAAACCTCTTCTCAAATACGAGCTTTCTCAGCCCGATAAGTCCAATGTATAAGCTTGAAATAATGATCGATATATAATATATTATTTTTGACAAGGTTATCGGTTCATTGATGCGGGGTATATTGAATAGAAGAGGTCCTCCCTGAAAGAATAGATCGAGAGAACCGCCTAGTAGTATGCTGAGACCTAGAAACATGACCAGATAAATCCATAATTCTCTTCTTCTCTCTTCTTTAACCTCCTCTGATATCTTCCCATCATCATAAAACATTCCGTCTACTTATAATAGGATTAAATAATTATATTAGAATAATGTTAGAAACTTAAGAAAAAATATTATTTCATTAATAGTAATAAGTTACTATGTTAATATTAAATGATGAGTTTGATGTTTGATGACCGTTGTGAGTATAACTATACCTGACGAACTTTTAAGAAAGTTCGATCAATTTATGAAGACACGTGGATACTATAGTAGGTCGGAAGCTTTCCGAGATGCGATTAGAAATCTTATAGATGAGACTGAACTTGCAAAGATGGAGGAAGGTAGAGTAGCTGCCACTATCATGATAACATGTGACTACGATAGAAAAGACGTTGATATGAGAATGACAGAAGTAAGACACGAGTTTGATGATATAGTAATAGAGAATATTCATAGACATATCGGTCAAAGATTCTGCCTCGAAATTTTTATTGCAGAGGGAGACAATAATAGGATTCTAGAACTGATCAGTAGGATTAGAGGAATGCGCGGCATCCAACAGGTTAAAGCTATGTTTATGCAACTGTAAAAACTCTGACTCTATCTCAAAGATTATGGTCTATATGATCTATATGACTATAAAGTTTTCTAGAAGAGTTACATAATATCTTGTAGACTATTTGATATGATGTATGGTGTATTAGAGTGTTCGAGGTGGTTGCTGAAGATCTGTTGGGTAGGATTGGTAGGCTGAAGACCAAGAGTGGAAAGAAGGTTGAGACACCTGTATTCCTTCCAGTAATTAATCCGATTGTACAAGATATTCCTGCTAGATGGATGGATGAGAACCTTAAGGCGAAAATAGTGATAACCAACGCATATATAATGTATAAGAGGCTTAGAGAAGAAGCTTTAAAGAATGGAGTTCACAGAATCCTAGATTTCGATGGAGTGGTAATGACAGATAGTGGCGGCTACCAAATACTTGAGTATGGTGAAGTCGAGGCCACTCCAGAAGAAATAGCCTTATTCGAAGAAGACATCAAGACAGATATAGCTGTCCCACTAGATGTTCCCACTGGATTAGTTGGTAAAAGACCTGCAGAGGAAACTGTAGAAAAGACATTGAAGAACCTTGAAGCAACGATTAAAGTATTAGATGATAGACCTGTTAGAAATGCCTTATGGGTTGGAACGATTCAAGGAGGAGTACATATCGCTCTACTCAAAAAATGTGCAGAGAAAGTTAAGGAGATGGATTTCAACCTATACGCTTTAGGAAGCCCTACACCTTTAATGGAGAGATACCAGTTCACCAAACTCTTCGAGATGATCATAGCTACTAGATCTGTTATAGAGTATGGTAAGCCTCTCCATCTCTTCGGTGCAGGCCATCCTATGATATTCTCTTTTATCGTTGCTCTAGGGGTAGATATGTTCGATTCAGCTAGCTACTATCTCTACGCTAGAGATGGGCGATATATTACAGAGACTGGTACTCTAAGATTAGAGAATATGGATTATCTTCCATGCCTCTGTCCAGTATGTTCAAAGACAAGTATAGAGGAACTTAGAGAACTCCCCCATAAGGAGAGAGTGATGATTCTGGCTAAACATAATCTCTACGTATGTTTCAAGGAGATCGCTGAGATAAAGCAGGCTATCAGAGATGGGAGGCTGATGGAGCTGTTGGAGATTAGAGCTAGAAGCCATCCAGATGTCTATCAAGGATTCAGAGAGATCGTGAACAATGAAGAACTGATAAAGAGCATGGAAGATCATACACCAATATACTCTAGACGTGGATTAAAGATCTTTGATGGATTAAGTTTAAGGAGACCTGAGATACGGCGGGCCAAGAATAGACTATTGGAGAACATCTTTAAAGAGAGGTCGAAGAAGAAGGCTGTGCTGGTTCCATATACCATGAAGATAAGTTCTCAGAAGATAGGTAAAATTTTACATGAAGGCAACCTATCAGAGTACGATATACTACTCTATGGATCACCATATGGACTAATACCTATACAGATAAGATATGTTTATCCATTCTCTCAGACAGACTTCCCTCAAAACCTCATCTTAGAAGATGAGGTAATAGACTCCATAATCAAGCAGATCTCCACTGCAGGTTACGTTGAGATCATAATTATAGAGGCTAGGAGCCCTTATCTCAAGGAGACTGTTAATAAAATTTTAGAGAGACTAGTTGGAAAAGTAGATGTAGAGATAAAGCTTATCACTCTAGGATAGAATCCTACTAGAATCTATAGATATGCCGAATTCTAGCAAAGATCTTCCAAATCTAATCTATATGATTCTCCTCAAAGAGTTAAAGGTAAATATTTATCTTATCCATCTTTAACTTGAAGATTAGAGTAGATTAGACTTTAAAGGGGATTATCTTGGAGATTAAATTTCTCGGCGGAGCCCAAGAAGTAGGTAGATCAGCAATACTCGTCAAGACTAGAGAAGCTAGGATACTCTTAGATTATGGTGTCCAAGTTAGTGATCCTGAACCGTCGTTCCCCTCACATGTGGCCGCAAAGGACCTAGATGCAGTAATACTGACCCACGCACATCTAGACCACATCGGAGCAGCCCCATTATTCATGCTTAACAATGGTACAAAGATATTTGCTACACCGATGACCTTCAAGATCGCAGACATACTTCTTAGAGACTTTCTCAAGCTCGCAGGCTACTATCTACCATACGAGATACTAGAGGTGAGAGAGATGATTAGAAAAGGTATCGAGGTTAGTTATGGTGATACGGTGAAGATCAAGGATGCTGAGATAACCTTCATGGATGCTGGACATATACCTGGAAGCATGCAAGTACTAATAAATGCTGATAAGACACTACTATATACTGGAGACTTCACAACCATTAAGACTAGACTTTTAAGTGGAGCAGACCTGACACTCAAAGATCTAGATGCAGTTATAGTTGAGTCGACATATGCTCTAGAAGATCATCCTGAGAGGAAGAATCTGGAGAGAGAGTTTGTGGCAAGAGTAAGAGAGGTTGTAGAGAATGGTGGAAGAGTCCTTATCCCAGCCTTCTCAGTCTCTAGATCACAAGAGATAATGTGCGTTCTAGAAGCTTACAATTTTAGATATCCAGTCTATCTAGATGGGATGGCCATAAAGATTCTAGATATATACCTAGAGATGGATGAGTATATAGATGGTAGACAGCTTCTCTACCAGGCTGCAAGACATATCAATAGAGTTACGAGTGGTAGGAAGAGGAAGCAAGCATTAAGTGAGCCGTCAGCGATTATTAGCCCTGCTGGAATGCTGAAAGGTGGACCGGCCATAATCTACTCTGAAGAGCTTGCTGAAGATGAGAAGTCAGCAATATTCCTGGTAAGTTTCCAGCTTCCAAACACTCCTGGAGCTACACTCCTAAACGAGAGGAGGCTAGTACATGGAGAGATAGACATAAAGGTTAAAGCACAAGTTGGACAGTATAAGTTTAGTTCACATGCTGGTAGGACCCAGCTACATGAGTTCTTGAAGAGACTCGGTCCAGATGTAAAGATCTTTACTGTACATGGTGAGCCGGCAGCATCTAATGCTCTAGTAGACTTCTGTAAGAGTAGCTTGGGACAAGAAGCCATATCTCCCATAAGAGAAGAAATATATACCATCTAAGTCTTCCCGAATTTTTTAGATCTCTATTACACCTTTTCATCGACTATATAACCTGATAAGTATACATCTCCATCTAGACAGTCTTGTCATCGATAGTAATTTTACCATCTATATTTTTAGAGTTTAGAGTTTTCTAAGAGATATATGTGGCTTGGACTTCATCAACCTATTATGCTCCTTCATCATACATCTATCCCAGACTACTGTTAACCCTCCCCGCTTAGCTATCTCAACAGTCTGCGGATTGTATATGCCCTCCTGCAACCATAATACTTTAGCCTTCTTTTTTACAGCTTCCTCAGCTATCTCAACCGTATATTCTGGTCTTCTAAATACATTGACTATCTCGATCTCTTCTGGGATATCTAGAAGGCTTGGATAAGACTTCAATCCTAAAATCTCATCTACAGTTGGATTTACAGGTATAATCTTATATCCTTGCTTCATTAGGAATTTTGGAACATAGTGGCCAGGTTTCAACGGATCCTTACTCATACCCACGACTGCAACTACTTTAAACTCTTCTAGAATCTTTATAATCTCTTCATCGCTCAGTCCATCGCTTGGAATACTCATAGGATCATGTGGAGATAGACAGGATTTAAAGATTTACTATAGATTCTTCTATAAGTTAGATGGAAATTATGGATTGATATTACTTGTCCACGAGGCTAGATCTTGGTGAATATTAATATCCTAGAAAGAGTATCTGTACCTTATGGTTCTGCTTTTAAGAAGTAATGCGATGCTTGTAGAGAAGTATAGGAGCATCGTTGATGATGATAGAGGGCATAGCATCGTGATAGACCTACCATTTGAACATGGTGGAGACGATACAGGTCCAACATCTCTAGAACTTGCTGTCATGGGATTAGCAGGATGTGTAACAACCATATATGCGGTAATAGCTGCTAAGAGAAGGTTCAAGTTTGATGGCATGAGGGTAGAAGTTGAAGCGGTGAAACCTGATGAAGAGAAGACTATAACAAAGGTTAATGGAAATATAAAGGTCTGGTCAGAAAATAGGGAAGAAGCAGAAACAGTCCTTAGACTAACACTTGATAACTGTCCAGTACATACCTTATTCGAGAAAGCAGATATAGAGATAAAATGGAATGTAACCATAGAGCGGAAACAGTAATATGAGGAGAAGCCAAAGCTTAGAGTAAAACTCAAATAACCATGTAGAGATAATATTCTCGGCGGCCGTAGTCTAGTCTGGTAGGACGCTGGCCTCCCGAACAATCGAGGTTATGGAGAAAGCCAGCGGTCCCGGGTTCAAATCCCGGCGGCCGCAATTATTATATGAGCCACATGATTGTAACAGAAAGATTAGGAGTAGGAGGTCCACTATCTTCCATCTATAAGGATTATGAAGATGCTTAACCAATCTGACGATCTTGAGCACTCTCCCTATCCAAGTGGATAGTGATGGCGGGCATCAGCCTGTTCGGAGACAATCCAGATGGTGTTACATAGTTTACTAAGAAACCTTTAGAGATGGTTCAGAAACTTTGATTATGAAGTGGTGATAATAGTTGAATTTAAATTATATTTAATCCACCTTATATCATGTTTATATAATCCCGATTATCTAGTCTTCATGAAGAAGAGGTGCTAGGTGGTGTCATCTAAGCCGCATCTAAATCTAATAGTGGTAGGTCATGTAGATCATGGTAAATCAACTACTATGGGACATTTCCTCACAAAACTTGGAGTTGTAGATCAGCGTACTCTCCAGCAGTATGAAGAAGAGGCTAAAAAGCTTGGTAAAGAAACATTTAAGTATGCATGGATACTTGATAGGATAAAAGAAGAGAGAGAACGTGGACTAACCATAGATCTTGCATTCCAGAGCTTCGAGACAAAGAAGATCTATTATACACTGATAGATGCTCCAGGACACAGAGACTTCGTCAAAAACATGATTACTGGAGCGAGTCAAGCTGACTGTGCTATTCTAGTAGTATCTGCTAAGAAGGGAGAGTATGAGGTTGGGATATCTCCGGGAGGTCAGACGAGAGAGCATGCTTTCCTACTCTTTATGCTTGGGATAAGACAGATAGTAGTAGTGATAAATAAGATGGATGATCCAACAGTGAACTATTCTAAAGAACGTTTTGATGAAGTTAAGCAAGGAGTCTCAGACCTCTTGAAGAGGATAGGTTTCGATGTCTCTAAGATAAACTTCATCCCAGTCTCAGGATGGGTTGGAGACAATCTAATAGATAGAAGCAACAAGATGGGATGGTATACTGGACCAACTCTACTTGAAGCTCTAGATATGTTCCAAGAGCCTCCTAAGCCGATCGATAAACCTTTAAGAATACCGATTCAAGCCGTATACTCGATTAAAGGGGTTGGAACCGTACCGGTTGGACGTGTAGAGACAGGTGTGATTAAACCTGGTGAAGTAGTAGTCATAATGCCTCCTGGTATTAAATGTGAGGTAAAATCTATCGAGATGCATCATCAACCTCTTCAACAGGCTGTGCCTGGAGATAACATAGGCTTCGCCTTAAAAGGTGTAGATAAGAGCCAGCTAAGTAGAGGTATGGTGGTATCCCATCCCGATTCTCCCTGCCAAGTTGCAAAAGAATTCATAGCTCAGTTGATAATAATATATCATCCAACAGCTATAGCTGCTGGATACACTCCAGTAATGCATATACATACCGCTCAGATAGCTGTAAAATTTGTTGAGCTCATTGAGAAGATCGATCCGAGGACTGGACAGGTAGTTGAGAAGAATCCAAGCTTCTTGAAGACAGGTGATGCAGCTAGGGTAAGACTTCAGCCACTACAGCCGGTAGCCCTCGAAGAGTATGCCAGCTTTCCCGAACTCGGTAGATTCGCTATAAGAGATAGCGGTATGACTATTGCTGCTGGAATAGTTAGGGAGATAACAGTTAAAGGACCATAGACTACACGATATACTTTAATCCTCCACACGTATATCAACATATGAATAGAATTGAATATAGTAGTCAAGTTAGGTGGACATCTAATCTTTAATGAGGAACTTGATATAGAGTTGCTGGAAAGATACTCAGAGATCTTTAGAGAATTGTATGATGGTGGTAGATGGGTAGTTGTCGTCGGAGGTGGAAGACATGCTAGGAGATATGTTGAGTCAGCTCGAAAGCTTGGGCTAAGCGAGAGCATATGTGATGAGATAGGTATAAAGATAACTAGGATAAACGCAAGCATCCTATCCAGCTTGATAGGTGAGAAAGCCTATCCTCTAGTCCCGGAAAATCTAGACCAGCTGAGAGCATATTCTACACATGGTAAGATAGTTATTATGGGAGGCCTCCAGCCTGGACAGTCTACGATGGCTGTCTCAGCGCTTGCAGCAGAAACGATAGGTGCAGAGAAGCTTATCATAGCTACAGATGTAGATGGGATATATACGGCTGATCCTAAGAAGGATCCAACGGCAAGAATGCTGAAAGAAGTATCTGTAAAAGAGTTAATCGAGAAGCTTATAGATTATTCTCATGAAGCTGGAGAGTATAAGCTGGCAGACCTCACTGGGTTGAAGATTATAGCTAGAAGCCGTATCCCAACAATATACTTAAACGGCAAGAATCCTGAAAACCTTATAAAGGCATTAAGAGGAGAACGGGTTGGAACCTTGGTAAAACCCTAAAAAATAGAATAGAATATAGGTTATGTTGTGGGCGGGGGTAGCCAAGCCAGGTCAACGGCGGCGGCCTCAAGATCATTAAACCTCTGGTCGGATGAGTTAGCCGTTCCCATAGGGGTTCGTGGGTTCAAATCCCACCCCCCGCACATATATCTCGGTCAAAAATCATCTAATTTCTCCAGATGCTGACCTCGGCAATCTATAATTCAGAGTTATCGAAAAATTTATGGATAAAAATTGTAGAAATAAAACAATCTATCATTATAAATACTAGGCTTTATATCTTCTTACCAGTTACCTGCTATCAGACTCGAACCTTATGAAGTCTTTCTAGTCATCTTCTATTTTCTCAATGAGTTTTTGTTTCCATGCTATTAATAATATCTTTCTC
>JBCNVN010000020.1:0-28152 GCA_039630055.1 Candidatus Caldarchaeales archaeon | reverse complement strand
AGAGTTTATATCACCTACTAGAAGGAAAAGGTTCGAAGATAGCTGGATAAAAGCATTTCTAGACGCTATGGAATCAGACTAATATAAGAAAGTCTATCATACTTTAGAGGAACTCTACACCTATATCTATGGCTCCGCAGAGGTTATAGGATTATTCATGGCCAGGATTATGGACCTAAGCGAAGATTCTTTTATTCATGCAAGATATCTAGGGAGAGCGATGCAGTACTTGAACTTCATAAGAGATATACAGGAAGACCTGACTCTAGGTAGACAGTATCTACCCTATGATGAGATGAGAAGTTTAGGAATTAGGAATCTAACTATGGAAGAAGCAGCTGGAAAACGGGAGCAATTCAACCAGTTTATATGAAGACAGATCGACAGATATATGGAGTGGCAGGATTTCGCTGAGAAAGGTTATAAATACATACCATACAGATATCTAATCCCGATAAAGACTGCGGCAGACATGTATAAACTAACTGCGAAGATAATCTACCGTAATCCTATGATCTTATTTAGGAGAAAAGTAAAACCACAGAAAATAAAGATAGTCACCACCGCAATTATCAATTCTATCTCAGCCCTCCACTACAAGAACCTGGTGCTCTAAGTTGACGATAAGAGAAGACCTCTCAGAGATAATCAAGATATCACGGTTTAGGTTCTGGATATATACTGCAGGACCCTATGTGGTAGGATATACTTTAGGAGCTACAGGATTTGAAGACTTCCTTAAGATTGAATACTACATATATCTCTTTTACTTCTTCTTTCCAGCCAACATACTCATCTATGGAATAAATGACTACATTGATGTAGAGACCGACCAATTTAACCCGAAAAAAGACATAAAAGAGTTGAGGTTAACAGATTCGAACAAGAAGAAAATTAAGAGATTGCTGATAGCAGTTATCTCTATAAGTGTGCTATTGATGACGATTCAAGATCCTCTGGGACAGATTGTCTTCCCCATCTTCCTCTTACTCTCCATATTCTACAGTGCTCCACCACTAAGATTCAAGAAAAGACCATTCCTTGACTTCGCCTCCAACTATCTCTACATCATGCCTGGAATATTCGGATACTACATAGTTTCAGGACTGCTGCCTGCTCCCACGATTCTCTTAGCTGGATTACTCCACACATCATCGATGCATATATTCTCAGCTATAATAGATGTGGAATATGATAAGAGGGTTGGTATTAAAACGACACCGGTATTCATAGGCAAGAATGCAGCCTTCGCCCTCGTAACATTCTTCTGGATAGGGCTCGTATACCTATCAGTAACATTGACAAACTTTCATCCTCTCAGCTTCCTTACGATAATCTATCCTATAATACCTATCTGAGTAGCCTTATTCAAACAAGATATCAACAAGATCTACTGGATCTTACTATACATCAATACATCTTTAGAAGGATTACTCTGGTTAGGATTGGTCAACCATAAGATAATCCCGTTCTTTCCCCCAAACCTCCAGGTTAGAGCGATAATCTCAACAAAAGTTATCATATCAAGGTTGATTCTTTAAAGTTATAGTTTACGAAAGTCTCTCCCAACATGTTTTCTAATGCATATGACAATATAATTATCTATCTTAATGGAGTTAAGGAATCTATCCAGATAAGCCTATAAAATGCTCAGATGCTATGAGTTTCATGAGTGGAGAGTTCTCATCGGTCTATAGAGTTTCATGGGTCGACACCGATGCTGCAGGAGTGGTGCATTTCAGCAACTACTTCAGAATTTTTGAACGAGTGGAAGAAGAAATGTATCTCAATCTAGAATTTAGTTTTAAGGATCTCTATGAAAAATATGGGATATGGTTGCCGAGGGTTGAGGCACATTGTCACTTCATATCTCCAGCCTATTTTGGAGACGTACTAGATGTGAAGCTTAGAGTTATAGAGATTGGAGAGAAGCATGTAAAATATGGGTTCAAGATTTTAAGATCCGGCAACATTATCGCTGAAGGACATGTAGTAGTTGTAACAGCTGACAAGAAGTTGAATAAAGCTGTACCCATCCCAACTGAATTTAGAGAGAAGATTAAAAAATACCTTGTATGAGATGATAAAATAGACATCATCGATATCTACCTTTTCCTCATATAGGAAAATGTTATTCAAAATATTGCTTAAATATGGGTGAAGTTGTTTCAATAATATGAGCTGGACTAGTAAAATAAACATCAATAATACGTTTACTCTAAGATATGGTGGAACACAGTTATTCTTCGGTGTAGGAGCTATAAGAAAAGTTTCCAAAATATTCGAAGAATTCAAAAAACGTAATCTGAATAGAGTTCTCTTTGTCACGGGTAAATCATCATATAGAGTTTCAGGCGCATGGGATCACGTCAAAGGATTGCTGGATACGTATGGAATTGAATATCAAGTTTTTGATAAAGTGATTCCAAATCCAACAGTCGATATAGTTGATGAAGCTCTAAAGATCGGTAGAGAATTTAACGCCAAAGCGGTGATCGGTATAGGTGGTGGAAGTCCTGCAGATACGGCTAAAGCTGTAGGCTGTCTCATGGCAGAAGGCGGAAATGCAAGAGAATTATTCATGAAGAGAGAGCAACCCAAAAATTCCCTTCCCGTAGCTGTAATAAATCTTACACATGGGACCGGGACTGAGATTAATAGATACGGTGTAGAGACGATCCCTGAGAAGAAATATAAGGTAGGAATGGCTTTGACATATCCAGAGTTCTCTATTGATGATCCACAACTTCTAGTGAATCTTGATAAGTGGCAGACCATTGCCACAGCGTTGGATACTTTAAATCATGCAACGGAATCAGCGACTATTAAATCAGCAAGCCCATTCTCTATCCAATTATCTAGAGAGGCTGCACATTTAATATTTAAGTATCTTCCTCTAGCGTTATTAGAACCGAACAATCTAGTTGCAAGATACTATCTATTATATGCTTCAATGTTGGCGGGGATAGCTATAGATCATGCTGGAACACATCTTACACATAGTTTAGAACATCCTGTAAGCGGATTTAATCCAGATGTCCCCCATGGTATAGGTTTAGCAATATTACTACCATCCATACTGAAGGTAGTATACCCTGTTATGCCAGAGATTCTATCAGAATTATATGAGCCCATAGCGCCAAATCTTCGAGCTAAACCTGGAGAAGCATACGAGTTAGCTATGAGAGTAGAGGAATGGATGTTCAACATAGGATTGAGAAAGAAGCTCTCAGACTATGGATTTACGGAAAGAGATATTGGAGAGCTGGTGAGATTGTTAAAAGAAACACCTGGATTGAGAGATGGAGTAGAAGCGACACCAGCACAAGTGGATGAAGAACTTGTCGAAAAGATCTACAGAGAATCATTATATCCATTATCGAAAAATATCTGATGATCGATTCTTCATAAACTCAAGATCCCACTTTTTTATCTTGAGAGGCTCATGTGCCCCGGGCAGGATTTGAACCTGCGACAACCCGGTTCCCATTACAAAAACCTCTCTATCTCGGATTTATCTTCAGCCGGGCGCTCTCCCGGGCTGAGCTACCGGGGCTATCTTTATCTTGAGTAGAGTTTCTTAAAAACCTTCTCCAATCGTTTAGCTAAATAATTGTCGGAAGATTTGAATTCTTTTAGTGAAATCTATATCGAGCGTAAGAGACTAGCTAGATTTCTACTAGGATAAGCAAGATATTCTGAGTCTCTATCATCTATGCGATTTACTTTTTAAGAAATCTTCTGTAACTTGGATTAGTTTTTCTATATCTTCCTCCGTATGTGCATAAGAGATGAAGAAGTGCTGAGATTCTTGTGTCAATACTATTATCTTGTTCTCAAGCAAGTGTCTAAAGTATCTTCTATGTTCTTCTTCATTCTTCATGGTTTGAGCCGTCTTGACATCTCTAGGGACTAATGGTGTAAAGTGGATCCCAACTAGAGAGCCTATACCTGTAGCGCATCCAATTGCAGAGTGATCCTCGAACAATCTATTTATATCTCTTCTAAGTTTCTCTCCTAGAGTGTTGATGTACCTATATATCTCAGGCCTATTCTCTAGTTCTGATAAAAGAGTATAGCCTGCGGCTGTCGTAAGCATGTTTGCGGAGAAAGTTCCTCCCTGGAATACTCTATCCAATGATCCTGGATACCTAATCTGATCAAGCAGGCTCATCATCTCGATTTTCCCACCGAATGCTCCTATAGCAAACTCTCCTCCACCCACTATCTTACCAAATATAGTTATATCTGGGTAAACCCCATAAACTTTTTGTGCGCCTCCAGGAGATAATCTAAAGCCTGTTATGACTTCATCGAATACGAGTACTGCACCGACATCATCACATACCTCCCTTAGCCCTTTTAAGAATTCTGTACTCGCTGGTATCATTCCCCCTGCTCCAGCAACAGGCTCGACGAATACTGCTGCAATCTCTTTTTTCTTGATCTCTCTGTATGCGACTTCCAAGTCATTGTAGGGTAAGACCACAGTATCTTTTACCGCTCCTTCAGTGAGCCCGACATTCAACTTTTCATATGGTGGTCTAACAGCTACATGTAGAGCATCGTATCCTCCATGCCATCCACCTTCAAATTTTACTATTGTACTTCTCTTGGTATATGCTCTTGCAAGTCGGACGGCATACATGTTCGCCTCGGTACCGCTATTAGTAAATCTAACCATCTCTACGCTTGGAACCATCTTGCAGATCTGTTCAGCTAGTTTAATCTCCCATTCATGGGGGAGGCCTACATGAACTCCTATCTCGAGCTGTCTGCGGGCAGCCTCTATCACGGGAGGATAGCAGTGACCCATGATCTTAGCTCCATGGCCCATCCAGTAGTCTGTATACTCGTTCCCATCTACGTCTAATACTTTCTGACCATATGCTCTAGATACGTATAATGGATAAGGCTCAAAATATCTAATCGAATATGTTACACCGCCTGGAATAGACTTTGTAGCTCTATTGAATAGTTCACGGGATTTTTGTGTTGAGTTTTCATACAAACCCATTTTCTCCTTCTAATCATATCTCATCCAATTTAAAAACATCTTCCACTGATAGCTTAAGGATTTATTAATAACTCTACATTTAAAGGGGCTTAAACTATAAAATTCAGATATCATCATATCATTATCTCTTATACATCTTGATTAGGAGGATTAGAAAGAATGGCGCACCTATAGATGATGTTATCGCTCCTATAGGTAGTTCTGCTGGTGAGATAAGAGTTCTAGCGGCCAAGTCTGCTAAGACAAGCATTATACTCCCAGTGAAGATGCTTGAAGGTAGAAGTATTCTATTATCTTCTCCAACTATCAGTCGGGATATATGTGGTGCCACCAGCCCTACGAAGCCAATTATACCGTTAAAAGCTACAGCAATAGATGTAAGAAGGGAAAGAGAGATCACCATGCTTCTTCTTAAAGAATATGTGTTTACACCTAGTTGACGGGCCTCATCCTCTCCCAACAATAAGACATTCATTCTCCTCGCATTATATAGTACATATGATAATACTATAATATAGACAGGGGCCAGGATATAGATGTACCTCCATGAAGATGTAATAAGACTTCCGAACAGCCAGAAGACTATACCGAAAGTTCTTCCAGCGGCCAATGTGACGACTATAGTTGTAGCAGATGAGAATAGAAAGCTAATAGCAACCCCTGACAATAGGAGGCTGAGATAAGTTCCACCGGCTAATCGAGCGAAAAACATAGTTAAACTTAGAGCGGTTAAAGCGCCTACAAAAGCCATCACTGGCAGAGCATATAACGATGTGGGAGATAAGAATGTTATTCCAAGGAATATGGATAGAGAGGTGGTGAAAGCGGCTCCGGATGCAACCCCTGTAATATAGGGGTCTGTAAGTGGATTTCTAAATATATTCTGCATTACTGCGCCAGCAATAGCTAGAGAGGAACCAACGATTATCGCCGTTATTATTCTCGGAACTCTAACATTTAATATCAGCTCGAGATTCTCTAAATCCTTCTGGTATAATAATAAATTTATCAGGTCTATTTGAGCAGTCCCAGAAAATAGAGAGACTAGAGTGAAAAATACTGTTAGAGATACTCCAGAGATGACTATTATGATTAGCTTCTTTTTCTTTAGAGCAATTATTGATGGATTGTTATTCATTGTATGACACTTGGACTACTCTCGTACAGAGTAGATGATAAGTGTTCTCTATAATCGTCTCCGAGAACTTTCGGAATATCTACTTTAAATATCTCTGGATAGAGTATCTTAGACAGCAGTTCTACCGCTTCTCCTACTCTCGGTCCGGGTCGAACAAAGATGTTCTCAGCCTGACCGTAAAGTAGATAGATTTCATCATCTTTTACTGCATTCACGGAGGCCATACCTTCAATATTCTTGAATTTCTCGAATACTTCTTCTGGTTTCAACCCGATAGACATAGCGGTTATGAAGACTACTTCTGGATTTCTGGTAACTATTGTCTCTGGACTAGTCATAAACCATCCAGTAGAATCTATTAAAGAGTTGTATCCACCTGCTAGAGCGATTATATCGTTGAGATATGTATTGTTGCCGGCGGTCCATATAGGCTCAAGCCAGATAATTCCTGTAACGCTCTTCTTATACTGTAGACCTGCAAGCTTCAACTGGACTCTATCTATTCTCTCTCTAATACTGTTGACAAGCTTGAATGCCTCGTCTTCAACATTCATGATCATCCCAACTAAGATTATTCCTTTATAGACATCTAAGATGCTATTAGCATCTAGAACCACCACAGTAACTCCTTTCTCCTCTAAGACTGGGACCAGCCTTGCTTGAAAGCTTCCACTAAGAAATACGATGTCTGGTTTAAGTTCTAGAATCTTCTCTATATTAAGTGTAGCAAAACCTCCAATATTAGCTATTTTTCCTTCATCCCTAAGCCTTCTTACTTCCAGGGGATAATCACTGAACTCATCTACGCCAACAATGTATTCTAACAATCCTAGGCTGGCCAAGATCTCGGTGTTACTCGGTGCACAAGAAATAACCCTCTTAGGCTGTTCAGCTATCAAGACCTCCCTATTCATGAAATCTACTATCTTTAATGGGTAGGGACTCTCTTCAAATCTTGCAACCTGTGTAGTGATGGTTAACGTGCTAGCTACAGTTCTAGTTACAGTGCTGGTTATCGTGGTGGTCATCGGGCTTTGGAGAGTAACATATTCTGTTACCGTTCTGGTGCCTTCCCCAGATGTAAGGAGATATAGGTTAATCCCAAAGCTCACTAATAATAGAGCTATAATGGTTAGTGTTACATATTTCATGGTGGATGGATAATCCATCCAATATTTAAAGATAATCTTATTAAACTTATTTTGTTATAATGGCTCAAAAATTATTAAGCTGAATGGTGATCATGTAGGGTATGGTTGAGTATATCCAAGTCCTGACTACGGTAGATTCAAAAGAGAGGGCTGAAGAGATTACTAAAAGACTACTAGAAGAAAGATTGGCTGCATGTATCCAGATAATAGGTCCTATTATATCATTTTACTGGTGGAGACAAAAGATAGAGACCTCTCAAGAATGGATATGCTTGATAAAGACAGAATCAGCTAAGTATAAAGATATAGAAAAGATGATAAAAGAATTACATAATTATGAGACCCCTGAGATTATCGCCATACCTATAACTACTGGATATAGTAGATATCTCGAATGGATTTCTAGTGAGGTTGCGGAGAGATACTAGAGTTCAACCCTATCCATGTTCCAATTTTCGTAGAATGTTTATACATAAAGATGCCATCAGAAAAAATCACGTGTATAAGACATAGATATTGATCCAGTTTACATAATTTATAGTTATCCAACCATGATGCCATGCTTAAACCCTTACTAGTGCATACTCTTTCCAAGCATCTCCTTAGTAGGCAAAATAACGATACATTCAGAAGGGTCTCCCACGGCGATATATTTCCCCCTAAGATAGGCTATTCCGGTTAGAGCACATGTAACAGCATCAATCTCATGTCTACATTCATCTAACATCAACCCTCTAACACCAATACCTATTAAACTCTCTCTTAACAATTTTAGATCTTTACTCTTTCTAGGAATCCCTAAAATATCTTGAGCAGCAGCTGGATAGACTTCAATAACTTGATAGCCATATTCTTCTAACTTCTTTTTAAGTAATATCGCTCTCTCTGTAAGCATCCTCATACCTCTAAGTGTCGGGGGCAGTATCCTTATCCCCATCTCTAGAAGCTTTTTATCACAGATACGGAGGCCACGGTTCCCACTAGGTAAACTGAGAGGTGCATCAACCGCTACGATCTCTGGTTTTGATAAAAGGGTAAAGTTCAGTATATCTTCATCATTCTTCTTAATGTATGTTTCACAGTGAAGGTCTTCGCTCATTCTACACAATCCGGTTCTCCTCTTAGGAGACCCTGCTAAATCTATTCCGACAGATGCCCATTCCAACAAATCCACCGCTACTCTCTCAAATTACTTTTTATTACTGTAGGTATAAAGCCTCCTCTTAATGCATGATCAGCTAATACAATAGCAGATATGGATTCAACTACAGGGACTGCTCTTGGAACAATACATGGATCATGTCTACCGCTCACAGTGATCTCAACCTCTTTTCTATTCTTTATATCTACAGTCTTCTGTTTTACAGATATAGATGAGGGTGGTTTGAATACGACTCTAAAGATTATTGGTGCTCCAGTAGAGATCCCGCCAATAACTCCTCCAGCATCATTCTTCTGAAGAACGATCTCACCATCCCGTATGACCATCGGATCATTATGTTGAGAGCCTAACATTCTGGATGCTTTGAATCCTGCTCCAAACTCTACACCTTTAACAGCTGGAATAGAGAATAAGGCTTTAGCTAAATCTGAGTCGAGCGAGTCGAATACTGGCTCTCCAAGACCTATCGGCAACCCTGCTACTACACATTCAACTATTCCTCCTACACTATCACCTTTCGACATAGCTTCCATTATCTTTTCCTTCATCTTTTCTGCAGACTTGATTGTTGGAGCTCTCACTTCATTCTCATATCTGAATCTTCGAGCATCTTCAAGTGTAAAATCCTCAGCTCTCTCCCCTCCAATCTCTAATGAGTATGCTACTATCTCTATTCCCAGAACTCTTCTCAGAAGTTTCTTGGCTATTGCTCCAGCCATTACGAAGCCTGCGGTAATTCTGCCGGAAAATCTTCCCCCTCCTCTATAATCATTGAAACCGCCATATTTTACATGTGCGAAATAATCTGCGTGTCCAGGTCTAGGCATATATCTTAATGATTCATAATCTTTACTCTTTACATCTTTATTCCATACAATCATACATATTGGTGCTCCAGTAGTATATCCATTAAATACTCCTGACAAGATCTCTACTCTATCTTCTTCCATTCTCTTAGTATATATCTCAGCTAGTCCAGGTCTTCTCAGATCTAGCTCTCTCTGAATATCTATCTCTGAGATTTCTAGTCCGGCGGGACACCCGTCAACTACTACACCTATACATCTACCATGGCTTTCACCAAAGCTTACTACTACAAATCTTTCACCAAGAATATTCCCTGTCACTCTAATCATCTTACAGCATTTTCTACGGATTTATCAATATTTCTAGCTACATCATTTAATTATACTGTCTCTAGAGAGAACGGTTATCTCTAGATATCAAAAATCTCCTCTATCTTTATTGGTTCAAAAGCTACTATGATCTTCTCTATTCTTCCATCCATATATGTGATCTCTATTTCTGTCCATGGGTGATCACAGCATTTGGCCTGTTCTCCTTCATCTTTAAGGCTTTTAACCATTTCCAGAAACTTATTAGCTTGATCTTCTCTTACAACTCCTTCAAATCCTCTATACTTACATAATTCTTCGTATCCTTCTCGAGAACTACATGAATATTTTAAATGGTAGACACCATCCTCATAAGTTAAGATTGCTTCCTTTACATACTGTAATCCTATGAAAGATTCTCCAATGACTTTAAGATTAATAGATCTTACACCTTCATGTCTATACATGTATCCAAATATCAAAATTGCACCTGTTAATATAATTAGCAATATAGCTGCAAGTGTTATCTTTTTCAAGAATCTGAGATCACCCATAATATCATAAAGCTATCATAGAAGATGGGAATATCTAATTTTGATTTCCATGAACTTCTAGAAGTTTTCAAGATTTTTTCAAACCTCTCTAAATGATACACCTAGTTTTTTCAAGTCTTCAAGATAGTTCGGATAAGAGATCTCAGCCCATCTTAATCCGTTTACGATACATCCTTTCCTTGTCGATGCTGCAAGTATTGAGAAGGCCATCGATAATCTATGATCATTATGTGAATCTAACTCTACCCCACCTTCAATCTCTTCTCTACCTCTTATCTTCATACCATCCTCCAATATTTCTACATCTATATTGAGCTTCCTTAATTCAAGTGCAGTCGAAGTAATTCTATCGCTCTCTTTGAACCTTGCATGTCTAACACCTTTGATAATTGTCTCTCCAGGAGATTTTGAGGCCATGACTGCGATCACTGGAACTAGATCTGGCGAGTCTACTAGATCATACTCTCTATCACCTGAACTGATACCTCTACTTTCCACAATAATCTTAGATGAGCCGATAGTTACCTTATTATCGAAATCTCTTAGAATATCGATTATGACTGAATCTGCCTGGGGAAGGTCTAGGCTTAGATTCTCTATCTCGACTCTTCCACCAGTTAAATATGCACCGGCGAAGAGGAATGAGGCTGAACTAAAGTCTCCAGGTATCTTAAAATGGGTGGGGTGTCCATGCTGACTCGGTTCTACTTCAAATAGTGTGTAACCTTCCCTCCGAACATGATACCCGTATCTCTTCAGCACTTCTATAGTTGCATCGATATACTTCTTTGATACTATGTTTCCTTCAACTCTTATCTTTGTCTCTCTCTCAGCTTTAGTAGAGGCTATCAGTAATGCAGAGACAAACTGGGATGATACATCTCCTCTCACAACCGTTTCTCCACCTTTTATCCCACCTGATTTAACGATTATAGGTGCACATCCATCTCCCCTCGTAGACCAGCAATCTACTCCTAAGAGCTTGAGAGCATCTAGTAATGGTTTCATAGGTCTCCTCCTCAAACTCTCATCGCCTGTCAATACAACATATCCAGATGGTGGAAGTGCAGATATCGCTGTAAATATTCTAAGTGTTGTTCCAGAGTTTTCAGCATCTACAATATTTTCAGGTAGCTTTAAGCCGCCGCCTACAATAATTTTAGAACTTCCCTCCTCATAGACTTCTGCTCCAAACTGTTGACATGCTCTTAAAGTTGCTTGAGTATCTCTCGATCTAAGTGGACTGTATATGAAGTTTTTACCATCGACTAGTAAAGATACGGCATAAGCTCTATGGGTATAGCTCTTACTCGGAGGAGCATTTACTTCACCATATACTATCGAGGGGTTAACATATACCCTATCCAATCTAATCTAGACTTGTATAACATTTCACAATAATATAAACTCTTAATCTTCAGTCCAAATAGGAATTTATTTGAAGTATGTTTATTAAGTGTTACGTGCTGTGGAGAGCTGTACCGCGTAAGGGTAAAGTCGGGAGACCTGAATAAATAAATCCTATTTGAAAGAGTCTTGAAGATTTAGGGATTCTAGATAGATATGGAAGATCCGTGATATGAGATATTTCTACTCTGAGCTATCGGAGAGACATTTCAGAATAGTATGTAAATTTTGATGCAAAACTATATTTATCAAGCTGGAAAGATAGAAAAAATATAAAAATCAGTGAGTCGGCTTCTTACCAGTGGAGTGTGGATAAAGGTTTGAGCAGAGATGTACTAGCCGGCGTACTAATACTCGTCGCATCCATCATAGGTATATTAGTCTATAATTGGCTACTCTTCTTCTCAGATTGGGGGATGATCGTCTTAAAGATAACAGCATTCGTTGCCGTTACGGGGGTCCTCGCAATACTTGCTTGGATAGGATACACTTTGGCTACCACGCCACCTCCGAAACCGATAGAAGAGATTGAGAAAGAACTGGGAAAGGAACTTACTGAAGAGAAGAAAGAGTAGATTGAAAGACTTGTGATTCTCTTAGCTTTTTACAAGGGAGCATGATATCAAAAATTTCATCCATCCCGAACCTAGAGAAGTTCGAGGAGAAGTATAATCATTTGAGTAATAAAGCTCTTTAACTTTTTAATTTATAAATATTGGTCCGAGTATTTTTCCTGGAGAAAAAGATTATGAAGATCACTTTTTACGTGTAGTGGTAAAACAGCCCACTTAGAAGTTGATAAACTCGGTCCCTATATTTTAGCAGGCGGCTCGGCCGAAAGTATAAGGAAAGTAGCAGGATATTTAGAATACTCTGAAGTTATTATCGGGAAGAGAGGTCATGTTGTAGTAAATGGCATATATTAAGGATTGGAAGTCTCTGCGATCTCTATGGATGTGGGGCCAGCGAGTGTGATGGTAATCTTACCAGAGATTATAGAGTCTGTCCATGGAGAGTCCATATTTATCCTTAGACTTGGTACATCAGGATCTTTACAGCCTTATGTAAAGAGAGGACATATACATGTCCCTACAGGATGTATTAGAGATGAGGGTTCAACTACCCCGGTAGTCGGCCACGAATATCCTCCCATTGCGAACATCGAGACCATACCTCTACTAGTATCGGCTTCTGAAGACCTTGGCTACAAATTAGGGGGACCCTTGGATAGGTCCAGTCACACGGAGGATTACCTATACTTTAGGGAGAGGCCGAGCTTTTCTCCGAGACGTTTAGAGCTTAAAGAGAAGCTTCAATCTTACATTGAGATGGGTGCGATATCGAGCGAGATGGAGTCTTCAGCATACTGTATACTGAGAAATTATTATGAGAGATGTCTTAGGATCAGAAAATTCACAGGCTGTATCTTGATGGTAGTAAATGATTATTCTAAGGAGGGTTTGATCAGGATAGATGATTCAGATATCTCCATCTTGGATGAGAAGCTTATAGAGATCGGATTGAAAACGTTCATATTATTTGATAATCTCAAGAGGGGAGCATCACTAAATATAGACAAGATTTACACTTCGCTTTTATCCCTACCACCGAGAAGTCGTCTGATTAAAGAATGAGATATCGACAACAAAATCGGACGACAATTCTATAGAAGAATTCAGTCTAATCAAAAACGTTTACAGATATAAAAAACTAGAATTTATCCTAAACATCTATTGAATTTTTAATTATCTGTTCAACTTGATTCATATCTTCTTCGAAGATCGAGTAAATGGAACCTAGTAACAGGTCATGGATGGTTAGCTATCTGAGAACATCATGAGAAAAATAGAAACTTGGTCCTAGCTGATGAATGCTATTAGAGACTATGTAATGAAGATAGATTTTATAATATGGTTATAGATAGAACCTATGATGCTACTAGTAGTCATTCTCTCAGGACTGGTAGCAGGAATAATTGCGACCGCTATAATGAGTGTGCCCCAATACTTTTTCTGGAGAAGATGGGGTACTATAGGTATCCTAGAATGGCATGAGAATCAGATGATACTCTCGAGACTTTTCCACAAGGATCCAGACGATGTTCTGTTACCTAGCTTCTCGCTCCACTTTCTCAATGGAGCTCTTGCTGCAGTCGGCTACTCCTTGACAATATTCTTTTTCCCTATTTTAAAGATCTTGAGTGTCCTGCTTTTAGGAGCCTTATTCGGTATTGTTCTCTGGCTGCTAACCCTTGCCCTTATCCATAAATCTATAACAGGGGTCTCGATATTAAGACATCCTCTCAAAACATCGCCAATCATACTAAGTATAATGCTCCACATACTATATGGTATAATAGTAGCTGTATGTATTCAGCTAATGATCTAGTTGTTTAGACTAAGGAGACTCATCCTCAAACCCATATCGAGAGATCTAGTACGTTTATAGGTATAGGCTCTGACTCTCATATTCTAGTACACCCCTTCTAGAGGATGCCTTAAGATGTCAGGGAGGAATCTTGATTGGAAGATCTTGCCATATTCAGCATCCTGAGAGATGTTTTGAAGGTAACTATCCATCTTCTCTTGAGTAGGGTACTCCGAGAGCAGCCGGTACCCCTATCCTCTTTCTGACAGTCTCTATAGAGATTAGGATCAAAGTGATTATCGTTACGATGTATGGGAGCATAGCGATAAAGTATGGAGATTGGGCGCCTAGACCGAATAACTGAAGTCTGTATTGGAAAGTCTCTACCCCTCCGAAGAGGTATGCTCCAAGAATCGCTCTGACCGGGTTCCATGTTGCAAGTATAACCAATGAGAGCGCTATGAATCCTCTTCCAGCCGTTAACCCTTCTCTCCAGAATGGATGGAATCCTATAAAGAAGTAGGCACCCGATAAGCCTGCGAATAATCCGCTCGTCAACACCGTTAAATATCTAACAAGAAAAACGTTTACACCGAGAGAGTCGGCCATGGATGGGTTCTCTCCAACAGATCTAATTACAAGCCCTATCCTAGTCTTAAACAGAATGAACCACATAGCTACTGCTAGTATAAGTGAAGAATAGACGAGTATATTGTGTGTAAAGAATGCTTTTCCGAGGAAAGGTATCTGTGAGAGTATTGGTATAGGTATCTCTGGAAGCTTTTCAGCCTGCTGTATTACCAACATGCTTTTCGATAAAGAAGGATTCAAAGATAAGAGTATCCTCTCCCTTATCCCTGGAAATGTTATGAGACCGCTTAACCCAATTCCCAGCAATGTTAATGCTAAGCCTACTACTACTTGGTTTAACCTTAAACGTATAGTCATGACCGCCAAGATCAGACTCAACATTATCCCTACCAATGCAGACATGAATAAGGCTGCAGGATGTCCATATGCTATCGTGAATATGAACGAGGTTGCTGCACCCATAATCATCATCCCCTCTAGACCTAGATTCAAGACCCCTGAACGCTCTGCATATATCTCGCCTAGAGATGCTATGAGGTAGATCGTGCCCATCTGTACCGTTAATTGGAATACTTGTTCAAACCATTCAATGTTCAGTTTTTATCTCCTCCGAGAGGATAGTTATCTTATAACGTTTGAGCAGCTCTCCAGATAAGATGAATAAGAGTATGAGAGCTTGTAGCATATCTATCGTAGCTCCCGGTATGTTTAAGGTTGCTTGTAGCATGTTTCCAGTTACAAATAAACCTCCAAAGAATATGCTGGTAGGTATTATCAGCCAAGGATTCAACGTTGATAAGAGGACTACTATTATAGCTGTGTATCCATATCCGGCAGATGCTCTAGGTCTTAGTCTACCGACAATACCGCTTACTATGGCTAGCCCACCTAACCCTGCGAAACCTCCAGACAAGAAACCTCCTAGGGTTATCACTCTAGCCAAGTTTGTTCCAGCATATCTAGCCGTCTCCAAACTTTCTCCAACCACCTTTAACTCAAAACCAAGTGTAGTGTACTTTAGTATGAAGAAGACCAGTACTATCATTGCGAGAAAGAGTATCGATCCCATGTAGATAGATTCTCCGAAGAGTATTGTTAGCCTAGCATGATCTGGAAAGGGTATAGAGAGGGGGAATCCATAACCTCTTGGATCTCTCCAAGGTCCATATATCAAGAAGTCTACAAAGTATATTGCAATATAATTCATCATTAGAGTCGTCAGTATCTCATTTACCTTTAATTTTGATTTGAGGAAGGCTGGAAGAGCACACCATGCTCCTCCAGTTATAAATGAGGTTACGATCATAATTGGGAGTACTAGATATTCAGGAATAACTCCATGGTATGTATGAAGTAGGACGATGCCTGTAGATGCGAACATGCCCATGTATATCTGACCTTCTGCACCGATATTCCAGAAATTCATCTTAAAAGCGATGTTCAAGCCTAATGCTGCAAGCCCTATAGGGATAGCATACTTCACGGCCTCAATCAGCAATGTCGGAGTGGTGAAGACCGAGACTATCTGTCTATACGCTGTTATTGTATCTGCACCTAGTAGCGAGAGTGTAGCACCAGCTATGACGAAGGCGATAAGAATGCTTAATATGGTTGTTAATATAGAGAGTTTACGAGAGTAGTGAAACCTCTTCTCAATCTTAATCCTGTATGGTATAAGATTTTGTCTAGTCAAATCGACCACCATTAAGATGGGTTTATGGCTTCCACGCCAGCCATCATCAAGCCTACCTTCTCCATATTTACCTCACCTGGCTTGAATATTCCAATTATCCTCCCATCATGTATTACTGCAACCCTATCACAAACTATCATAGCTTCTTCAACATCTTCCGTAATGTAAAGGATACTTGTACCGAGCTTACTATATTCTATCAAAGTATTATTTACAAATTCTGCTGCAGCAACATCTAACCCCTTCGTAGGATATGAAGCGATGATGAGCTTTGGCCTTACTCCACCAACAAGTTCTGAGAGTTCTCTTGCAAGTATCAATCTCTGTATATTTCCACCAGATAGAGATCTAGCCTTGGCGGAAATGCTTGGACATACAATATTAAATCTAGCTATAATTTCTTCAGCTTTATTCTTCATCTTCTCCCAGTCTATGATCGACTTCCTGGAGTATGGTTTATATCTATAAGCTTTAAGAAAGAGGTTGTCCACGATGGAGAGGTTTGGAGCTATCCCATACTTCATAGGCTCAGGCGGTATATAGGCGATGCCAAGCTCTATCATCTTCTGAGGGTTAGAGTTCACCACGTTTATACCCTCAACTATTATCTGTCCATCAACCGCTCTTCTTAAGCCTGCTAAGACCTCTGCTAACTCTTGCTGCCCATTTCCCGTAACCCCGATTACTCCAAGGATCTCGTTCTTCTTTATCGTTAGGTTAACATTCTTCAATGCAAGTATTCCAGTATCTCCAAAAGCCTTCAGGTTTCGCACTATTAATAGTTCTTCATCTGAATATGTCTTACTCTTTTTCAGGTTGAAGAGTAGTGGTCTACCCACCATATAGTTTGCAAGTTCTACCACGTCTGTCTCATTAGCGTTCTTCACCGCGACAACCCTTCCTCTTCTCATAACGGTTATCCTATCACATAGCGTCATGGCTTCATCTAGCTTGTGTGTAATAAAGATGATACCCTTCCCCTCTTCCGCCATCCTCCTTAAAGCATTGAATAAATGCCTACACTCTTGTGGTGTAAGAACTGATGTAGGTTCATCCAAAATCAATATCTTCGATTTTCTATAAAGTATCTTCAATAACTCTACCTGTTGCTTCTCCCCTGCTGAGAGCTGCCAAACATAAGTGTTCGGATCTATCTTCCATCCATATTGATCGGATAGTTTCCTTATCTCTTCTCTTATCTTTTTATTGTTTATTATAAACCCAACATCTTTCAAGCCCAATATTATGTTCTCTAGTACAGTATGTGAGGGTATGAGTTTAAAATTCTGATGAACCATGCCAATTCCAAGCTTGATGGCATCTTTAGGTGATTTTATCTCTACTAGTCTACCATCGACATATATCTCTCCTGAGTCTGGCTTGTAGAGACCATACAAGATATTCATAAGAGTTGTTTTTCCAGCTCCGTTCTCACCGAGTAGGGCATGTATCTCTCCCTTATTCAAGATAAAATCTACATTATCGTTGGCAACCACTCCTGGAAATTTCTTCACTATACCTTTAAGATTTACAAGCTCCTTCAACCTCTCCACCACTATCATATAGTTAAGATAAAAATAAAGGTATAGGAGGTATGTTTAGATCCTATTTCGGTAGTCGCTCCTCAATCTGTTCAACATGCCAATCCATCGTCCAGAGCATATCGTGGTCTGCTCTCTCACCAGCCTTTATTCTTACCTCTCCATCTTGGTCTCTTATAGGTTCACCTAGATTTCCCTCAACACTAAATGGCTCGAAGATTAATTCTTTCATCTCTTCATATCTTCTCTTTATCTCTCTTTGCCACTCACTGGGGATTACTGGATTTAGAGGTGCTAGGTAGACTGTTCCCTCCGGTTTTCCCGCGGTACTCTTCTCTTCTGGAAGCCTCCATCTCCAAGGCATATAATCTCCAATCCTAGTCCATATGTCTACAGACTGCCAACTATTGGTTGCAACCATCCTATAGAAGTCTAGGTAGATTGGCCCCCAGTTAGCTATCTGTCCAGTTAAATGTGCTGTCGGCCCATACTCTCTCATATCACTATAGTGGCTGAAGCTCCAGACCTTTCTCCCCTTCTTCTGATACTCTTCCGCTACTTGTAAGACTGCCGGGGTATCCTCTGTAAATGCTAGGACGTCGCAATTCTTTTCTTCTACTAGAGCTATTGCTGCAGCTCTAGCCTTCTCTGGAGCCACCCATTCAAATATCCAGCTTACATGTGCTCTAATATCCTTTCCAGTCCTTTTCTTATAAGCATAATTCGCTCCAATAACGAATGCATTTATATGCCTGACAACCTCTGGTATTGGAAAAGCACCAACATATCCTACTACTCCCGTCTCTGTAACCGCTCCAGCGGCCAAGCCATTCAGATAATATAGTTGATAGAATTCAGCAAATGCTGCGCTCATATTTTCAGGAGCATTTCCAGCTGCACCACTTCTGTAGCCACTAATATGTACAAAGTATTTGTCAGGATATCTTGCTGCAGCATCCGCCGTGGGATCCATGAACCCGAAGCTCGTAGTAAAAACTAGGTCGACACCCTTCTCTATCAAGCTTGTTATAGCTCCACTTACCTCTGGCTCCGGCACCGACTCTATATAGATACTCTCAACAGGTTTTCCGAAATTTTTATCAGCCCAAATCCTTCCCCTGTCATGTCCGTAACTCCAGCCATAGTCTCCTATAGGTCCAACATAGATATAACCAACTTTAAGTGGTTTTGTAGGCGCTGTCTCAGTCTTTACCACTTCTTTGACCTCGGTAACAGTCTTAGTAATAGTTACTGGAGCTGGAGCTGCTCCTGTTCCAGCTATATATCCTGCGACCCCTCCTATCACTCCCGCGGCAACAACTCCTCCAACAGCTGCAGCTCTCGTTACACCTAGAAACTCTCTTCTTGAAAGCTTCCTATTCAGATCTTCTTTCTTCATATTATTATATTCTCGAGCCTTCATAATGAGCTTTTCTTAATGCAGACTTGTCAACTTAACACAGATCTGTCTTGAATAATTGTTTATCTTCTCAAACCCTAGAGATTAAAAAACTATTATAGAAATTTTAAGGATATACATTATGATATTTTAATGACTTCTAGCTGGAGCCTAGATCTTATAGGGAATTATTTTACAACTTCTACTTTTGCAAGCTGGTTGCTAGGTCTAGTCTTTATAATCTTACCATAATTCTTGAGCTCGGTCTCTAGCTCTCTCTCATATTCTGGTAATGTAACAGCGACTACAGCAGGCCCCTTACCGGAGATCCCTGAAGCAGTCGCTTTATTCTTCAATGCAACCATTACAGGCTCATAATCTAGTTCTAGTGCCGAGGCAATCAGAATACCGTTGAGTATCATCGCATCCCATATCCATCCATTAAGAGCAAGTTCAGCAACTCTTCGAGAAAGTTCTCCAATGTTTCTCAAGGCCGATACATCTACGGTCTTTGTATATATCTTTTTTTCAGGTACCATAATAAGTATGCTGTATTTCTCCTCGATCTCCCAGTGGGCCAGTATCTCTCTCTTATAGTTATCCGTAATGTTTACTCCTCCTATCATACATGTTAATGCATCATCATATGCGCCTGTAATGGTTACTCCAGCATCTATAGAAGATTCAACTGCTAGATTTACAGCTTCCATTAGGCTTAGGTCTATCCCGAGCAGTTTTGAAACAGCTAAGGTTACAGCATCTGTCACAGCACTAGAACTCTTTAAACCTCTAGCAACCGGAATATTTGAAGAGATCTTCAATCCTATTCCTATATCTCGGTCTCTAGAAAGTTTTAGAATCCTATCAACCGTCTTCTCCACCAGTGAAATATCTTCTACTCTATCATCTTCTACTTTTATCTCAACATGTAGCTTTTTTTCATCCTCTAAGGATTCTGCTTCAACCATTGTTTGAAGATCTATACCGATCGCTCCACCTATCCCAGCTGGAATGGCGTTGAGAATAGATATGGCTCCATGAACGATTGCTCTAACCTTCATGTTTATCCCAAGCTTTAAGCTGTTTCTCAGCTATCTTCCAGAGAAGTTCTAGGGGAGGCTCAAAACCTGTCCATAGTTGAAATGATCTTCTCGCCTGTTCGATGAGAGGCTTTAAACCATATACTATCTTAGCACCCGCTTTCCTCGCTTCTTCAATAAATCTAGTCTTTAGCGGGTTATAGACTAGGTCGAGGACTAATGATCCTCTTGAAATATCGTTCGAGTTTAATGGTGTTTCATCTATATGTGGCCACATACCTATAGGTGTTGCATTGATGATGAGAGAGCAGGATTTAGAGTATCTTCTCGCTTCATGAAAATGTACAGGCCTCATCTTCAAACCTTCATCCTTAAATCTCCTAACTAGGGCGGCCGCCCTCATCAATCTCCTATTTGCAATTATTATTTCTTCGAGACCGAGCGATTTTAAAGCTGCCACCGCTGCTCTAGCTACTCCACCCGCTCCTAAGATCAAAGCTCTCCCATCTACTAGATCTTCAAATTCTTCTAGAGACTTTTTTATTCCTTCAACATCTGTATTATAGCCTACATATTTATTATTTCTTAATACTACGGTATTTACTGCTCCGGTCTCTTTTGAAGATATATCATGTTCATCAATGTATCTTCTTATAGATATCTTGTGTGGTATAGTAACGTTGAAACCGCCGATTTTTAATGCCTTAAACCCTCTAACAACCATAGATAGATGGATAGGCTCAACATCAAACGATAGATAAACACAGTCTAGGTTGAAATATTTGAAGGCAGCATTATGTATTTGGGGAGAGATGGAGTGCCCGACTGGATGGCCTATCAAACAGTAAAGCTTACTCTTCGAGGTTATCTCCATAGCTTCTTATCCTCCAAGAGATGCATGATCTCAACTACCTCTCCAACAGTTAGTTGACCTGGAGCTAGTTCCTCTCCCGGAAGACATGAGTATACTATTGGTGACCCAATTATTATTGAGAGTATTCGGGAAAGGATACCGTATTCGCCTATTCCAAATGCTATCAGCCTCTCTGGAGGATACATTTTATATAGTCTAAGGATCTTTAAATTTTCTTCAAAATTGTTGATCTTTGTGACTATCTTAGAGATGTCTCCTAATTTTAGCATCTCGTAAACTGTCCTACTGATAATATCAATACTCGGAGTACCGTCTAGACTATGCCATGATACTATCTTACGAGCCTTCATACAAATGTCTCCTTTCATCTTTAAAGTTCTTAGTTCTAAATCTACATATGCAGGTTTCAACTCTGCCAGTTCATTAAACAGACTTATCCTCGAGCTCTCGTCTCCCTGATACTCTCCACCCTCCCACCAAGGTCTAATTGTTATGACAACTCTATGACTAAGGTCTAAGACTAGTCTTGTTAGGTCTTCATCGAAGGGGTTGAGAAGGTAGTCTAATCTGAGCTCGACCAGGTCTCCCCCTATATCTAAGGCTCTCTTAGCTTTCCATTCTAATTCTTCAACCGTCCTAGCTTTAATGCTTACGCAGACCTGTGGTTTCATGTCTAACGTTCTATGATAAATTCATTGACTGCTTTTCCGAAATGTCTTGCTTTAACCTCTGAGATATGCGCTATGATCTTCTCACCCGGGCTTAGGTCTGTTACAGAGATAAATGAGTCACCACCTTTAACTAACCTGATGGTCTCAGCATCTTGTAAGATTACAGATCCTTCCACATCTTTAAACCTGGCTCTAATCAATCTCATAGGCCTCTTTTCAATCTTAACTCTTCCGACAGTGACCATCCTTGCTTGACCACTTCTCGATACTATAAGAATTCTTGTTCCAGAGGAGATCTCTGAAAGATACCTGGTTGACCCATCAGGCATCATTACATATGAATGTACTGCTCCAGCGTTAACCCTAAAAGGTCTGGGAGCTGTGAAAACCGACTCAATATTTTCATTATGTACAAGGAAGAAGAACTGTGCAGTGTTGCCGACCAGCAACCCCTCGCCCATATCTAGTATAGATACAGTATCAACACATACTCTATCACCCATCCCGATGCTCTCAACATCTACAACCTCAGCATCAACCAAGTCCACCCTCCTAATTGTTTTAATCATTTCGAAGAGCTTCTCAACATCTTCAATATCATCTACATTGACGACGACTCCGTCTACACCTCTCTCTAGAACTCCTAGGAGGGCCTCAACATCTTCAGGACTTGGACTATATGCATATAGTCTTACATCAGTACCTTGAAGTTCTGCTATTAAATTCTCTAAGGGGATAATCTTCCATGAAGGTGTATCTACCAGTATCATCTTAGCTCCGGAGCGTGCAGTATTCAAAACATTTTCAATATCATTAGCTTCTTCTACTCTAATCTTTACAGCATTTTTCTCCGCATCTCTTCCTATTACTTCTATTTCTCCATCCTCTTTCTCTAGGTATATGTTAAAGGAGCCTATAATTTCTCTAGGCACTTCTTTGCTTTTATAGTAAACATCTTTTATACCTAGAGATGCTGCATAATCTAAGATCTTCTTGTCTAGACTTTTCGGGTATAGTATTATATGTTTATTCATGGCCTGCACCTTTAAGTATTTTTAGAGCATCCTCGACCCCTGCTCCATCGATCACTATCTTTCTAAGCGCTCTAGTGATAAGCTCTGGGTCATTATGTTGAAAGATGTTTCTACCAAATGTTATACCGTATCCTCCAGCCATAATCACAGCATTGGCAAGCTCTAATACTTGACGGTCATCATCTAGTTTTGGCCCTCCAGCAGCAACTATAGGCACTGGGCATCCTCTAACGATCAGTTTAATTTCATCTGGGTCTGACGAGGGCATGGGAACCTTTACTATGTCTGCTCCAAGCTCTGCAGCTATCCTTGCTAGATGTGCTATCAAATTCGGATCGTTTGGGTTCTTTATGTTCTCCCCTCTCGGATACATCATCGCTATTAAGGGCATCCCCCACTCATCACAATGATCGGCCATCATTCCAAGCTTGACCAGCATATCTTGTTCATCTTTATTCCCTACATTGATGTGGAGTGATAACGCATCAGCTCCAAGTCTTATTGCTTCTTCTACGGTTCCAACCCTGACTTTCAGGTTTGGATTTGAAGATAAACTGGTTGAGGCTGATAGATGGACTATTAAACCCAACTTGAGAGGTTTCAACAGACTCTTCAGAATTCCTTTATGTACCAATATCGCTGTAGCACCTCCTCTTTCAACCTTCTCTATCGTTTCATGGATCCGGTCTATCCCCTTTATCGGACCAACCGTTACCCCATGGTCCATAGGGACGCATAGCATCTTGTTATTGGAGGTTATTCTAGAGATTCTAACAAGTTTACCAGTGACCATTAACCACCCTCCAAGTATCCTCTAACTGCGAGGAGTTCAGCTGTCAAGATAGCTACACCCGCCGCTCCTCTGATTCTATTATGACTCAATACAAAGTATTTTAGAGTATTACTTGATTCTCCTCTCCTCACCCTGCCCACGACAATGCTCATACCCGGTACTGTTCCAGACATAACATCCAATCTAGGTTGAGGTCTATCCTCGATGTCTGTAACCAGTATAGGTTCTCTCGGAGCTGTAGGTAGGTTGAGCTTCTGAGGCTCTCCCCTAAATCTTCTAAATACTTCAACAGCCTCATCGACTTTAACATCTTTCTCTGTCTCAACATAGACTGCTTCTAAATGTCCATCAATAGTTGGAACTCTAGCACATGATGCTTCAACAGGGAATCTTGCATACTCGACCCTGTCCTTGTCCAGCCTCCCCAAGATCTTTTTAGTCTCTGATGAGACCTTCTCTTCTTCCTTCTTAATATATGGAATGATGTTTCCAAGTATCAAGAATGATGGTACTCCGGGGAAGCCTGCACCTGTAACCGCTTGATAAGTTGCTACGACAACCTTTCTAATCCCAAAACTATCTAATATCGGTTTGAGTGAGAGTGCAAGACCTACAGCAGTACAGTTAGGTGTAGTCACTATGAATCCATCCCTAATCTTCCTCTGAATCTTTATTAGATCTAGATGTTCTGGATTTATCTCTGGAACTATCAAGGGGACGTCAAGCTCCATCCTATATGCTGAGGTTTCGCTAACGATCCGGAAACCATGTTCTAGAAATTTGGTTTCTATCTCTCTTGCAACCTCTGAAGGTAGAGAGGAGAAGACTAGATCGGCATCAACCTTCTTCGGATCGGGTTCAACTATCTCTATATCTGCTATCTCTTTAGGAGCATTTACCAAGGCTTTTACTGCATCTCCATACTTCTTTCCAACGCTCTTCTTCCCAGTAAGGCAGGATATCTTAAACCATGGATGATTCGCAAGTAGCTCTACATACTCTACCCCAGCCATTCCCGTCGCTCCAAGTACTCCAATCTTTACAGTTCTCATCCTTTCACCTCACTTTTCTCTAATTCCTTTATTAACATCTCTTTAGTCTTCTGGATATCTCCACTAGATATTATTAGCCTTATCGATGAACTTATGGTTAGCAGTCCATAGATGTTTATACCAGCTTCTGCAAGTGGTTTGGTAACTTTGTATATTATACCTGGACTCGTCTCGAGCATTCTACCAGAGATCACCAGCATCGCTAGGTCTTGATAGAAGCTGATGGCTTTACCCAAGTCAGTAGAGACGAGGCTTGAATGAATGTCACCTATTATCCCATCTTTTTCTTCAACGTATAGTATTAGAGATTGTTCCTCGCTGGTCAGAGCTATTATTCTTATACCTCGATCTTTCAGCTTTTCTATCAGTTTCTCATATATCTGCACACCGTCTAAATGCTTACCAACTATTGTGGCCATCACTATCCTGATAGGAGGAGCATAAACCTCTATCTCTGGATCATATCCTTTGATAATTGTTCCTCTATCACTTAATAATTCTTTTAAACTTGCGATCCTTAGTTTTAGTCGTCTATTTAAATATCTTAAAGCCTTTGTATGAATTATTTTTGACCCGCCTCTTACCAGCGCTTGAACTTCTTTAAAATCTAGTTCCTCAAGTATTCTTGCATCTTCAACAATATCTGGATCCGCTGAGAATATTCCTGGAACATCTTTTACCAATACTATCTCTTCTGAGTCAAGACAGCTTCCAAGTAGAACTGCAGTAGTATCACTTCCACCTCTACCTAGTGTTGTTATCTTACCTTGACGGGTGATGCCTACGAATCCACAGATCACGGGAACCACTCCTTCCCGTATCAAAGGAACCAGCTTCTCCTCTACCTTCTTCCTTGTTTCTTCATAGATTGGCTCAGCGTCTAAATGTTTATCATTTGTTATTATTGGCCATTTTTCATCTGCTGGATCGATGAATAAAGTGTTTATCCCATGTTCTCTCAATGCTAGAGCGAAAAGTCTTACACTAGTTCTCTCACCCATCGCAAGTATCTCATCTATCAAAGATGGTTCAGGATTCTTCGATAAATTCTTCACAGTATTTATTAGCTCATCGGTTACTCCCTTCAATGCTGAGACCACGACAACCACTCCGTAACCATTCTCAACCAGCTTCCTAACCCAGTTTGCAGCATCTGCTATTGCCGAAACATCTTTTAAGACAGATCCACCCAGTTTAACTACTATATTCTTAACCAAACCAGAGCACCCCGATATAGAGAAGAATTTTTCGGCGCCCTAGCTTATGCTAGGGCAAAATAGAAGTAGCTCCAGAAGAAGTAGAAGGATTTGGTGATGCTGTTTTTCTGGAATCCCATCGATTCCTTACCTCTGGAGCTGGATTATAATTGGTTTCGGGTTATAATTAAACATTTCTTTGTTTTCTTAAAAGCATGTCTACACCTTCTAATAAATATGTATTATTCTTATAGTATCCTTGAGTCTCAAATATTTTTATTGAAGTTTAATAAGATGCATGTGTTTCTTGATCTCGGTCGCCCTGGAATGAGTATAAGTTCTTCAAGATTCTTCAAGATATTTTTGAAAGCTCTCTGCCTAATCGTTATCGCCATCTCAGGATATTTTTTATACATTGCACTAACACTTCCATTAACTTATCCAATACTAAATATATTTACGATAAGCTTTCTATTAGTTATAATAATCTTCGGGATTGCGGCTCTACTAACGTAAACCACAAAAATGATTATCCTATAGAATTAAGATGTTAGAGCCCAATCTAAGATTGTATTATGTATAGTATCCTAATTATTCTCTTAGAAGCTCTCTCCAATCGGATTTTATCTTTACTCCTCCCCTCTTCTCTTGAATATAATTGTATGCAGATAATGCTGCTATAGCTCCTTGACCCGCTGAGATCACAGCCTGTTTATAGGGGATATTAGTTATATCCCCAGCGGCGAAAACTCCTTTCCTACTAGTATTGCAGAGTGAGTCTATCACTATCTCTCCATTCTCATTTAGTTGAACGATATTTTTTATCCAATCTGTTTTCGTCTCGTATCCAAGCTCGACGAATACGCCTTCTACTCTCAGCTCCCAAGTACGCTTATCAGCTAAACTCTCCAAGACTATGGAGTCTACTTTCTCCTCACCTTTAACTTCTTTGATGATCGTTTCAGAGAATTCTTCGAATCTTTCTCCACAGTTTCTTGGAAGACTCTTAGGGTCAAGCCTACTCTTACCTCTATGAATTAGATACACTTTATTATCGTATTCACAGAGTAAGTTGACTGCTTCAAAAGCTTGTGGCCCCCATCCATATACGGCCACGGTCTTCCCCCTATATAATGGGGCATCACAAATAGCACAGTAGCTTATACCTTTTCCTTTAAGTTTCTCTTCTCCTGGAACCTTCATCTCTCTAGGAGTCTTTCCAAAGGCCAAGATTACCGCCTCTGAGGTCAACTCATATCCGCTGCGAGTCTTCAAGATGAACACCCCAATATCTTGTAACTCAACTACTTCATCGAAAAATATCTCGACCCCATAATGTTGTGTTTGTTGTAAAATTTTAGATGCAAGATCGTATCCAGAGATGCTCATGTAGCTGGGAAAATTCTCAATATTCGAGGTTAGGGTTAGTTGTCCTCCAACATCTTTAGTGATTATGAGTGTTCTCAGCTTCTGTCTAGAAGTATATAGTGCAGCTGATAAACCTGCTACTCCTGCACCAACTACTATAACATCATAATCTACGTTACTCATATTATACCATAGAATCCTCCTTTAACGATATTATTAACATTATCAAATCTTTAGAGTTCAAATTTATCAATAACCCAATAATCTATGTTGCTAGACTTGAAGGTTATTGAAGTATCTGCACCAGCTACGATTGCAAATCTCGGTCCAGGATTCGATATAGTAGGGTTAGCTATAGAAGGTTTCAGAGATAGAGTTAGAATAGAGTTGACTGAAAAAGGTGTGGCCGAGCTTGAAGTGGTGAATAATACTGGAGTAGATATTGCTTTAAAACCTGAAGAAAACTCTGCATCTGTATCTGCATTAAAAGTAATAGAGTATACTGAAGTAGAACATGGATTTAAGATGAAGTTAATCAAGAATATACCTATAGGTATTGGGCTTGGAAGCTCTGGAGCATCTGCAGCTGCAGCAACCTATGGTATGAACAAGCTGTTGGGAGATATTCTACCGATGGAAGTATTGGTTAAGCTGGCTGCTGAAGGTGAGAGGGTTGCATGCGGCTCACCCCATCTCGATAATGTTGCTCCATCGCTATACGGTGGCTTCACAATGATACTAGACGTAGATAAACCTAGAATATTTAATGTAAAACCATCGATAGATTTCTCCATAGTTCTCGTTACACCTAAGGTTAAGTTACCTAAGAATAAGACAGAGTATGCTAGAAGCCTTCTTCCAGAAAAAATTGATCTAAGATTAATGGTTAAACAGCAAGCCAGTCTAACAAATTTAATCGTAGGTGTGATGAGGGGCGACTTAAAGATGATAGGTGAAGCTATCAGCAGAGATTATGTTGTTGTGCCAGC
>JBCNVN010000002.1:0-141513 GCA_039630055.1 Candidatus Caldarchaeales archaeon | reverse complement strand
GATCATTCTAAGTTTATACTTCTTCCATTATGGGATATATTATATGGTCCTACTCCTTCAACATTTCAGTGAAATTCTTAACCTAAATCGGAGAAGATAGACTTTAACGGTCAAACATGTAAAATCTAGTTGTCATAATTTCTGATTTATTAAGAAGTTTAATAAAGATATTCTGGAATATGCATAGTAAGTCTAGTCTCGTGTTAATGGGTAATGAAGCTATAGCTTATGGCGCTCTTACTGCAGGCGTAGGGGTAGTCTCAGGATATCCTGGAACACCCTCCAGTGAAGTCATAGATACTCTACTAGAGTTAGCTAGATCCGGGGTTGTCAAGAAGACATATGTGGAGTGGGCTGTAAACGAGAGGGTGGCATTTGAAGTATGTCTAGGAGCAGCATTAGCAGGCGTAAGATCGCTGGTCACGATGAAGGGTCCTGGGATAAACGTGGCATCAGACCCTCTGCTTTCCGCTGCTTACTCTGGTGTAGAAGCAGGGATGATTATACTGGTGGCAGATGATCCAGGACCACATACTACACAGACAGAGCAAGATAGTAGATGGTATGGAGAATTGGCTAAGCTTCCAGTAATTGAGCCTTCGAGCCCTCAAGAAGCATATGAATATACTTTTCTCGGGTTTGAGTTGAGTGAGAGGCTGAAACTCCCCATAATCTTAAGAACTACTACTAGGGTAAACCATGCTGTAGGCAATGTAGAGATAGGAGAGTTTAAAGAGCCAAACTATAATCCTTCATTCTCTAAAAATCCTAAAAGATACTTGAGAGCCGTAATGTTATGGAATAGGGAGAGACATGAAGAACTACTTAAATCATTAGAGAAGGTTGAGTCCGTGGCCGAAGAATTTAGATTTAATAGGATAGAGGGTTCAAGCGGTAATGGGATAATATGTGCTGGTGCAGCCTATAACTATGTAGTTGAAGTTTTAGAAGAGAATGGTCTCTCGAACAATTATAGGATATTGAAGCTTGGCTTAATCTATCCTCTACCTAGGAAGATTATAGGAGAGTTCATGAAGACGGTTGAGAAATTGATAATTGTAGAAGAGATAGATCCATATCTTGAAATGAAGGTAAAAGAATTAGCATATGAGCTAGGTTTAGATATTGAGATACGGGGAAGAGGAAGCCTATTCAAGAAAGCTGGAGAGCTTACCCCAGACGATATCGAGAATCTACTAATCGGTAAGCCTATCCCTGAAGAAATCTCTCTACCTCGACGTCCACCACCACTCTGTCCAGGCTGCCCCCATATAGGAACCTACATGGGTTTGAGGACTGGATTATCTAGGGCAGGATATAGGTGGGGGGAGGTCCCGGTGATGGGGGATATCGGATGCTATGCTCTAGGACTTAACCCTCCCTTCGAAGCCATATGGACTGAGCATAGCATGGGTGCAAGTATATCGATGGCCATGGGGTTGAAGATTACTGGATACCAGAAACCGGTAATAGCGGTTATAGGTGATAGTACCTTCTATCATTCAGGTATAACATCTCTTATAGAGGCAGTAAACAAGAACGTTGACATTTTGGTAGTGATAATGGATAACTCTACGGTAGCGATGACAGGGCATCAAGCAACCCCTGGATACAGTTTAAGCATCAGTGGGAGAAAACTCAAACCAGTGGATCTAGAATCTGTAGTAAGAGGACTAGGTGTTGAGAACTTGGCAATCGTTAACGCATATAATTATAGAGAGGTTGCAGAGAAAGTAAGAGAATATTTAAAGATGGATGGTGTGAGAGTGATAATATCTAAAGGTGAGTGTGCAGTCCTTACGAAACGCTCTGGGCTTGAGCAGGTATGCTGGGTAGATCCAGAGAAGTGTACTGGATGTCTAGCTTGTGCAAAGCTTACAGGCTGTCCAGCCTTAAATCTAGTGGATAATAAGATAAGGATAATAGAGTCTGAATGTACTGGATGTACTTTATGTATGCAGGTCTGCCCATACAATGCTATTGTAGTTAAGAGGATTGGGAGGATTTAGATGACAATAAGTGAGTATTCCATAGTTATTGCAGGAGTAGGTGGACAGGGTGGACTAACCCTCTCAAGGATAATAGCTACAGCTGCAGCTTATTCTGGGTTAAATGTGAGAACAGGAGAGACGCTTGGAATGGCTCAGAGAGGTGGAAGTGTTCAGAGTTATGTAAAGATAGGGAGAAGAGTCTATAGTCCCCTCATAAAGAAGGGATCAGCAGATGCGTTGATAGGTTTAGAACCTTTGGAGGCTGCTCGTGCATCTCCTTACGTTGGACCAGACACTAAGATAGTCCTAGACCCTGAACCGGTTCCAACAATATTCCATATTGTTGGGAGGGAGAATTATCCTCCAGTTGAAGAATTGATAGAGATCCTTAGAGAGAAGACTAGAAATATACATATTGTTTTGGCTCGGAGAGAAGCGGAGAAGATAAATGCTAAACAATCAGCGAATATGATACTCTTAGGTAAGCTGATATCTATAGATAGTATTCTTTCAGCGGATAAGATTGAGGAAGCTGTCAGAATAGTCTTGAGGAAGAACGCTCATAAAGCCATAGAAGCATTTAGGAAAGGCATGGTATTGTAGAGGGAAGATTAATCATAAATCTTGATAGAATCTATTCTTTTTAAAGAATCCTCAAGAAATCTCTAGAATAATCGATCTAGGAAGACATAATGAGGACACGATAGACTGTGTGAAAATAAAAATACTTATTAGCTCCATCTAAGCTTATCGGTTAGATGTCTTCTATAGCTTTACTGGAATCACAGAAAGATGAGTATTCCATCCTTGATCAATGGCTTAAAGCTAAAGAGTTCATATATGTTGGAAGAGATGTTAAGAGGATAGATGCTCTCGAGAAAGTTTTAGGAAGATCAAAGTATGTTGAAGACTATCTAATAGAAGGATTAGCCTATGCGAGGATTGTGAAGAGCAATGTTCCCCATGGGATCTTAGAATACGTAAGACCTGGTAGAGCGGTAGAGCACCCAGACTATATAACATTAGTAAAGAGTGAAGATATCCCAGGAGTGAATCAGGTAGGATACTATATCCCTGACCAGCCGGCACTAGCTGAGAAGAAGGTAAGATTCCACGGTGAACCTGTAGCCCTCATAGTTTCATCTAAACCTAGATCTACTGAAGAGATGGTGGAGCTGGTTGAGGTTGGTATCAAGCCTCTGAAGGCTGTATTAGATCCATTGGAAGCTATACGGGATGAGATAAAAGTACATGAAGAGCATGGGAGCAACATAGTCTTGAGGACGAGGGTTAGAAAAGGAGATGCTTTAAAAGCTCTCCAAGAATCTGATTATATCGTAGAGGGACTTTATAGGACCGGGTATCAAGACCATGCCTACCTAGAGACTGAAGGTGCACTAGCCATCCCATCAGATGGTGGGATGACTGTTATTCTCCCCGGCCAGTATCCCCACCTCGCCCAACTAATAATATCAAGAGTATTGGGGGTACCTCAAAGCAAGATTAGAGTTATCCAACCTGTTATAGGTGGAGGGTTCGGTGGAAAAGATGATATGGGACCGATAGTCGGTGCTCAAGCAGCTATAGCTGCAAACAAGATCCATAGACCTGTCTTACTAACATATAGTAGAGAAGATAGTTTTACAACTCACTGTAAACGGGATCCAGCTATTATAAAGTATCGGAGTGGAGCGAGTAGGGAAGGAAAACTAACAGTTGTAGATGTTGATATAATATTTGATGCTGGAGCTTATGCTAATCGTGGCCCGTTCACTCTCTGGAGGGCGACGGTTCATGCTACTGGACCATACGAGGTACCGAATGTTGATGTTAGAGGAATGCTTGTCTATACGAATAAGGTTTTTCAGGGAAGCTTCAGAGGATTTGGAAACCCCCAGATACAGTTTGCAGCTGAGAGACAGATGGATGAGCTGGCTGAAAAGATAGGTATAGATCCTCTAGAGTTTAGACTAAAGAACATTTTAAGACCTGGAAGCAAGATATCTACGACTCAAGTACTTGAAGATAGTGTCGGTATTGGTGAAGCACTCATCAAGACTGCTGAGAGATGTGGATGGATTGAGAAGAGAAAGAGTTATGGTAAGACCGTAAATGGTAAGGCCAAGGGTATAGGGCTGGCATGTGCATGGCATGGTATCAGCACGAGCAGGGGCGTCCCAGATTGGTGCAACACATACATAAATGTTGCAAAAGATGGAAGCATATCGATCTATACAGGGATCGTTGAGATAGGTCAAGGGACTCACACCGGCTTAATCCAGATAGCTGCTGAGATACTGGGAGTTCCCTTAGAAAAGATAACCCTACATGGAGGCATATCTGATGCTCCTGACACTGGAGCAACACATGGTTCTAGAGGAACCGCTCTCGGAGGAACAGCGGTAGCGATAGCCGCTACGAAGATTAGGAGAAAGATTCAAAGAGTGGTCTCAAAACTTCTCGGATGCGGTTCCGAAGATATTGAACTCAGAGATGGATGGGTCTATAATAAACATAAACCTGAGATGAGGATCGCTTGGGAAGAGGCTGTCAAGAGATGCTATGCAGAGGGTGAAGACATGGCTGCAACAGGATACTTCTACCTACCTAAAGGCAGGTTCGACGAAGAGAGGGGTCAAGGATTCGCATATATAGTATTCAGCTATATGGTTGTAGCTGTCGAGGTAGAGGTAGATGTAGAGACCGGTCTGACAAGGGTGTTAAAGGTATGGCCTGCAATCTGTGCTGGTAAGATAATCAACCCGAAGCTGGCCATAACCCAGATACATGGAGCAATAATACAAGGCATGGGATATACATTGACTGAAGAAGTCAAGATGGAGGATGGCAGGATACTAAATCCAAACTTCACCGATTATCTAGTCCCCACAATAGCAGACACGCCAGAGATAGAGGAGCCGATATTCGTTGAAGACCTCTTTAGATTCGGCCCATACGGTGCAAAGGGACTGGCTGAGATGGCGCTTATACCTATCCCCGCAGCTATAACCAATGCGATAAAACATGCAGTAGGCCTAAGTCCAAGAGAGATACCATACACCTCTGAGAAGCTATTTCTAGACCTAAGTAGGAGGAGGCGCCAATGATCCCAAAGATAGATTATTACATGTTTACAGAGCTGGAAGATGCACTACGATTCTTAGATATGAACCCCGACTCAAAGATCCTTTCAGGGGGAACAGATCTGGTCGTCCAGATGAGATCCGGTAAGACAAAAATACGAAAGATCGTAGATATCTCTAGGATAAATGATCTAAAGTATATTCGTGAAGATAGAGACTCTATCAAGATCGGGCCACTAACAACTATTGAAGAATTAAAGAATAGTTTGATAATTGAGAAGTGGGCTCCACCTCTCTGGAGAGCTGCGAAAGAATTCGGTACATGGCATGTGAGAAACATTGCCACGATAGGAGGAAACATCTGTAATGCCTCTCCAGCAGCAGACACGGTTCCACCACTAATAACTCTCAAGTCGAGCCTTGTATTGACTAGCATTAGAGATAAGAGAAAAATCCTGGTTGAAGACTTCTTTAGAGGACCGGGTGAGACTGTGATAGAAGGTCGAGAGATATTGACTGAGATAGTTATCCCGAAGCTTGACGGAGAATGGAGTTTTAGTTTTATTAAGCTGGGAAAAAGGATGGGTCATATTCTAAGTATAGTAAGCGTGGCCGCAGGTCTAATGATAGATGATGAAAGAATAGAAGATGTAATAGTATCCCTTGGAAGTGTTGCTCCAACCCCTATAAGGTCTAAGAGTGTTGAAGAGTACTTGAAGGGTCGTAGAGCATCGATCGAAAATATAGATGAAGCATCTCTACAAGTAGTTAAAGATGTTAAGCCGATCTCGGATGTTAGAGCATCTGCAGAATATAGAATAGAGATGTCTAAAGTCTTGGTGAGGAGAGCGTTAAGAGAGTGCTTGAAAGGTTTAAAATCATAAAACATGTACATCACAATGGTCATCAGCAAATTCCATAAGTAATTCAATAAGAGATTAAGAATATAATCCTTAAGAGACTTATGTTTAAATAAGAGATTCAGCCTGTGTAACTTGATGAGTGATAGAGGTGGATCAGAGGCTACGGCCACATCAGCGGAAGCAATGAAGCAGGCTGCTCCACCATCTAAGAAGACATTGAAATGGGGTATCGTCCACATATATGCTAGCTATAACAATATATTGGTCCACGTTACCGACTTAACTGGAGCCGAGACTATCGCTAGAGCATCTGGCGGAATGTTTGTAGATGCTGGCCGACTTGAGCCTACACCTTACGCAGCTACTAGAGCAGCATCCTATGTTATGGAGATCGCTAAATCAAAAGGTATAAATGCTGTTCACATCAGGGTTAGAGCGCCTGGTGGGGTAAAAGCTAGAACCCCTGGTCCAGGAACTCAAGCTGCTATAAGAGCAATAGCTAGGTCGGGTGTAATGATAGGTAGGATTGAAGATGTTACACCGATACCTCATGATTCTGTAAGAAAGAAGGGTGGAAGGAGAGGGAGAAGAGTCTAGAACAACATACTTATAATATGGATTCTAGTTCAGTTAAACATTACCTATCTCGCATAGACCATCTACATCCTATGTTTTAGTACTAGGTACATCATTATTGAGGTTATAGTCCAAGATAAAATGGCTATTGCTCCTAAACCACCCAGCTCTCTCGGTATACTCGTTACTAGTAATGTTAGTCCCCAGATAGCATTCATAGAACCGTGCATAGAAGCTGCTGGAAGAATGCTTGAAGAGATCTTCCTAAAGATTATATATGGTGCAGTACAGGAGATTGTAAATAGCGTGAATATCAGAATGCCTAAAACTCTATTATCAGGATAATTGTATCCGAGAAGCAATATTGCCGGGGAATGCCATAAACCCCAGAGCATCCCAATAATGATCGTAGTCTTGAAGAAGCCCATCCCAGTAGATCCTAGTTTATCTAGTAGGAAACCTCTCCACCCGATCTCTTCACCTATAGCGTATAGAGTGTTTATCGTTAAACCATTGATATAAGTATTCAAAAATGTAAGTGCTATAAACGTATAGATATCTATAGACATCTTCTCTGCTATAACTTCTAATTGACTGATTGAAAATATTCCAGAAATCATTGAGAACGCAGAGTAGATGCCGATTGCCAAATAAGTGATTAAAGGTGATAGAAGATATATCAAGATAACTCTTTTGTTGAAATGGAGGTATCGTTTAATAGTTGGAAGACCTTGAACGACCGCTACAGCTACTGTAGGAGTATACATTCTTAGAAGACCCCATAACAATACTCTAGAATTATCTTGAAGACCTCCGAAGAAATAGAATACAAAGTCTATGAGAGTAGCTAAGATTATCGATACCATGAAGAATAATGTAATCTCTCTAACTAAACTTTTAATCATCATGATAGAAAGCTTACTACAATTATTTAGTATTTGCTAAAACATTCTTTATAAAAACCTCTATCATGTTTCTAGTGAGATGATATCAGATGCATATAGGTATTGATATAGGCGCTACCAAGGTGAGAGTTGGAATAGGTGACCTTCATCATGGTATAGTAAAGAAGATTGAAGAGAAAACTAGAGGAGAGTCTTCTGAAACCTTTGTAACCCAGATATTAGAGATGATCCTGAAATTAACTTCTGGAGATCTATCAAAGATTACTTCAATAGGAATCGGTTCGATAGGTCCCATAGATTATAAGAAAGGCATTATACTTAGTCCACCTAATGTCTTCTTCAAGAATGTTCCAATAGTCGAGATATTGAAAGATAAATTTAAGAAGGCTACGTATCTTCTAAATGATTGTACGGCAGCTGTACTTGGAGAGAAGTTCTTCGGTCTAGGAAGAAACTATGAGAACATCTTCTACATAACTCTTAGTACAGGTATAGGTGGTGGAGCGATCATTGATGGACACTTACTTCTTGGGAAAGATGGTAATGCTGTAGAGATAGGTCATATAGTAGTAGATCTCGAGGGAAGAATGTTGTGCGGTTGTGGAGGGACTGGACACTGGGAAGCATACTGCTCAGGAAGGAACATGCCGAGATTCATAAAGTATATTATAGATAGTCGTCCAGAAGAATTCTGCAGAGAGATTTATAAGAAGCTTACAAGTGAAGGTAACCTAACTACAGATAGAGTTTTCAATCTAGCTAGATCTGGAGACATTTATGCGCTCAAGATCATTGAAGAGATTGGTAGGATAAATGCAATAGGCTTCGCAAATATAAATACAGTATATGATCCAGAGATAATAACTGTAGGAGGTGCGATAACCTTGAACAATCCAGAGCTTATTCTAGATCCAGTGAAGAAACAAGTCTACAGATACACGCCTAACAGGATACCTATTATTACAATTACACCACTAGGAGAAGATGTTGTACTTTACGGTTCAATAGCATTAGCCTCAAATCCACCTTCAATATTAAGGGGATAGGTTTCCCAAATAGAAGACATCTTAGAGAAATAGTTATTTCTTTGATGGATATGTATTTTCCCATATGGATCTGAGAGATATACAGAAGATTATAGCTGAGACTTATCTTGATAGAGATTCAGAGAGAGGTTTAGAGAAGACTTTACTCTGGATGATTACGGAAGCAGGTGAAGTCGTAGATGCATTCTTGAAGAATGATAATGAGCAGATTGAGAGCGAGGTCTCAGATCTACTTGCATGGCTCCTAAGCTTCTGCAATATAGCTGGGATAGATCTAGAAGAAGCATTTCTCAGTAAGTATGGTGTTGGATGCCCACAGTGTAGGAATAAACCATGTAAATGTCCTATGCGGCAACATCATAGATAGATCTCTCTCATAAGAGGCTCATCGAAGCTTAATAAAATTATTAAACAAGATTCTACACTATTATCCTGGGTCTTGCCTACAATATCCTACTACTCTAAGAGTGGGTGTGGAGAATCAGAGGTTGAGAGTAGGATAGATTGTCCAGTATGTTTAGGAGATTACAAGAACTGTAAGTTTGAGAGATGTCCATACTTGAAGGATGTCAGGGAGCTTTTATTAAAGGTCTCTAAGACAAAGATAATTTATGGTTCTTCTCCACCATCTACTCTAGTAGGTTCATGGGGTTATCCAAAAGTAAACCTAGGACCGCTCGTTCCACCCCTTATAGATGATACGAGCCTTATTGAGAAGCATGAAGCATGGTTAGACATACCTTTAGAAAAAATTCTATCTATGAGGCTGAGCCTCGTTCATGGTAAGAAGCCTGTAAAAATCTATGAAGCTCGAAGCCCAGATAGGTTACTTCAAAATATTCAAGAGGTGGCAATGGCCTGTAAGCCGATTAGTTTAGAGATGGTCTTAGATAGAGAACCTAATATAAATCCAAACTTTTCGATAAGAGCTACGCCTTCTGGACCGGTAGCAGCTTTAGAGAAGATAAATATTGCTGAGAACCCGGTCATATTGAAAGTAGTTGAAGATGTAGTTTCAGATACAGACCTTAAAGCTGGTGAAGCAATAATAAAACTCTACTCAAATGGTCTTCCCGATTATAGTATTGTACGGTTACTCTCAGTTGGATTACTTGGAATGAAGCCTTGGAGAAAGATAGTTCCAACAGAATGGAGCATAACTGCAGTAGACGATGTATTAGGAAGAAGATTTAGAAAAAATGTAAAAAAGAATGATTGGATAATAGATTACCATCTTTATAGTTATAATGCTCACTATAATAGGGTGACCGTGCTCATGATGCCGGGACCGTGGAGCTTCGAGGTTTTTGAAGTTTGGAGAAAGCTTGGACAGACAAAGATATACTTTGACTCAGAGCTTCCAGGAGACATTGATAGATATCCTGAGAATGTTGGTGGAGCCTATCATGCGCTCAGACTTCCAGTGCTTGAGAAGCTTAGTAACGATAGAAGACAGGCCTCAACTCTCGTGGTCGCTGAGGTCTTCGAGGGGTGGGTACCGCTCGGTGTCTGGAGATTTCGAGAGATATGTAGAAGAGCTTTAAGATATCCTCCGAGAAGGTTTAGTACTCTAGGTGAGGCGTTAGATGAGATAGTGAAGATTACGGGGATACCGATCAGGACATGGATCGATAATAGCAGAGTCGTAAGGCTCCATATACTCCAAGAAAAGATTACATATTACACGTGAGCAGAGGCTTGCATACACTCCTATAGGTCATCGAGGAAAGTATTTAAACCTCTTAGAGAATTTTAATAACATGTCTGAGATAAAATTAGGATTATACAGTCTGCCAAACCTACCATATAACTATAATGCACTGGAGCCTTATATTTCAGAGCAACAGCTAACTATACATCATCAGAAACATCATCAAGCTTATGTTACTGGTGCAAACCAGATTCTAGAAAGATTGGATAAAGCAAGAAAAGAGAATGCGGATATAGATATGAGGGCAGCTCTGAAAGCATTATCATTTAACATCGGCGGTCATCTACTTCACTCTCTATACTGGAGAAACATGGCTCCACCGGGAAAAGGTGGTGGGAGACCTGGAGGAGTACTAGCAGATAGGATAGATAAAGAGTATGGAAGTTTTGAGAGGTTTAAGAAAGAGCTCACCGATATAGCTCTCACCACTGAAGGTTCTGGATGGGCCACGTTAACCTATTGTAGACAGACGAATAGGCTTATACCAATGCAGATAGAGAAGCATAATACGAATGTCTATCCAATGTTCCGAATACTATTTGTGCTAGATGTCTTCGAGCATGCCTATTATATAGACTACAAGAACAATAGGGCGGAATATGTTGAAAAGTTCTGGAATATTGTGAACTGGGAAGAGGTAGATAGAAGACTCGGAGAAGCATTAAAGTAATCCTATCAAGTTTCTCCATAATAATGATAAGAAAGATTTTTTATAACCTTCAAACATATCTTTTTTATGTATGGTTATGGAAAGATCGCTGAGATAGACCTGGAAAAGAATAAGATAGAACTCAAAGATGTAGATGAGCACTTAGCATATGAGTTCATCGGTGGAAGAGGTTGGGCAGCATACTTCATATTCAAAGAGATAGACAAGATAGTTGACGGAGTCCATCCAAGTAATCTTCTAGTGGTTGCGGCAGGCCCACTCACTGGGACAATCTTCCAAAGTGGTGGGAAGACTACCTTTGCAGCAATAAGCCCGCAGACAGGAATATACGGGGATAGCAATGTAGGCGGTTTCATAGGGTTTAGACTTAGGAAAGCCGGTATAGATTCCATGATAATTAGAGGCCGGTCCCCTTACCCCTCATACATATATGTCGAAGATGGTAGAATAGAGATCTTTGAATCTCCAGAGCTCTGGGGGTTGAGATCTAGTGAGGCTGATAGGAAGCTGAGAGAAAAGTATGGGGAAGAGTGCTCTATAGCTAGCATAGGGATCGCAGGAGAGAAGCTGGTAAGATATGCTTGTATAAATGTTGATTGGAATAGGAGAAAGTATAGGCATGGTCAAGCTGGTAGAACCGGTATTGGAGCGGTGATGGGTTCCAAGAATATAAAGGCCATCGTAGTTAAAGGTTCAGGCGAGGTGAAGGTTGCAGATATTGAGAGGCTTAGAGATGTAGCTAGAAGATTTCAGAAACAGGTCTTGGAGAGCTCAGCCTATAACATCTGGAGGAGACAGGGGACCATGAGCGTAGTAGAATGGTCCAACAATGTTGAAGCTCTCCCAGTATATAATTTCCAGAGGACAAGATATGAGTACTCGGATAGAATAGGTGGGGAAGCAATGGAGAAATTGAAGCTATACAGTAGACCATGCTCCAACTGTATAATACCTTGTGAACATGTCGTCCCATTCAGAATCGGTAACGAGAAGGGAGAGATCGGTATAGAGTATGAGACAGCGGCCATGCTTGGCTCAAACATAGGTCTTAAAAACATTGAAGAGATTGGGTATGCAAACTATCTCTGTGACGATTATGGTGTCGATACGATATCCATGGGTTCAGTAATAGGATTTGTAATAGAATGCTTCAAGAAGGGGATTATAAGAGAAGAAGATCTAGGGTTTAGAGTTGAGTGGGGAGATATCGAATCTATCCGGAAGCTGATCGAGATAACGGCTGAAAGGAAAGGGTTCGGAGAATTAACAGCCCAGGGAGTGAAGATTTTATCAGAAAGATTGGGTAGAGGATCTGAAAGATTTGCTATGCATGTTAAGGGTCTCGAGATAAGCGCATATGATCATAGAGCTGCACCAGCCATGGCCCTAAGCTATGCAACATGTGATATAGGAGCACATCATAATCGTTCATGGGCCATAACTTACGACCTACAAGTTGGGAGAGAATCCTATGGAGAAGACAAGGTTGATAGAGTAATCTATCTACAGCATCTGAGACCACTATATGATATGCTTGGAGTCTGTAGATTTTACTGGGTTGAACTCGGTGTAGACCCGAGGCTCTACGCTGAAGCATACTCTGCCTTAACAGGTAGAGAAGTAAGTTTAGATGAACTATTAAGAAAGAGTGAAAGAGTCTGGAACCTCACTAGGGTTATGGCCATAATTAGAAAGAATATATCTATGGTTGATGATATGCTTCCTGAAAGAGTCTTCGAAGACCCTGTACCGGAAGGATCGACAAAAGGTGTAAGGCTCTCTAGAGAGAAGTTTATCGAGATGCTGAGAACATATTACAAGAAGCGTGGATGGGATGGGAATGGAAGACCGACAAGAGAAAAGCTAATAGAACTTGGATTGGATGAAGCAGTGTCAAGACTTTACAGTAGCTAAGTAGGCGATGGCTTAACAGAATCTGACGGTTTTGAACCTTCTAACCAATTCTCTAACATCTCTACCCACCTTCCTCGGGTCTTCACCTTCAATAGCTCTATAGATTAATTTAGCTATCTTCTCCATCTCTCTCTTACCCATCCCCCTCCTGGTAACCTCATTAGTGCCAAATCTAACCCCTGCATCCGCAACTATACCACACTCTTCCAATCTATCTCTAATCCTAACTCTAGCTTCCTCATCAGATATATCTAATAATATCTGATGGCTCTCAGTGTAACCTCTATCTTTAGCTTTTACCGATACTCCTAGAGAATCCAAAGAATAAGCAAGATGTTTTGCATTTTCAACGACCTTCTTCGCATAGCGTGAACCATACTTCAACATTTCTTCAACTGTAACTGTATATGAGGCCAATCTATTCAGATGAATATTATCTACCACTTTGTGGAATATGTTTCCTGAGAGCTTCTCATATATCTCAGATTTATTGGTCATTATTATCGCTCCCTGTGGTCCAGGAAACGTTTTATGTGTTGAAGCATACATTATGTCTGCACCCTCTCTTACCGGATCTTGGAATACTCCTCCAGCAATCAATCCTAGTACATGCGATGCGTCATAAGCCAATATCCCACCATATCTCTGAACGGCCTCAGAAAACTCTCTAACAGGATGAGGGAAGAGGATCAAGCTTCCTCCGAGAACCACTAGATCCGGCTTCTGTTCTTCTATTATCCTAACACCTTCATCAACTAGTGGGGTCAAATACTCTCTTGATGGAGGTAGCTGGACCAGTTCCGCACCTATAAGATCCGGTATCTTGAATCTATCATATCCTGGATATCCTCCAAACTCTGAAGGTAGGGCTGCTAGCTTCTTATTCTTTGAAAATGTATGTGAGACGAGGATCGCTGCGACATGTCCAGATAATGGCTCGAGCATTACATAATCTACTTTGAAAAGTTTTCTAGTAATGTCTTCAGCATAACTCCATAGTTCATGAATATATCTAGTCCCTCCATAATATTCAGGTCTAAGAGCATATCTTCCAACAAGGTCTGTGGAGAGAGCCTTTAATGCCGTATAGCTTAATATGTTCTCGCTCGGGATCAAGTTCAACGTCATACTCCTATATCTTTCATGAGCTTTAATAATCTTCCAAGCCTTACTCAAACTTATCCCCACCCTCCTCCGATGCTCTAACCGTAGATAAGTAACCTATAAGAATCTTCATGTTTTCTTCTCTCTTACTTCTTCTATTCTCGTCAACATATAGTCCTAATCTTCTAGCTTCTCTAACCGTTAAACCGACTTCTCTGATCTCATTTATGGAGAAGCCTCTACCAGGTCTAAGCCTCACTACGCCTTTAATCTTTCTTCTAATCAGTGGCCTCGGAGGATGCATAGATAGATGGCTGTAAATGTTTCTAAAAACTATATCGTCTCTATATAGGCTAAAACTAAAATGAAGATTCTTATATAGATAATTGTAGAATGAATTATGATTCCTGGAGAAACCTATGCCGTCGAGTCTACTAACACTTTAGTATCTTTATAATCTATGATTATATATTTCAAGCTATCTATCTAATAGGCTTAATATGAGCCTCTATCTATTTGTAGCATATATGCCGAGGCATCCAAGATCTCCGACTTCTACAAAGTATAAAGCGAGACTAGGCTATGAAGGAGAATATTATCTAGTTCAACGTTTTATCTCTGCAGGTGATGGTTTCTATGCCGTTAGAACTCCTGGAAGCGGCTCTGGAAAGATGGCTAAACCAGATATAATCGCCGTAGATGATGGAGCACTTCTAGCAATAGAAGTAAAATCTAGTAGAAAGAAATATGTTATGCTCAACTCTGAACAGGTAGATAGGCTTCTAGAATTCTCTAAGAGGTTCATAGTTAGATGTCCTAGATGTGGTGGAGAGATTAAGCCTAAACCTATCCTAGCCGTTAGATTTCTCAACAAGGGGTGGAGATTCATCGAGATTCCAGAAGATTGGAGTGGCTCTATTGTCGTGAAGCTCGATGAGGCTTCTCCAAGACGCTTACAATCTTCTCCTTCTCGATCCGAGGCTTTAAACCCTTCTCTAAAGAAGAAAGCTCTAAGATGAAGTGATTGAGAAAGTGGCTGAAGCTCTGATAATTCTTACTCCACTTCCTCTCACTAGGTTTTGATAAGTATCCAAGTTCTACCAGATTCTGAAGTAAGGTTCCAACACACCTTCTCAAATGTCTGCTCTCAACTATCCTTCTCGGCAAAAGTTCGATTACATCTGTTAAAGTGAATACCTTACCTTCTATGGATGCTAGTATTGCTAGAACCTGCAATACTTCTTCAGCGCTAAGCTTTCTCACCCTCCATAATAACATGTTTATTATCGGGTTCTCAACCTTGGACATATTATGCCTCACCTCTAACCTTTTTGAGGATTGCTTCAGGTGGTAGATCATAAGTTTTACCACATCTTCCACATCTAAACCTTAGCCTCCAATTCTTTGAAGCAAGCTCTTTAAGTTCTTCATCTTTAGGAAGATTTGTTAAAGTATATTCTCCACAGTATATGCATGTTATTCTAGCTTTCTTTCCTTCCATCAATGTTTTTAGGTCATTTATGATGCCCTCCTCTGAGATGGCTGTTAAAATTTTCTGAGCCTCCTCTTCTTTTCTCTCAACCGATCTGGATGCCTCAATCTTGCTCTTTGCCTCAATGCTTCTCTTAAGTGAAGCAATCTCTTCTTCCAATAAGACTCTCTTCTCGCTTAATGCTTTAAGCTCTCTCTCAACCCTCTCGAAAACCCATCTCGGGACAAAATCTTTCTTAACATAGGGCATTATCAAGTCTACTAATGTCTTCCTAGTCTTCTCTAAGAAGTAAGGTTCAAGAGGTTTCTGAGCTATCGTCTCACCACGCTTAATCTTGATCATCCTCTGAATATGCTGAGACAAAGACTCTAAGTCTTCTAGACCTCCACCTTCCGGGTCTTGAAGTAGTTTTAGTATCGAGTACGCTGCAGCTATCTCTCCATCAAGCAGTTCTCCATACTTCTCCTTCTCTTGAACTTCTTTCTCTAGTAACTCTAATCTTTTAGAAAGTTCTTTCTGCTTAGATATTATCTCTCTGGTAGATTTCTCTACCACGATGAGTTCCGATAATTCTATTCTCAGCTCCTCAACCCTCCTACTAATATCTTCGAGCTCAATCTTCTTCTCGCTTAAAGCTCTATCCAGCTCTTCCATCTCGAGTTTTCCACCAGTAAATATCTCCAATTCTTTCTTGACCATTTCTAACTTGTTTTCATACTGTGAGAGCTGTTGAAAGATTCTCTCCCTCTCGGCAGTTAGCCTTTCAACTTCATTCTTAAGGTCTTCTAAACCTCTAACAAGACCATAACTTTCTCTCAACTTCTTCTCTAGATCTTCCTTCTCTGAGATAATCTTCTCTAAGGCTTCTCTAGACTCCTGGATCTGTCTTCTTAATCTATCATTCTCTGTAGAGAGGCTTTCATGATCAGAGATAGAAGATAATATTCTCTCTATATCGTATCCATGGTTCTTTAACTCTTTCATTATCTTCAAGGCTTTATTTAGGTCTTCTATATCTAGCCCTAGCTCTTTAAGGCCCTCAATGATCTTAGCCACCTTCCTTACAATATCCAAAGTAATATTATACTGGTCCATGTATAACCTCAAATCTTCTTCAATCTTCTTTCTCTTCTCTAAAAGTTGCTGAATTGAATATCTAGTCTTAACCTCTTCTCTACTCAGTTTTTCATATTCTTTAACTAGTATAGTAAAGCTCTTACCATATTCCTTCTCAAGTCTCCTTAATCTTAATGCAATACTAATATATCGTAGGAGCATCTTCTTATTCCATTTAAGGCTGTCGAGAAGGTCTATCAAAGCCTTCATCTTATCTCTTGGAATATCTATACCAACTCCAGACTCGGGAACAGCTATTACTATTTCAAAGTTTTCTTCTGGCCGTCCCTCCTCCAACCTCTTCTCTTCTATTTCAGTCAAAATTAGACTCAAATAAAGATTTACTCCGCTGGATTTATAGGTTATCCCAATTATGTATAGAGCAAGTTATCTGAGAACTTCTCCGTATGTAATCGTATATATTTACAGCTATCTATTGTTAGACTTATCTCCTATTTTTTCTAAAGTTGATTCTTTCTAGTTTCAGCTTCTAGGTTTTCTAAATCTAGACGGTCTCGACGTTCTTGGATATCTTTCACTATATCTGACCTCTCTCTCCGAGAGATTATTCTCTATATTTACCTGATCCAGCTTTTGACTAGAGGTCTCTATCGTTCCAAACCTTCCAAGGTTTAACTGCATCCTTCCTCTAAAGAGCTTAATGAAACCATTAACGATCTTCACTACATCTCCCTCATTTACCTGATCTACTTTTTCATCCCATAAGATTAGACTTATAGCCCCAGTCTCATCAGCTATTAATAATTCACTCAGCCTATGCTCTGTCTGATCGTACTGCGACCTAACAACTCTCTCAGGTGTCTTACTCACGATCTTTGCAATAAGATTTACACCACGGGAACGTGGTGTAAGATCTCCAACCTTAACTAGGTTCTCCACCATTCTAAACTCCTCGATTTAGTTGGGTATTATGGTTTCAAAGAGTATTTAAGCATTCTGGTTTAAACATCCCAACCTTCACATCTGTACAATACCATCACTCTAGATCTAGTGAAATCATGATCTTTAGAGTTTAGAAGTTCTAGATTGATAATTTATATTTAGGCGATCGATTCTTCAAGTATCTTTACTGCTCTCTCAACTCCAATATCCCACAGATATGGCCCTAGTCTAGGACCATAATCTCTACCGAGAAATACTCTATAGAGTTTTTTAAAGAATTCCGGTGGATCAATATTGTGCTTTCTAGCAATCGTGAATACCATATTCTGGACATCGTTAGGAGATGCTGCAGAATTTAAAACGTTTATAAGTTCTCTTATCGCCTCTCTCTCATTACCAGATAGTTCAACCGGCTCCTTCACAATCGAACCGAAATCTAAAGCATAATTCATCGCAAGCTTGATCTTCCTCAAATCCTGTTCTCCAATCTTGTAACCATATCTCTGAAGTCTTTCAACTACGAACTTCTCTCTATTATCTTCAGGAGCCATCATAGTTAACTCGACTATGAGAGAGTATGGGATGTGGGATGAAGGTTTGGTTGGAGGCTTTAAAAGATGCGAATAGAGATATAATCCTTTCAGCTTTTCTCTCTCCATCGGGTTCTCAATATTTACCTTGCCATAGTATATATCTTCAAGATGGTCCAGCTCATCCATAATCTTCGGTATAATCTCATAGGATACTATTCTGGTTCCTATAACTCTTTTGAATAAGAGTAGAAGGAGGCTTTGAGGTGTTCCATACCTATACCAATCTTGAGAAGTGAATACGTTCCCAGCAGACTTTGATATCTTTCTTCCAGACCTATCCAAGAATAGCTCGTATCTAACATGCATGGGAGGTTCATATCCTAAGATGTTCCTCGATACCCAGTCATTTACCTTCACCGAGTCTGCTATATCCTTACCATATGCTTCAAATCTAATATCTAGATAGCTCCACCTAGCTGCGAATTCTGTCTTCCATGCAAGTTTACCATCATCTCTCCTTATATCTGCCTCTCCCTCATAGCCACATCCATCAAACCATCTGCCCTTAATCTCTACACCAGTACATCTATACTTTACAAGCCTTCTCTGAGAATCGTAACTATAAGATTGAGTAGTATAGATTCTTCCACAATTCTTACATACTGCAAAGAATGGTAAGATCTTTAGATATTTCTCTTGACCAGTCAACTCGAAGATAGTCTTCCCTATCTTCTCCGCATTTAAGAGTATCTTATGGATTGCTTCTGATAGAACTCCGCTAGCATATGTCTCTCTACCGGACTTGAAAGAATACTTTATACCTGCAGTATCCAGTGCTTCTCTAAGAATACTGCTCATATGTTCTGCGAATGATTTGTGGCATCCCAAGACATCGGGGATGCTTGAGACCGGTACGAGTAGATACTCTTGAAGCTCTCTCGGGAATCCCGAGGGCACCCTTCTTAAACCATCCATATCATCGCTGAAGGCTATCGTCTCAGACTTATATCCCATTTCAGTCAAAGCCATAGATATTCCATAAGCTCTAACAGCATCGGCCATGCTGCCTACATGTGGGATCCCCGAAGCTCCTATACCGCTCTCAGTCCTAATAAGATCTAGACTTCTATTCAAGGTCTTCTCCCGCTCGATCAGCTCACTGGCTATTTTATCCATCCAGGTTCCATGACCTATCACGTTTATACCCCGACCTATCTTGCTATCTTTAACTTGTTCTCCTTCTCTTCCTAAGCCCATCCAAACCAGATAGAATAGGATTTAACTTCTTCTTATCTCTATTGAACCTTCAAGCATAGACGATATTCAGAGCAATCATAGACTTATCCTTATTTAATATTCTCATGATAAACTCATCCTTTTCTCAGTGCAAAGACACATCTAGAATTCTGGTCATATTTTACATCGAATCCAGCCATCCTCATCCGCTCCATCACTCCTTTCAAAATCTTCTTTCCACTATGGATCCCAGGCTGCCCTACATAGTGGATTAATCTACCACCTCTTTTTAAGACTCTAAATAACTCCTGATAAAATCTTAGACTATACAATTCTCCAGCTAGAGACATTCTTGGAGGATCATGTATGACTATATCGAAGTATTCTCTATATCTCTCAACACCCTTAGAGACATCTTCATTAAAGATCTTTATTCTACTATCTTCTAACCATTTAGACCAAGGGTTTAGATGAGCTATCTTGAGGACGTTCTCATCTATCTCGAATGTGATCACTTGGCAGGCTCCTCTCCTAACAGATTCTATAGCAGTATAGCCTAACCCTGTACATGTATCTAATACCTTACAGCATTTAAAGTCTCCAATCAATGATAGTTTCATCCTCGTATCTATATCCGGAGTGATATCCTTCACCCTATGCATGTGGATTCCATCTATCTCTAAAGTTGGTGGATGACCCCACTTAACTAGTACTAGCTTATAGAAGTGATCTCCAGCTATACTGACTGGAATAAGCTCGTCTTTATCGACTAGGTATATGTCTCGACTTCTACCCGTCAGCTCTTCCAACTTCTCCAACTCTATACAAGAATCTCTAATGATAACTCGATCTTCAACTATTTTGCAATTTTCTTGTGTTAATCCTAGGTCGAGAGAGACTTTAACATCACTTGCATTATTGTCGATGGCTCTGAGAATCTTCAAGATAACTTGCTGACAGATCAATGGTTTATCAACCCACTTGTACATGAACAGCTTACCCGGATGCATCTCTACCAAGACTATGGCTTCATCAGATTTCTCATATCGGTATGGCTTAAACCTATCCATGTTTCATAAAAAATCATTTATTATCTAGAGAGATAATCTTAATCTTAATGAGGAGGGTCATAGCTATCTCTAGAGCTGACCCTATATCTCTCAAGGTTGCAGAAATCTTGATAGAATCATTTGGATTCAAAGATAATGGCCGATCGACTTATATTAGAAATGGGGTAGAGATAGTCTTCATAGATGAGAAACACATCTATGCTGAGATGATTGGCGAGAGGCTCAAAGCAGATTTACTAATCTTCCCATCCTCTCACAAATCTGAGAGGGGTATTAGAGCCTTCTTGACCCATCCGGTGGGGAACTGGAGTGGAGAAGCACTATACGGTGGAAGACCTAGAACTCTCTCTATGACGAGTGCTAAAATGTTAAAGAAATCTCTACAGACCTTAATCGATGAAGTAGATACTTTAGGTATCTCTGGATGGGATGTAAGACTTGAAGTTACTCATCATGGTCCATTCACAGATGTTCCATCAATATTCATAGAAGCTGGTGGAGGAGATCAGGAAATAGGTAGAAGAGAGTTAGAGGTTGTGGCCTCTGCATCTAGAGCTGCAGCTGAAGTAGACTTCAATGGTGATAAGGCCGCTATTGGGTTCGGGGGAGGACACTATGCACCTACATTCACAAAGCTTGTATCTAGCGATATGTATATCGTGGGACACATGTGTCCAAAGTATGCTCTACCAATAGATATAGAGATGATAAAGCAAGCTGTAGAGAAGACTGTCGAGAAGCCTAGGATAGCATTGATCGATTGGAAGGGTATCTCTTCTGAGAATAGGAAGAGCTTGCTTGAGGAGCTTGAAAGATTAAATCTAGAAATAGTTAAAGTTTAACGCTTGTTAAATACAAAAGTTTAACTGGAAGCGAATATTTTATATAAGACTCATCATATAGTGTTATCGGTATGCAGCTTCCTTCTGAGATAGAGGCTAAGTATGCTCTCCCAGCTATAAGATCATTCATAGCTAAAAAGCTGATACTTGAGAAAGGTTATACGCAGGAGAAGGCTGCGGAAGCTGTCGGCGTAACTCAGGCAGCTATCAGTAACTATCTTAGAGGTGTTAGAGGTTTCAAGGTAGAGTGGGAAGACAATCCTACCGTACTAAAATACGTGGATGAGATTGTTAATATGATTATAAATAATGTTGATTCAAAAGAGATAACTAGGAAGATTAATCTTATGTTGATAGATTTGAGGAGAAAGGGCATCTTATGCGAGCTACATAAGAATGTTGAGCCTCTTATAAATGTTGATGAGTGTACAGTATGTTCTGAGTAGGGGACGATAAATGGTAAAGGTGGTCATAAAAGCTTTTGCAACTATTAGGGAAGCACTGGGAGAGACTGGAAGAATCTCAATCGAATTACCAGTAGATTCGAATATCCAGTCTTTACTGAAGACGCTTTCCCAACTTTTTGGTGAAAGATTTACCAGTGAAGTCTTAGATGATAATGGCCTACTTAAAAAAACTGTTAAAATATTTGTGAATGGCAGAGATATAGACTTTCTCGATGGACTATCTACACCTATCAAGGATGGGGATGAGATAGCTCTAATACCTCCAGTAGCTGGCGGATAACCATATATCTAAGATATTTTAACATGAAAATTTTTCAACCTAAGATATCTGGGAATCTGTAGGAAGATATTGGAGAGTTTAGATAATGTTATGGTTCTAGGAGGATCGGTCAGGATTGTAAGTGTCTATAGATGTTCGCCCTTCATAATCCGTTTCCTATCTGAATAACCTAGAATCGCTGAATATGTATTATAGATTCCGATTGATAGGAATAGGATCGCAAGTGATGATATGTCACGCATTTCATATATACAACAATGCAAGCAAGCTCTATCGCTATTGAATATAGAACTCCGATAAATACATATAGAATAGCTACAACCATCTTAGTGAATAAGCTTATATTGGGTGGAGCGATCAAAACTCGTCTATAACTGAGGTATCCAGATATCGAGAGCAGACCTATATAAATTATCCCATCTAGATTATCACCCAATATCTCTATAGGTGGCTCTCCCCATGATCTTAGAAATACGTCTTCTTCTAATCCCACTAAAGACTGTAGTAACAAGAATGTTGAGTAGACTATCGCAAATAGATAGTGGATAGTATACTTTCTCTTCTCCATGAATGAAAATATGATCCATGGGATGCAGAATAAGAATCCAACCCAAACATTACTAACCGGCACTCCTCCAAAGATCAGTCTGATAGACCAGTATGAAGTAAATGCTACCAATGAGATATAGATATAAAACAAGATCTGTGGTGGCGACTTTAATATCATAAAATCACCAAATAAATATTAGATATGATAATATGAATCTGATTTGTAGTATCCGCTCCGTAAATTTTTGAGGCTTTATTCTTAGACTGGATTTAAGAATGTTTTAAATTGTGGTAATATTGTAATCTATAACGGTTTGTTCAAATATAATCTAGGTAAGAGAGAATTAGAGAGGTATGATAGACAGATTAGAATTCCCGAGATAGGTGTTGAGGGACAGGTTAAACTAAAGAACTCTAGAGTACTTGTTGCAGGCATTGGTGGGCTTGGAGGCGTGGCCGCCACATATCTAGCAGCAGTAGGAGTTGGCTATATCCGTATGGTAGATGATGGAGTATTAGAGCTCAGCAATCTAAACCGTCAAATACCTTACTCTGAGAATGATTTAGGGAGAAGAAAGGTTGAGGCCGCTGCTGAAAGGATTAGATCATTCAACTCAGATATATTGGTCGAGCCTATACCTGAGAAAATTACACTAGAAAATGTTGATGAACTTATAGAAGATGTAGATGTGGTGGTGGATGGACTTGACAATTTTGAAACTAGACTTTTAATAAATGATAAGTGTATCGAGTTCAAGAAGCCCTTCATCCATGGAGCTGTCCAATCTTTTGAAGGAAGATTGATGACGATTATACCTGGTAAGGGGCCATGTTTGAGATGTCTAATACCTGAGCCTCCACCTACTAGTGGATTTACACCTATCATAGGACCCTTACCAGGAGTTATCGGTTCTCTCGAAGCACTTGAGACGGTAAAGATATTGACGGGTGCTGGAAGCACAATTACAGGAAGAATCCTAATATTCAACGGACTGGATCTAGAATTCTCTGTATTGTCTATAGCAAAGTCCCCTAACTGTCCATCATGTTCTAGAAGCTGATACTTGAGCTATCTATGAAAGATAAAAAATAGGAAATAGGGTTTTTCAGATTATTCCTAATTGTATTAGACGTTCTTGAGGTACCGTACCATCCATGTTCCATCCATGCTTCCGATAGTAATCATCGATTAACTTATTGAAAGTCACCTCATCTATTATATGACCTTTAGACGGTCCGCTCGGCGAAGGCACCTCCATAAACCTCTTCGGAAGCCTATCATCTTTACGGGACATTCCATGAAGTTGGTTAAAGTATCTCTCTTGTGTTAGAATCCTCTCACCAATATTTAGAATCTCGTCCGCTGATACATCAAATCCAGTAAACGTTGAATATAGTGCAGCATAGTCTTCAGGACCTAATGCGAATGTGCTGAACTTACACATGTCTAAACTGTCTGTGAATGCGAATAATCTTTCTAGAAGCATTACTAGGTCTACTTTGCCTTCAGTCGATAATGGATCTGTCTTATATGGTATCCCAAGAATCTCTGAAGCAGGCGTATATGCTCTTAGATGACATGCACCACGCGGTGAGGTACTGTATGCAACGGCGAATCCCTTAAGACCTCTAGGATCATATGCAGGAATACTCATACCTTTAACAGACATCGAGATGTTAGGATCTCCAAATATCTGAGCAGCTCTCGCTCCACCTTCAGCTAATGCATTACCTAGATCTCCTTCTCTGTATGAGAGCCTTCTAACAAGTTCTATAAATTTATCTATATCACCCCATTTTACTGTTTCTTTTATCAATCCTCTTTCAGATGCTTCTGCTGCTACTGCCAAAGTATTTCCGAGTTCTATAGTATCTATACCATATAGGTTAGCTAGATAGTTTAGATATGATACTGCTTCTATGTGTCCTACACCTATCATTGCTCCAAGAGCCCAGATAGATTCATACTCTGGACCTTCAGATTTGTGCTTGAATTTTCCATCAAAGACTTGGGAATCTCTCTTACATGCTACTGGACATGCATGGCATGTAGGTGTATCTTTTAGTATCGTCCCCCTTAGATTCTCTCCTGAGATATAGTATGCATACTCGAACATTGTATCCTTAGCATTTTTCGTGGGCCATGCACCTATCTCGTTTACAAGATTTACGAGTACAGAGGTTCCGTAAACAGATAATCCACCCTTCTTAGGTCCGGTAACAGGGCTCTCAATAATCTTCTTCAAAGCCTGTTCTCTAGCTTTCTCGAATTCTTCTGGTTTAGCCGGTTTAGGCATATCTTTCTCTTCACCTATTATTACCAGCCCTTTAACCTTCTTAGACCCCATCACGGCTCCCATACCACATCTGCCCGATGCTCTACCCATAGCTCTCTCTCCAAAATGCATTATATTTGCGAATCTAACCAGGTTCTCTCCTGCAGGACCTATTCCATAGAATTGGATATCTCTGCCATGTTTTTCTTTCAGCATTAGATAGGTCTCCTCGGTTGTCTTACCCCACAAAGCATTTGCATTCTCAATGGATACAGTCTTATTCTTTACCACAAGATAGACTGGTTTATCACTTGCACCGGTCAAGACCACTCCATCGAATCCAGCCCATTTTAATGCTGCTCCAGCCCATCCACCTGCATGACTATCTCCAAATATCCCTGTAAGTGGAGATCTAGATACTGCGACTATTCGTCCATTCATAGGGGTAACTGTTCCTGTAAGAGGTCCATTCATTATCGCGAGAACGTTCTCAGGTGAGAGGGGGTCTTTACCAACCGCATATTTTAAGACTATTCTTCCTCCAAGACCTCTACCGCCGATAAACTTTCTAGCCTCTTCCTCATCAACTTCCTGATAGCTGATCTTTTTTTCAGTTAGATCGACCCATGCTATACAGTTGGCATAACCATTTGCTTTAACCATAAAAAACACCTCAGTAAAACAATGCCGACGACCGATTTAAGATTTTCTTTCTAAAAATTCTCTCTAATCATTTCCATCTTTTATTTAACGATCCATAAACTTTGGTGTTCTAAAGCATTTACTAGATTGGCATCATTATTTTTTACGGGTTTCCCATATTTCTTTCATTCTTATATTATAACGGTGTTAATGCCTCTTTTTAAAGAATCTTTTATCTTCTCCACTGTAGTGAATTGCCTCGGTATAAAGTAGCCATTCAAGGATAAATGAGTGGAACTGTTCTATGTCTGGAAATTCTTCTTCAAAGAATCTCATCTTATCAAGCTCATTGAATAACTCTTCCTTCGAGAATTCATTATCTCTCTGTGCTAATTTTAAAGCTGTAGAGAATGGTTCGATATTCTTGATCGCTTCTCTAAGCATCAGCTTTCTCTTCGATGATGATGCATTAACAAACCTTCTCCCAGCCTCTGTTAATTCAGCATCTCCATCAACAACCTTTAAGAATCCTATGGTCTCACCCAGATCAATAACTGGTAGGAGTACATCTACATCTGTCTGCAACATAATAGATATTCTAGCTATATCTACCCTCCCATTCATACTATTTATTAGATCGAGCAACCCAATCAGTTTGCTGGGTGTAACAGAAAAATCTATTTTAGGCCGACTACTCATTTATTCGCCATAATAGATTGTAGAGGATTAAGAGATAAACTTTTCCCATTAAGTTTATTTATCTAAAATTGTCTTAACTTCTTCTATGACTGATTTAACTGGATTTAATGTTTTATATGTAGAGGCGTAGAGAGATGCCTTCTCAGAATAATGTCTCAAGTCTAAGAGATCGTTGATATACCTCCTCAAGGCTTCTTCGCTTAATCTTTCTTCATCTAACATTACTCCAGCACCGATCTCTTCTACAGTCTCGGCGTTCGATATCTGCTCAGCATGTCCAGGTATGGGAATCATAAGCACCGGCTTACCTAGAGCTAAAATACTCGCCAAAGTTGTTTGACCCGCCCTCGTAATAACTACATCAGCTATCTTTGCAAGTTCCAGCGGTTCTTCAACCCATTCATAGATCTTCATGTTCAGATCTGTGCCATTGGAAGGAGAGCTAAGCCCTCCCAAGGTAACCACCACTTCAAATTCTCTAGATAATCTCTTCAAGATTGGAAGAATCTTATTTACGAGGATTCTCCTCTCAAAGAGGGGTCCAGTAGCTTTAAACAAAACTACCGGTTTACCATCAAAGCCTACCCCATACTTTCTTTTTAATAATCTAACATCGGTATAATCGAATATAGAATCATTCATTATTGGTCCGATATATCTAATCTTATCATAATCTAAGTCTTCAGGGAAGATGAGGTTCTTCTTCGAGATTGTTAGAGGTGGAGGATAGTCTGCAACTAGTATCTTATCACTTCTAAGCCATATCCAGCTGACCAGATACGCTGCCCCCTCAAGACTTTGAATTATCCATCTATACTTAGGGTATAGTATCTTAATATTAAACTGGTTTAGAATCGTTATAACAGGCTTAGCTAATAATTTGGCTGCTATGATGGTTGAAGCTCGAGTATCTGATAGAACTAGGTCTGTTACTCTATCTATTAATGCAATCTCATGGGAGACCTGCTCCGCAACTCTTATAGGCAACAGAATATTTTTGAATATAGTCATCTTTATACTAACCTTTCCTTCAACTAGCAACCCGTAAGATAGTGCTGGAACCTTGTAAACATCTAGACCAAGTCTCTCCAGATATTCTAAACCTTCACCATAAGAAGAGATGCTTAGACTCCATCCTTGCTCCTTTATCGCTTTAGCTAAAATGGCTGAGCGGGCTGAGTGTCCTAGACCTATACCGCATACTCCAAGATGAATTCTATACATCTTATCATTTTACTATTCATGATTCTTTTAAGATTTTCTCGTTAAAATTTTTTCTACAACAACTTCCCCATTCGGCTCACTTTCCGAGAATATCTGAGCTGTAAATTTATAGATCTTAGGTTTTCCCGTTAGCCAGTAGGTAGACTCTAATCCAGCCTTTAAGCATAGATGCATAAGATATTCTTCAACTGTCCAACCGTATTCGACTGGCACTTGTGGTAATAATAATCCAGAGAATGGACCAGATCTTATAATCAATCCATCTCTTCCAATAACTATCTTGTCTAAAAGTTCACGTCCATCTCTATATACTATCTCTTCAGCCGGCGTCAATACACTCACCTCAATAACTATGTTGTCTAGTTCATCTATTTCTAGAGGTTTGAATCTAGGATCATGCACAGCTGAAGATATGGCTGCTTGAATAGTCGCCTCATACAAGGGCATAGATGGGAGTGGGAAACCTATACATCCTCTCAGCTCTTTTAATGGATGAAGATATAATGTAACGAAGACTCCACGATTCTCTTTCAACTTCTCACTTTGTGGAGGCTCAACCCTGCTCTTGACACCTCTAAGATAGTTGTAGATAGTTTGCCGTGCAAGCTTTACTAGATACCTTCCTTCTTCCAAGCTAAGACGTTCTTCCAAGATCATCCGCCTCTTCAATAATTCTCTTAATATATTTCAACAACTAGACTTTGTTGAGAGATATTTATAAGCTTAACTTTGTAATCTCTAGGTCTCTGATTACACTAGATACTACCACGTATTCGTGGTCTAAGTATTATTATTCTAAACAAATTGTATATAGGGGATCTAGTTTTTCAGTGAACTTTAAAAAGAAATCTTTAAACAATCTTCAATAGTAGATATAGTGAAATAAATAATGTTTCTATCAAGGTTTGGAATATGATGGTTTGCGGGACGCTGAATCTTTTAAGAATAGGGTATGTTGATTGATTTTCATCGAATAGATTGAGTTCTCTTTTTAGCTTCTTCAAGTGTCTTAGAAATATTTCTAAAATGGCTACCTATCCAATAATGTTTACCGCAAACTATACAGGTCCACTGTTTCCCCGAGCCAATCTCGTTCATCTTAAGTTCACCATTGCATATTGGGCACCTGGTCTGTTTAGGATCAAAATCTAAACATACTCTATAGTTTTTACTAATCTCTGAAAGTATGTCTTTTACATCATTCTCATTTACTAGGAAAGCTTCAAGTCCCGTTCTCTTTGCATACGTATAAAGTTCTCTATCTTTTGTTAAAATAATTCTATTCTCTCTAATTGCTCTCTCTACTAATTTATCATCATCCCCATCCCAGTATAATGTATCATATCCAAGTATTCTAAGCCATGAGACAAGATTTCCAAGCATAGCATCTACTAAGAATCTCAAGCTTCTGTCATCTTTTCCCATCATTCTTCAACTCTTCTTTTAGACAATTCTAATCTGCATTCTTCGCATATGTATCTTCCATCAACATTCAATAGCATGTCAGACCACTCTCCACATTCATCACAGTATCCTTCAACATATCCTTCTCTACTAGTAGATAGAGTAACACCTCTTATCCTCATATTTTCTCTAACGATCTCGAGTATCTCCGGGGTTACTTGGAGTATATCCTTAATGCTTACTATACCGGCCAATTTATTCTTATAGGTTACTACAAGCCTACTAACCTTTAGTATATTCATCCTCCTTAATGCTTCTTCTATCAATGTTTCTGGCTCGATTGAGTAGATCGGGCTGGACATAATATCTCTTGTCTTCACCTCAGAGGGTTTAAGATTTTTTGAGACAACCTTAAACACCAAGTCGGTTTTTGTAACAATGCCGATAGGTTCACCGTTTCTAGTGATGACAACCGATCCTACATTGTATTTCTCCATCTTATGAGCGATCTGTTCAGCCGTATCATCCTCACTACCTTCTATCACAGGACTTGACATGACATCTCTAACCCTTAGCTCATCGGCTAATGTGGTCAACTTCATCTAACCCTTGAGTACATTGTTAATATTAGCATTGGGGTTTAAAAGTTTAACCCATACTTAATATGGTTACTGGAGGGATTTAACCCAAGAAGATTTATTATATGCTAATACGTTAATATTATAATATTTTCTGAGGAAGTCTTATAGTAGAATCGATTCAGACTACCTGAATACTATTGACTTAATCTATACATAAGCTCACTCTACTTATAGTGAGAGATCTCTCCCATCCCGTACGGTATCACCTGGACTATCTTCTCAACCAGTTCAATCTTCTTGTTTTTATCAATTTCTTTAAATAAATAGTCCACTATCTCTTCAGCAATTATTCTCGCATTCTTCTTCCCCGGGATTATCTTAACAATCTTATCTACTCTTCCTGAAAATGTTTGGAATGGCCCCCACAATAATTTGTCATCACTTACACCGACTCCAAGCGCAAGATTAACAGTTAGATATTTTCTCTCACCTTTTATTATGATCCCGCCCTTAGGGATGTAATGGCCAGGTGGAGGGGTAAGGGATATCTGATCAGGTTTAACATAATATGTGGAAACATATTGTAGCCCTTCCTTCCATGCTTTACTATAACATGCTGCAAACTGTGCTGCCTCGATTCTAGAAGGCTCATTAGACCTTACTCCATCTTTCAAGATAAGGATAGGTGCGCCTTTAACTTCTGCATGGAATACTAGGTCGTTCTTTTCTAGATGCTTCTTTATCAGAGCATGGTTGCTCGAGGCATCTTTCCCAGCTACGGCTAGAAAACCCTCCGATGTATAGAACCATCTATACTTCTCATACCAGGACCTCCTATCTTCGATAATTTTAGGAGTAATACTCTGAAGCTCACCATACATCTCTGGTACACCTTCCTCTGAAACCTTCTTAATCTCATCTTCCAAATCTGATATTTCTCTCTGTAACCTCTTTATTGCACTTTCTGTACTCTTAACTTCTTCGAACATCTCAGATGCTTGGCTTGCGATAGATTTGTCAAGTCTTAAACTCATACTTCCCATAGGAGAATCTACCAAGATCTTTTTAGAAGATTTGTCGACTCTAATCGTTAAGTTTTCTAGAATCTTTTCTTGACTAAGATCCGAGTTCTTTAATTCTTCTATCTCATTAGCATGAGCTAATATCAATCTAGCCAATTCTTTCTTCTTACCTGATATCTGGATAAGGTTCTGAATGGTTTTATTTTTATTTTCAAGCTCCTTATTAAGCTCCTCTAATCTTCGCTGGACCTTTTCCAGTCTCTCCCGACGCATTTGCCGCAATAAACTAGCCTCATATGATAGTCTTACAGCCTCATTGAATTCTATCATCTCTCTAATCCTTGCACCTGTCCTCTTAATAGATTCAAGAAGATATGGTAACGGTTCAACATTTCCATCTTCATATTCCAAGACAACTGGTTTTCCTATCTTAACATACTCTTGTACTCTGATGATCGCATCTTTGATCTTCTCGAGCTCGATTGACGAGAGATCTGAGAACTTTCTATTTTTCTCGACCTGGGCTATAGAGACTATTTCTTCAGCATACTTTCTTCCGAATCCAGCATCGATCGCTAGTCCTACAACAACCTTCCTATCCTTATCAACAGAATCCAAGAATTTATCAATATCCGAGATGTCTGAGATAGACTTTCTGCTAGGTGGAAGCTTATACTCTTCCCCTGGAACTACTCTGCGGTCACGCATCTTAAGCTTCTCTAAAGTTTCAACTATCTTTCTATTGCTGTCTAGAAGGATTATAGTCCCTCTAGGTAGAAGCTCCGATACGAGTAAGTATTCCACACCTATATTTTTCTTAATATTAAATACCAGTATCCTCTCCCCCTCGATTAATCTAAGCTCTCTGATAGACGAACCATTCAAAACTCTTCTAAATCTTAATACTTGCTCGATAGGGGTTTGAGGCTTCTTATATTCTCCTTTAACTAGATAGAAGCATCTGCCTGGAACTATTCTCAACTCGTATCTCTCACCACTCTTCCAGAGCTTTAGAATCAATGAGCCGTCTTCCATATTGTAAACATTCTCAATCCTAGAGTCTACTATTCTTTCTTTAACTTCTTCAACCAATCTTTTAAGTTCGATGTAGGATAGCTCCACCTCGATCACCATCGATATGTTAGTGGATTAAGAGTCCAACCCTACAAAGAACATGTTCTTCAACAATATTAAATCTTTCATTTTCCTTTAAGAGATCGCTCAAATTTTATTTTTTCACTAGTCGAGTAGCTTAAATAAGGCTTGACCCTTATTCTTTAAATGATGCTGAGTTGAAGCTTGAAGATAAGATCTATTGGGGTAGAGCGGTTGGTGGATGTCTACTGGGGCTCCTAACATCTATCCTCAGAATAGATAGACTTAGCACATTAATCGCCATATTCACGGCGATAACGGTCTACGTAATCTCATCGGTTATTCTAAGAATTCTGATCAGAGAAGAATCTAGAAAATCTTTAGGGAGAAAACTATATCTTACAGGTTCTGGAACATATGGAGCCCTCTGGCTGATAACATGGATAATCTCATACAATCTCCTACAAGGGATCCAGATATGATAATAATCCCCTTATATTCTCTTCGACCTCGTTAAGAGATTCTATGCAGATGATTATATCATCTCTAATTATTCTCTGATTTTTCACATGTTTAAGAGCTATAGTGGAAGATTAATCTGGTGGTTTAGAATGTCTTCCAAACATTGGATACATGAGAATTGAGATGAAGAGAGATGATAGAAGATGATCTCAATCAATTGTTTTGATCAGCGCTCAAGATCCCGATCATCCCGTATAGGTCAGCCTGGTCAGATACATCATCCTAATATTAGATGAATGGTTTACGATTTTTAAGTTTTTCCTTGGTATCCTCAACCTCCTCTAAGAGATCTATATACTTTATGTTTATGGATGAGCTATAAGCTTAGAGATCAATTTTTTTACGAGATAATATCATATTTTTTCTAAAACTCTGTGCACATGAAAATTTCCAGGTATGAAAAACCGAGTATTACATCCAGGTGATTAGAAGATATAATACTTGATGCCAACAATCTCTCACATCCTCTCCGAATGGACATAGTAAACAAGTCTCTACATAATTATCTTTACGAGTTTAATAAGTGGGCTGATCTACTGTTGTCTGAGGACCTGACTATAGATACAGATTCGCCTTTCTTAATCTTTAAAGTAGCTTTTCATAAGGTATTAGTGGAAAAAAATCATCGAAAATCTATTTAACACGGTTGATACACGTATCGAGTTTGAGAAGTCTCATAGAAAATATTGTAAGGTTGTCAAAAAAATCTGTAGAGACTTATCACCCGGTTCTAACAAAATTATTATCTATTTTAAAACTATGGTGTAAAGGAAGCCTCTTAATAACTCTAGAAATATAATTGTAGATATACCTGGAATTTTTTAACCCTAGTGAAGGATCAGGATGATAAGGAAGAATGATTGGAGCAATTATTGAACCAAGGATAGAGTATACTGGAAAGTAGAGTATCGATTCAGTGATAATTCTAAAGATCGGCGGGAGGCAGAAAGCTAGATAGAATATATAGAATAACTTTCAAAATTCATTATTTCAATAATCTCTTAAGACTGTAGAGTTAACCATTTATTATGAGATATTGAGACTGGATGAGAGTATATGCACCTGGACAAATATCAGGGTCTCAAGATAAAGTATTGGTCTCCAAGAAACGATTTTTATAATACTTTTCATTTTTTAACGAGATGGAATGTTTTGAGGTTTGGAGAGATCTTTGAGATCTGGAGGTAATCTTGTTGAAGATTAGAGTAGAGGCTGAGGTCTATCCAACTGAAAGTAGAGATAGGGTGATTATAGCGGTTAAGAATCTATTTCCATCTCTCAGTTTGAGAATCGAGGCTTTAGGCGATATGGAGATAGTACTCGGAGAAGGTGATGACTTATCTATTCTTGAAAACCTGAAGAATATGTTGAGGATGAGGAAGATAAGAGCTGCTGCGAAAAGTATTCTTAAACAATCTATCGTGAATGGGAGGATCATCTTCTACATGAATAAGCAAGCGGCATTCGCAGGTCAAGCATCTTTTACTGAACCATTTATTGAATCTCCTTTACCACCAATAAAAGTTGAGGTTGAAGCTGAAGATCTAGATAAAATAATCGAGTGGCTAACAGAGTAGAACTACAGAGAATATTATGTGAACTATAAGGAATATGGGACAAGGTAGCTTAAGAGATCTTCTGCAAGATATGTTTCAGGAAAGATCTTGATTGCTTCACGTAATAGTTTATCAGGGTTTCTTTCATATCTCGGACTTATATGGAATAGATAGAGTCGTTTAACTCCAGCTCTCCTAGCGATCTCAGCAGCTTGAACAGAAGTTGAATGACCTTGCTCAGCTGCCTCTTTCTCAAAACTTGAATCAAATGTTGAATCATGTATCAAGACGTCAGCACCTCTTGCAAAGTCTACTATCCTATCTTCTGGGACAGTGTCTCCTGTATAAACTATCTTTCTACCAGGTCTAGGAGGTCCAACTGCTTCTTGGGGCTTTATCTCTCTACCCATCCATTCTACTTTCTCACCTTTCTGGAGTTTGCCCCATAGTGGACCACGTGGTAACCCTATGCTCTCAAGATACTCTACATTCACCTTTCCTACTCTATCTTTCTCTCTGAACATATAACAGAAAGACTCGAGAGTGTGATTAGATTTGATAGCCTCCACTACATAATCTTTCGATTCATGGATTATTCCTTCTCTTACTCTTCTTACTTCAACCTCAAACTTTATCTTTCCATATCTAGTTATCTTAAACATTTCCACGAATTCTTCTATACCCTTAGGTCCATAGATGATTATTGGATCACTTCTATCGAGCATGGATAATGTATAGAGCAATCCAGGTAAACCGAGAACATGGTCTCCATGTAGATGTGTTAAAAATATTGTGAATTTGCTCTTGAAGCCTACACCCGCCTTCATCATCTGCCTCTGTGTAGATTCTCCACAATCTAATAGTATGAGCTCGCCTGAAAAGTTTATCGATATAGATGGTAGACCTCTACTTATACTTGGAGTTCCACCGCCGGTTCCTAGAAATGTTAACTTTAATGTGCTCATCGAATACTATGATCTCCCTAATTAGGGTTCTATAAATGTTAAAAACATTAAAGACCTAACGAACTCATCGAATCATGGGAAAATTATTTGAAGTATCATATGTTCATGAATTCTCTAGGTTCAAGTAGACATCTACGTACAACTTAGACCCATCTATGTAATAGCTTTCAGTTTAGAGAATAGAGGTTTTGTTGTAATTATTAGCCAGATGGCTATGATGGATAAAATCCCTCCAAATATTGGAATCCATAATGGAGGCTGATATCCATGAAGAATAGGTATAACAGTCACTAAGAATATGTGTAAAGTCCAGAGTATAAGGGATATGGCTACGGTCAGCTTTGTAAGAATTTTATTGTTAAGAGAGAGCCTTGTACCTTTTCTATAGGCTGTATAAGAAGCTATGACTAAAAGACCGTAATAGGCATAGAAGCTGGGGGGTAGTCTAATAGGCATATATGTACCGAATCCGGTAAGGTCAAGCTCATGGAACAACGTTATAGAGATAGCCCAGAGCTTGAAGAGAGATACTGCTGCTACGATGGGGTGCTGGACCTCTTCGGACACAACCTCCATTACAGTAGCCATTACCCATAGAACCCCGAGGAGACCAAAGATAATATCCCAATCATTTAAGATCCCAGCTATCCACCTAGTAGAAATCCACAATACATTTGCAAAAGCAACCATCCCGTAAACTATGGCTGCTAACGTGAGACGCATCTGAGATCAACCCTAGCATCTAGTCCCAAAGTAGAGTGTTATCCGGCAACGTCGTAGTAGTATAGAAGAACTTAATCTTGTATTTCCCGATATTAGAGTTCTTAGCGTACTGAGCATTGACGCGAATGTAATTATCACATCCCCATCTCCAAACGGCATCGAGCCATGAGCTTCCTCCATGTACAGCCCGCGCTTTGCTAACTAAACTCCATGTTCCCGAGTTCAAATAGTAAGGGTATTCTATCAACATATTCCATCCTCCTGTATTTATGTTACTAGGACTTTCTAGCGAGAACTGGAAGTATTTAGACATCCTTATATTGAAGTTCCATTTCGTGCCTAGATTAAACTTGCTTTGAGCTTCAGGGGGTCTGCGATACTCTGCAAATCTAACATAGGAGCCTCCGTTGATCCTGTAATAGAAGCCAACTACATCTGCGCTATCCCATTGCATCTTCACTTCGATTTTATCGGAAGGAGATGCCCTTATTACTCGACCGATGCCTAACAATAGCTTGGCTGAAGTGCCACCACACTGAGTACCAGGCAGTCCCTCACAAAATTTCCAGACTTCAGCCCAGACTATCATTTCATTTCTGTTAAGCTCTACTCCTACTCGGTAACCATAATCTAGACTATTGAGGTTAGTAAATACTGTTGACTCAACCCATCCCTTCAGATATTGTCCGTTAGGGATCGCTGAGTGGTCTGTGTTAGGGAAAGAAAATATTGCACGAAGTGCGTCAGCTTTACGGCCATCGTAGGGATTGTCCTCATATCCTCCCACATAGCTACATGTAATGCATCCTTGTTGGAATTGCTCTGGTTCAACGCCTTGTTCTATTCTTACTATATATTGAGGAGGGTCTCTTGTTCTGTTATCCAATGAGATTAGTGGAAAATTATCACTAGCCGCAGTATCATTAAAAGAGACAAAACTTAAGATAAGACATAGCACTACGAAGATGCTATAAGTCCTGATCTCCACTTTTTTCCCTATTCTCAAATCTTTCATATTGCCTCACATGACCTAGAATCTAGTGATATATATATGTCGGTAATAAAAATAATGAGCCATCTAGATCACGTAGGTTTAAGTCCTAGAGTAAGGAGAAAACGTAAGAAAATGTTTAAAGATGAAGAAGTAATGTTAAAATAAGCTTCTGCTACATGCTTTAGCCTGAGATATCCCGAATTATCTATTATACCCTAGATATGATCCCGAATAAAGTATCAAACAATCTAAACTTTAAGTTGGAAGTATCGCAAAAAGAGAATAGAGGCTGTCTAATCTTTAAATAACAATCTTATGTGTACAGTAGCTTATCATGATATGTTAAGAAAATATTGTAATTCTCCTAGTCAAGTTTTTATGTACTCTTATCCTATATGCTTCTCTCAGAGAATATCCAGCTGAAGAGGCTACATCTTCGATATGGATACCTTCGGGTGATACGATGGTTATGCATCCTCCCTCTTTCAAGTATTCTCCACATTTTTGGAAGAAGATAGTAATGAGGTTGATTAGAGATCTGTCTGGAATGGTTGTAGACCTTCCATACGGTGGATCTGTAACTATACTATCAAAACATCTTCTAAACATCAGGTTTCTAGCATCTCCTACAATAATATTCTCTAGTGATGGTGTGAAATGCTTAAGATTCTTCAAGGCTCCTTTAGCTATCCACTTCTTCAACTCGACACCGTATACTTCATATCCGAGCAATATCCCCTCGATCATTATCCCGCCTGTCCCGGCGAAAGAGTCAAGAATCCTTCCACCCAACCTAGTCCTACTCAAGTTTATTAGACATCTAGAAAGGTCAGGCTGCATAGCTGGAGGGATGGAGAAAGGTCTTCTACCAGCTGCTCTAGGATAGAAGAACTTCTTAGGCTTGACATTTACCAGAATTCCCAGATAGGTTCTTTCAGGAGAAGCTATGAAGACTATTATATATTCCGGGTTCATCAAATCAACTCTTAAGAACGGTATCTCCTCAACTATCTTACTCCCCAGCTTCTTTTCCAAATAGTTTTTATCTATCGACGCGCCTCCATATGAGAAACCTCTAACAGCTATTCTCGAGTCTGGAGACAGAAAATTTCTAAGAACTGAGGTATCGAATGATGAGGTAATCTCTTTTTCATCTGTAGATGTTTCAGAGAGAAGTATGGCGGATAATTTGGTATAAGCTGTTCTCTCAACTATCTTGTTAGCAACCTTATACGATGTTTCTACGATGACAACCCTACCATTACTCTCAACTATTCTATATTCGGGGTCAAGGAGATCGAACGTTGCACGTAACTCAGCGAATGGCAGTTCTTCATGAAACCCTGATAATAGAAAGAAGAATCTCCTATTCATTATCTTTCTTCAATGCTTCCGCTATCAGTTCGGCGACACTAAAATCTGCATACTTGTTTGGAATAGTATCTGACGAGATTATCCTCTCCGCTCCTGCGTTGAATATTCTTTCTGCTGCATCTCCAACGAGTAGTGCATGAATACACGTTGCATAGATCTTTCTAAATCCCCTCTCTCTTAAGATCTTTACCAGCTGGATCATTGTTCCTCCAGTACTGATTATATCATCCACTATTATTGCTTCCTTTCCTGGAAGTCCATCGAGCTCTACCCTAACATTGCCTGTGAGTCTATCTCTCTCAGAGATGGCAGAGGTATAATTTACTCCGAGAGCTTCTGCAACCATCCTTGCCATCTCTAGCCCCCTCTTCCCCACAGAGACTACAACAGGATTATCAAGTCTATCTTTCTTAATATGCATAGCTAGAGGTATCTCTCCCCTAAGATCTATTATTGGTATGGGTGATTCGGGAATAATCCAAGGGCAATGTATGTTAACTGTATAGATCTTTTCCAAACCGATGTCACGTAACATCTTCAATATCGTTCTAAAGCTTATAGCTTCTCCATTTAGAAATCTCTTATCTTGTCTAGTATATGCTAAGTAGGGTGAGACAAGCTTAACAGACCTAGCTCCTAAGTCTAGTAATAAATCTACTATCAGGCATATCTGAACTATATGTCTGTCTTGCGGTGGATGCATCCCTTGGACTAACACTACATCTTCTCCCTCAACGTCTTCAAGTATTCTCACATAGTTTTCTGAATCAGGGAAGAGCTTATAATCGATATTGATTAGATTTTTATTCATTGTCTTCGAGATCTTGGAAGCAATCTCTGTAGATGCTGGGCCTGCTACTATCTTCGTATCACAACCCTCCCTAAATCTCCTCTAAATTTATCTCTATTCTCTTATTGAATTTTCCCTTATTGATAGTCTTCACAATCTTGATCTTGCCTACCTCTCTAGTATTTGAGACATGAGTTCCACCATCGAGCTGAGCATCAAACCCTTCAATCTCTATTACTCTTAGGACTGGCATATCTGGTATAAGCTCTGGCTTTATCCGGATGAGCTGAGGGTTTTCCACCAACGTCTCCCTATTAATAAACCTAATCGTGACTTGTCTTCCTTCTTCAACAATCTTATTCGCCTCTTGTTCAACCCTCTCCACCCTCTCCCTACTTAGATCTTCCAAAGTAAAATCTATCCTTGCTTTATCTTCACTTATCTGACTTCCAGTTATAGTTGAACTGTAGAGATGATGGACTACTCCTGCAATTATGTGAAGAGCGGTATGATATCGCATATGCTTATATCTTCTCTCCCAATCTATCCATCCTCTAACAATTACATCTTTATCGGGAAAGGGGCCGCTCAAGGTATGATGTACAAGATCATCTTTCTTGTAAACATGTTTTACCTCTGCCTTTTTGTCTTCCCACTCAATCCATCCTGTATCGCTAGGTTGACCACCTCCCTCAGGATAGAATGCTGTCCTATCTAAAACTATGCTATCGCTAAATACTTCCACAACTCTAGCTTCAAAATTTTTAAGATAACAATCAGTTAGATATAATAACTCAGTCATCGATATTATTATCCATAAACTATATGAAAAATTTTTCTTATCAATGGATCAAGACGGATATTAATAGAGATAATCTGGATCTAGAGTTAAACATTATGATGGCAGCATTTTTCAGCAATATTACGAGATTCTCTGATTATTCTATTTTCACCGTTATACCTTTCGGTTTCTCGATCGGTATCTTGGCTATGAGTAGACCATCCCTATATACAGCTTTAGCATCTTCTCCTCTAACCTTCCTTGGAAGCATTATCCTCGTCTTATATCCTTTCGCCTTGAAGATGGTATATCTTGGAGCTTGCTTAGTTAACTCTTCTGCAAATCTTCCCTCAACCTCAACATAATCTTCTCCAATCTTCAAGTCTATCATCTCCTTCGATGCTCCAGGCATCTCTACAACCACTACTATCTCATCTTCTGTTGTGTAGGTTTCTGAATATGGGCGTCTAAATTCTCCATAAATCAATTCTAGAGGCGATTTAGCATATGAGATTGTCGACTCTATGATTCTCGTGAGATCTCTAGCCATCTTATCAATAACTCTTCTAATATCCTTCTCAAAATAATCTCCACTCATATATCTTTCTAAAACTATAGATTTTTAGATTAAATTTAACTCTTTTTCAATTCATGATTACAGACCTGGATTATAATCCCATCTTTACACACATGATGCACCAATAACCTCCTTCTTAGATGACGATTTAGATCTTATGGAGTAGTAGCAGTATTCAGAAAATACTTATCAAAGCAAATCCTAGATCGATTTTGAGATGAACATATGGAGATAAGCGAAGACTATAGAAAACTTCTTGGTTTTGATGTTGAGCTCAGAAGAGAGGGGAGGGCGGTTTTCCTAGCCCCCAAGTTACCTGAGAAAAAGAATTATCCACCTACATCTCTGCCAGTATTCTATAATCCAGCTTCCAGGTCTAGTAGGGATATGGCGGTACTATTCTTAAAAGCTTTCTTTGAGGGAGAGAAGATCAGTATATGCGAACCTCTTGCAGGCACCGGTGTTAGGAGTATCAGACTGATCTTGGAGACAGGATTGGTAGATTATGCTCTAGTAAATGATATATCGAGTAACGCATATGAATTGATAAAGATAAATGCGAAACTAAATAATGTAGAAGGGATTCTTGAAGCTTCTAACATTGATGGAAATGAGCTGTTAGCCGCTCGTGGTAGAGGTAGACCAAGATTCAGATACGTTGATATTGATCCTACAGGGTCGCCTTCAAGATTCCTAGAGAATGGTCTCAGAGGATGTGGAAAGAACTCAGTACTAGGAGTTACTGCAACAGACTTATCTGCATTGACAGGCGCTAAGCCGAGGTCATGTCTGAGGAAGTATGACTCATATCCTGTTAAGACCCCTTTTCTAAGAGAGGTCGCCGTAAGGATACTTGCCGGTTTTGTCGTTAGGACAGCCTCCAGACTAGGATTATCATCGGAACCTGTCTTCTCATTCCTTAAAGACTATTATGTTAGGGTATTTGTGAAGGTCTCTCCAGGAATCGAGAAGGCTAAGAAGCTTCTCGAATCGATCGGCTGGTTATCCTATTGTTCAAGATGTTTATCGATATATGTGTTTAGGGTTGGAGATATTCCTGTGTGTAGGTGTAGTAGATGCTCTTTAGAGATCCCTTCGATAGGTCCATTATGGTTGGGAGAGCTATGTAGTAGAGAATTAGCTGAAAAGATGCTGAGATATTCCTATGAAGATAGAGATCTCTATAGTGAGGTAGTCAGCACTATCGAATACATAGTCCATGAGGATACATCGCTCATAGGCTATTATCCTGTCAATCTCCTCGCATCTACTTTTAGGGTAAACCCTATCAAACCAAGAAAAATAGTAGAAGAATTAAATAACATGGGGTATAGGGCTACTTTGACCCACCTAGATAGAGCCGCCTTCAAAACTGATGCATCGATAGAGACGATAAGAGAAATATTTACATCTACTTTGAGAAATGATTGATAAAGGCCAGATGCCTTAGACCGTCTCCCTCTCAGCTTAAAATTTCTTCTCTTCCCAATGGACAATCTTAAATCCTCCATAATCTGATGGAAGATAGGGTAGAGATTGGCTAGGAACTGGCTGATTGAGGCTCGGAGAGATGTATATAGGAGAAAAGCAAAGACTGAAGGTTATCGATCTAGAGCTGCATATAAATTACTTGAAGCAGATAAGAGGTTTAGGTTGATTAGACGTGGGGGGATAGTTGTTGAACTGGGAGCATGGCCAGGTGGTATGGCTCAAGTAGCTTCGAGATTGACTGGACTGGAAGGTCTAGTAGTAGCTGTAGATATTAAGAGATTTAAGAGATTTGATGAACCGAATATAATCATAATTGAATCGGATATTTTTGAAGATAATATTGTATCAGAGATATTGGAAGCGTTGAATGGTAGGCAGGCTGATCTCTTGGTCTCTGATGCCTCGACAAAATTCACAGGAGTTAGAGAAGTAGATATGATGAAGCAGATGGAGCTTACTGAGAGAGCCTATAAGATATCTTTGGATATAGTTAAGAAAGGGGGATCGATAATGCTTAAAGGATTTGAATGTGATAGATTAAAACTTCTTGAAGAAGAGATCAAGAAATCTTTTAATTATGTAAAGAGATTTATCCCCTCTGCTACTAGGAAGACCAGCTCAGAACTCTATCTAATAGGAAAAGAGAAGATTTGAGAAATATTGACTCAGAGAAGACCGGTTATCTTTATAGGCTTGTCCTACCGGATCTCAATTCATGAAGTTCAAATCTTTAAACTTAAACAGTAAGATTTCCAGGAGAAATATTGTAAACATGTAGACTATCTGCTATAATATGTGCGGGCAAATTCTCAGTAGAGCTACATAAAAGATGGTACATCCCGTAATGTAATGCCAAAATCTATACTCTAATCTTTTAAGAAGTAAATATAGCTTCACCCTTCTTTACCGGTCTCGAAGTCTTGTATGAGGTGATGACCCATTCCTCGATCCATATACATGTATTTGGAGAGACCGTTCCCCTCCTACCACATACATTATTATACATGCAGGAGGGGCATGGGGCACCTTTTATCGGTCCGAGGGTTACCTGCCTAATAAGTGGGACAAGCCTCCTAGTCCATCTATCTTTAGCAAATTCTTTAACTCTCCTGACTATCCCCTTCTTCTCAAGCTTTATAGCTATTCTCGAACCTTCCCTACTAGTTACTCCTAGTTTATGCCATAGTTCAGATTGGAGTAGCCCCCTATCTTCATATTTAAGAAGAAGCTTTATAGCTTTCTCTTCAAGCCTACTTATTTTCTGAGGCAAAAAATACACCAATCTATAGATGGATATATGGGTCTATTTATGTATTGACCGATTATAAACCTTATAAGTTGAATTTAGCTGTAGACAGCATCATCCAGTCCTATTCGGTATAGGTACATTCACCACTACTTAATTAGAAGAGATCTAGATCTTGCCATCCAGAACCTTCAATAGTTCTTTATATCTATTTCTAAGTGTCCCCTCAGTTATAGAAGCAATATCCGCTAATCTTCTCTGGCTTAGTCTAAACCCCAATCTTCTAGCAGCTATATAGACTGATGCTGCTGCTAGACTTTCTGGTTTTCTACCGTCTACCAATCGGAATTCTCTCACAGTTTTAATAATCTCTACTGCAAGCCTCTCTACATCGCCTCTCAACCTCAGTCGATTAACGATCTTAGATATTACGGTATCGATCTCTGAAACCTCCTTCTTCAGCTTTACTATCTCATTCAAACTTCTATAAGCGTTCCAGAGAGCTCTCCTACTCACACCATAAATATTTGCGAAGTCTTCCATAGTTCTAGGTATTGAGAACATCTTACATGAAGCATAGAGTGATGCAGCGGCCACTGCCTTATACCTTCTTCCAAAATTCATACCTCTTCTCCAAGCACGCCTAACGATTAGTGCAGCATTTTCTTCAACATTATCTGGTAACCCAGTCTTTGAAGAAAGATTGTGTATCATGGACAATGTCTTTATCAATATTCTATCACCGCTTTGAAAGATATTCTTCTTTAAGATCTTAGAGATACTGTTTACTTCATCTTTTTCTTCTGATACTATGGTTGATAGCCCCATATCATGGATCAAGTATGTTAGGGGGGCTCCAACCCTCTCTCTACTATCATCTACTGAGCCGTATACCCTCCATTCAGGTCCTCTATCTAAGACCTTATCTATAATCACGTGGCCACAATTTGGGCAGACCACCTCTCCACCTATTTCATCTTCTACCAAGATATCTTTTTTACAATGTATACAAAATCTTGGATCATTCATTTCTTAACCCTTTCCATTATATAGAAGACTTCTCCAATAGGATACTTCAAATTGTTCATTACTCTTATCTCTGCGAATGGTTGTGAGATCGGTCCGAAAACATTCACGACAATACCTACCTCTCTTAATGATTTGTCATATATCTTTGAACCAATTCTAGGTGTTTTCTCACATTCTATCACTAGACTTCTATTTACAGTCTTCCATAAAGTACCTAGCCTCGATAGATTAGGCTTACGGGCCACAAGCAACCCTTTTCCCATCAAAACTTTAAGTTTTACTTTCACTCATTTAGAGAGTACTTTAAGTCTCTGGGCCAGCGTCTTAATAAGAGAGTTCTTACTCATAGATTTGTCCGGTTTCACCAATACTTTACCCGTCTTGATCCACCACATAGATGGATAAGAGCCTTTCTCCACCTTGACTTCCCATCCGAGACTCTCAGCAGCCTTAACTATATCTTCTATCGAAGGATTCTTAACCGCTAGATCTAGTTTGACCCGTCTACATCTAGATCTAGGGATATTCTTATCAAAGTATACTGGCCAAATCGTGTATCCATCCTTCTTTATCATGTTAACTCTTCTCCCTTTCTAGTAGTATAGCGTTGATCACCCCATCTTGACCAGGTCTAGAAGTTACTATGGCTTTACCGATCTCAGTCTCTATTATTGAACCCTTGGTTATAACCCCTCTCCTTTCATAATCTCTATTCGCCTTATTCGAGACTACTCTAAGGATCTTTGCTCTCTGAGTCTTACCCGTCTCTGAGTTATAGATATTTGCATACTGGTCTGAGGTCAGAGCGTATTTTATACCTCCACCTCTAACCCTCTTAACCTTGACCTTTCTCTCCCCGATCAATGTTAAAGTTGGATCACTACCTCTATCATGTCTTCTCTTCTTCCTATAGGGTCTTTTCCTTCCCCCAGATGGCTTCCTCTTATGTAGATCCCAATGCCACTGGACCAATCTAATTCATAATCTTATGGGATGATAGTTATATTTAATGATATGAGTTTTAGTAGCTTGAAAGTCTTTATATCTTACACTTATTCTTTAGAGCCAGCTCTAGTGTTCTCCTCTATATCTTTAATAGTATCTAGCCTTGATGATAGAATCTTTTTTATGCTGGCTGGATTGTTCGGTACTCCGAGATAGTCTGCAAATAGCTGAGTAGTCTTTACAATCTTCGTCTTACCTTTGTCTTCAGCTTCTAGAAGACCCTTCTCCAGCAAGGTCTTTATATGCTTATATGCCGAGTTACCTCTAATCATGACAACTTTGCTCTGCTCTATAGGCTGATGATATGCTATGAATGACAAAGTCCTCATTATACCCTTCCCGAATAAAGGTCTCTTTACATACTTTTTAACTAAATCATAGTAATCTTTTTTCAATCTTAGATAAAATCTCTCACCTGGAAGTTCTATTAGCTCGACAGCACTCTTATCTCCTCCATACTTTTCCTTTAACTCTTTTATAGCAGAAAATATCTTCTCTCTTTTTCTCAATCCAGAGATACTCATAAGTTCTCTCATCTCTACGGGTTTAGATGATGCAAATAGTAGAGCCTCTATTCTAGGCAAGACATCTCTAGAATCTTTACCCGCCAATCCACTTCACCATAATTCTACCACTCTCTTCATCTTGTAATATATCAACTAAACCTCTAGAAGCAGCTATTAGAAGGAGTATAAATCTCCTGACGGCCTCAACCCTATCAACCCCCAAAACCAAGACCTTTAGATCTATCAACTCATACTCTTCAAATATTTCCTTCAATGTCTTGATGAATTCCTCTATTCTCTCCTCTAACTTTACTAGGTAATCCTCGAGACTAAACTCTGAGAATTCTTGTACTATATTCTCTTGAGGATTCCTATTCTGTATCTTCTGGTATAAGGCAATCATCAAGGATGAAGCCAATTCTTCAATAGTCATAATCATGAACTCTGGTGGGATAGGCAAGTCTATAGGTTGGGGAACGAATAGGTTGGGTCTCTCTTTCGGTTGGCTAGGATTATCTGCCTTAAGTAATCTATCGCTCTTGATTCTATGAATTATCGCAGCAGAGTAGAGTGCAACACCACATGGATTTAGATCTACTGATTCGAGTTTTCTAAGTTCTTCCATGAATGCTCTAATAATCTCAGCGATCTTTATATCCCATGCTCTCACCTTACCCAATCTAGTTACATCAAATAATACTTTCCATCTAGGATCACTCCAGATATTTAATGATTTTTCAGACATTTTCTAGAACCTCCTCAATCTTTGTTTTTACAATTCTAGACTCACCATTTCTGACGTAGACCCCAATCAATTGGTCTGCTTTCTCGGCTATAACATCTTTTAGAGTTATCACGATTATCTGAGTCTTCTTAGACATCTCGCTAAACAGCTCTGCAAGTTTAGTGCTGTACTGGATATCCATGTGGGCGTCAACCTCATCAAATATGTAGAAGTCTGCAGGGGTCAACCCTTGAAGTGCTAGTAAGAGTGATACTGCAGCTACCGACTTCTCTCCTCCGCTAGCACTCTTGGATGAGCGAGGAGATTTACCTGGAAATCTTAAGATCATCTCAACCCCACCATTTAGAGGGTTCTCTAAATCTTCGAGTTTAAGCCAGGCTTGACCACCGGTTAGTATTGAGAAGAACCTCTCAAAGCTATCTGAAACTTTATTGAAAGTATTCATGAATGTTTTTTTCTTCTCTTCTTCAAGCCAGTTGATAAACCTCAATATCTCAGCTCTCTCTTCTTCAAGTTCTCTTATCCTCGACGATCTTAACTTATAGTTCTCGATTATCTCTTCATACTGCTGTGGAGCCAGCTGATTGATCTTCTCCAAGCTTTTTAGTTCCTCATTTAATGATCTCTCCAGTTCTTCTATCATCGATACTGGAATAATTGGAAAATCGTATACTTGAATCGTGTCAAGCTCTTCTCTTATTTTTCTTATCTCTGACTCAAGCTGGCTTCTCCGAATAGCTATACTCAGTCTTCTACTTGAAGTTTCTTGAATCTTAGCTTCTAGAACTCTTAAATTATCATTTATCTTTGAGATGTTAATTGTAGATTCTTCTAGCCTTGTCTTCTCAGCTTCTAATCTGCTAACGATCTTCTCAATCTCATCGTTGTATTCTCTTAAATCTGAAAAGACCTTTTCATGATCATTTAGGATCTTTGCTAACCTCTCTTCTAAACTTCTCTTCTCACCAATTTTTTCATTCAGCCTAGATTCAATCTTTTCTATCTGTCTCATAAGTCTCTCATAATCTCTATTATACTCTTCAAAAAGCTTAGAAGATTCACGTAACTCAACTTCAAGTTCACTACGTTTAGATGAAAGATTTAAGAATTTTGCCTCACATTTTTCTTTTTCTTCTCTTAGATGTGTATGCTCCATCTTATCTATAGGCTTAAATTCATCTAATTCTCTAATGTACTCGATTGTTTTCTGTTCTATCTTTGAAAATTCTCTTATGATCTGGATCTTCTCAACATCCAGAAACGTAAATCTTAAGAAATTCTCGGCAACATGCTTAACAATTTTTCCTAGATCTTCTTCGGCAGCCCTCTTCTCCATATCGATTTTGACTATTCTCTCTGATAAATCACTCTTCCATTCACGTATTCTGTTTATACTCTCATGGAGTTCTTTGATGACGTCTTTCAACAGGTTTATAGATCTTATAGATTCTTCATATTCATTTGCTAAGATTCTAGAGTCTCTTCTAGCGGTGAGATTGTCAACCTCTATTCTTCCATCTGGATATAATATGATCCCTCTTGGATAAACCATCTTACTTCTAGGTTTTTCAAATGATTTGACTTCTTTACAGAAAGTTACGTTGTCGAGGAGGAGTGCTAATACTCTCTTGGCCCAATCTGTCTTAGGTTTTACATCTTGAATCTTTAGATGTCCTCTCATGGGAACCGATTCTATAGGTATTATCTTTATTCTTAGACCAGCTTCAGAGAAGATTTTAGCTAACTCGACACCGATTCTCCAGTCTTCTACGACTAGAGATCGTATCCATCCAGAACTGCCTAACTCTAACCTCACCCATGCATCTACATCTTTGAAATCTATCCATTCCTCCAAGAAACCATATACGCCTTTTATCATCTTTAAAGAATTCTTAATTTTCTCATCTAGATCGTTCCCAAGGTTTATACCGGTAGTAGCGATCTCACGTAATAAGTCAGACATGTTCTTCTCGTTTTCGATAACTCTTGATAGAACACTATTCACCTCATCTAGCTTGATGTTTAAAAGTTCTAGATCTCTCTGAAGCTTTTCTAGTTCGAGAGAATATTTCTTTATCTTTTCTATTAGAAATAATCTCTCCCTACTTCTTTTAATTATATCCATAACTATTATATTAGAATTTTTTTCAATGTTGGTGATCTTATTCTTCATCTCCTCCATCTTAATCTTGTTGACCTCTATCTCCTTCTCTAACCTCATCCTTTTGGATGTTGCTCGGTCTAATTCTTTCTCTAATTCATCTAATCTAGCCTTTAAGCTTTCTAGTTGATTTTTACATTCATTAGTTTGATCGGTTAATCTTGTTAAGGATTCTTTTAGAGTCAGGAATCTAACCTTTTCTTTCTGTATCTTCTGGGACAATGAATCCTTCAGTTCCATTGATTCTCTGAGACGTTCTCTTAGATCTGATATCTCGAGATCAATATTCCTTAATCTCTCTTTTATCGTAGATTCTTCAGATGTTAGATGGATCTCACTAACTCTGATTGTTTCCCGTATCTTCTCTAACTCTTTCAATCTTCTATCTAGCTCTGATATCTCTCTGGAAAGATTGAGTCTTTCCATCTCTATCCTGGTCTGATCTTCTAAGTATCTTGCTCTAGTATTCTGGATATTCGTAATCTCTTCTTCTAGTCTAGTAGAATCAAAGTCTAGACTTTTTAATTCTGACTCCAAACTGTCTAGAACATTCTTTAGTTTGATGGATTTTATGATGGATAGAAGATTCTCTACATGGTTTTTTCTATATGCTTCGTTTCTCTCTTTCTGAAGCTGGTTTACTCTCAACTTAACCTCTGTTGTTCCAGCCTTAGCTATAGCTATATTCTTCTCCGCGATCTTTAATTGTTCTTCAGCCTCCTGTTTCTTTCTCTCATACTCTCCTATTCCTGAAATATCTTCTAAAATTCTCCTAAGCTCTACACCGCTCATCTCTGCTATAGATGTAACTGAACCTTGTGAGACTATATTGAAGCCTGAGGGTCTTATATTCGACATAGAGAGGATGGTCAAGAGTTCAACCCTAGATACTTGTTTACCATTGAGTATATACTCGCTTTCTCCACTCTTATCAAGTCTTCTAGTTATGGTTACTTCAGAAGAATCTATAGGCAGTATCCTTTCCGAATTGTCTAGTGTTAATGTTACTTTAGCTCCAGAATTCTGCTGGTTATCATGTATCAGCTCAGACATCTTACCCACTCTGAGATTATGTGCGCTTAATTCTCCTAGTGCAAATCTTATAGCGTCCAGAATGTTAGATTTTCCTCCACCATTTGGCCCTGTTATAACTACTAGCCCCTTCTCAAGATCTATAGTAGTCCTCTTAGAGCTGAAGGACTTAAACCCTTGAATAGTCAACCTTTTTATATAAACCATCCTTTTACTATAATTTGGATTATTTTATTAATCATTAATTAATATATCCTAATTTAGTGGATATATGTTAATACTAAGAGAAACATGTTGTCTTACTTTTAAATTTCAAGGATATAGTTTGATTTCGTATAGAAAGTGTTAGGACAATATTTAAATAAGCTCCTCATAGAAGGAAGGTTGAAATGGATAGAATAAGTAGGCTCCAAGACTTGATGGAAGAATTAAACTTTTCTTTATTGATCTTAACCTCTCCTGCAAACATATTCTATTTCACCCAGTTTATGGGGCAAGGCTTCTTGACCATTCCTTTAAGTGGGATCCCTAAGCTCTATGTTTATCCAATAGATTACGAAGCAGCTCAGACCTACTGTATTAATGAGGTAGAAGTTAATAGACTCAAGATAACATCAACCCTCATCGATGTTATTATGATGTTGCCGAGTGAGTATAGAAGGAGAGTTGGGTTCGATAAAATTGAGGTAGAACAGTATCTGAAGATTACGGAACATGTAGAAGCAGTCGAGCCTTCTCCAGACTTAGTTTGGAAACTTAGAACAATAAAAGACATGGATGAGTTGGAGAAGATAAAGAAAGCTGCAGAAATATCTTCTAACTGCATGGATCTTGCATCACAGATAATCAATGAAGGAGTTAGAGAATCTGAGGTTAAGGCTGAAGTATTAGAGGAGATGATTAATAGTGGAGCTGATAAACCAGCCTTCGACATAATCGTCGCATCCAGCTCAAGATCATCCCTCCCTCACGGTGGACATGGTGATAGACAATTTATGAAGGGAGATGTAGTAATTGTAGACCTCGGTGCATCTTATAATGGATACTGTGCTGATATGACCCGAACCTACTATATTGGATCGAATCCTCCCGAAGAAAAATTAAATCTATATAACATCATCTTAGAGACTAAGAACTTGGTTGAAGAGAATACGAAATCATGGATTCTTGCTTCATCGATCGATGAAGCGGCTAGAACGTATATCGGTTCTAAAGGTTACGGTGAGTTTTTCATACATGGGCTTGGACATGGTATAGGGATAGAAGTACATGAGCCTCCTAGGATCAATCAAGTAAGTCAAGAGATACTTCAAGAGAATAATGTAATCACTATTGAGCCAGGAGTCTACCTACCGAAAAAATTCGGTATAAGGTTAGAGGATACACTAGTAGTAGGTAGAGATGGAGTAACAAAGCTAACTTCTTCATCATATGAGTTTGCTTTATACTAGGCTCCGAACCTTCTCTGTCTCTTCTGATATATTCTGATTGCACGCATAAGGTCTATCTTTCTAAATTCAGGCCAGTATACATCTAGAAAGACCAACTCACTATATGCACACTGCCATAGTAGGAAGTTACTTATCCTCTCTTCTCCCGACGTTCTAATTATTAGGTCTGGATCATTCTTTGGAAGATCAGATGTGTAAAGATGCCTCTCGATCAGTTTTTCATCTATATCTTCAGGTCTTAGCACTCCTTCTAAAACCTTCTGAGCTATACTACGTGCTGCATCAACTATCTCCGCTCTACCACCATACGCTACAGCTATATTTACAAAAAATTTATCGTAGTTTACTGTTGCCTCTTCAAGCTCTCGAAGGCTATTCCTAACAGATTCAGGGAGCATCTCCTTCCTCCCAATAACCTTAATCTTGACTTTATTCTTATGGATCCTATCATCTTTAAGATATTGTTTAGACTTCTTATCTAGAAGTTCAAACAATTCTTTTAATTCCTTTTCTGAACGGTTGAAATTCTCTGTTGAGAAGACGTACAGAGTTACTATCTTTACCCCTAATTCAAGACACCAATTAAGCAGTTCATCTACTTTCTCTGCACCAAATCTATGACCTTCCCAGGGATTAAACCCTCTCCCAAGCGCCCATCTCCTATTTCCGTCAAGTATTAAGGCTATATGAGATGGTATCTCTCCATTCTTGATATTATCGTATAGCCATTTCTCGTAAATCTTGTATATGCCGAAAATTTTTAGGATCCACTTAAGCAAACTCATACGTTCTATTCTCCGATATAAGATTCCTCAATATATCTATAACTTATTTTAATCTTTTAGAATTTTAAATCTTAGGATTCTATTCCATAGGTATTTTATCCTTTCTTAATTTAAAATATTCCGAATATCTTCTACTGAGATGTCTCGTTACTGTTAATGTTATAGCCATAGTTACAATCCCTAATATCGCCACTATAATCAATAAGATCACCTGAGTTTCTTCGAAAGGTCCAAGTATGCTTGTAACAATAAGAATACCGGCCCTCTTAAAGACCGCCCACATCCATATCGCCAAGATAATGGACCTTATAGTTCTCCAGAACTTCTGATCCCTAATGAATACATAGTATACTGTACTTGAAGATACGGAGATAAGTATAGCTGCAGAGATTATGTCTATGCCGCCAGTTAAGAAGACCCCAAATATGAGTGGCACCTTATCGATCCACCACCAAGTATAAAGAGTAGGGTCAGGAGGATTAGGATAGATTGTTGTGATGGTGTTTATTACTGAGATGTACCCGATGTATAGTCCTGAAAGTATAAGGATTATCGAGACGAATGTTGCAAATGCTCTAAGCTGCTTGTATGGCGGCATCCTAAATATGTTTATGAACCAAGTATAGATACCTGTAAGCTTCTGGTCTATGTTAAACCCTCTAAAGATAAGAATTAAGCCTACAGCTGTTAATATTAGTGGTAGGGATACAAGATTCAATAGATATAGTATGCCGACGATTGTAAAGACTAATCCAGGTATCCCGAGAAAAATTCTTGCATATCGGGGTTCTGAGAATGCTAGTCTAAGATATCTTCCTAGTATCAGCCAGGTTCTTTCTACTGATTCACTCTGTCTTACGACTAGTCTCTTAACAGATATCACAGGTATACGGGAGGATACTACTGGCAGTACGAATTCATCTGTTACACCATCACTTATAAATATGACACCATCAGCATGAAAAATCTTCAATACTTCTTCTAGTTCATGCATTATTTTTGTATCAGCCTCTATTCCTTCACTTTCTTCACCTGCTAATGTCGCTACCTCAATGTTCTCCTTACCGAGCTTCTCAACAAGCTCATTATAGACTCTGAGCGCTCCAAACATAGCATTTACATCTGCATCTTCTGGATCGCGTAATGCTAACGACTGTGCTGCTTTAAGATTCTCTTCAAAACCTATTAGCGGTGTAGAGATGCCTGTCTTTCTCTTGATATCGTTATCCCTATCTACGACGAGTATCAGCAATCTTCTATGCGGTAAAGACATCTATCTTATCCAATTATAGTTAGACTTGGTTTAAGATAAACTTTGTAATGGTTAACCTTATTTTAACTATTTCTTAATATGTCAGCCTGTCCACAGACAAGATAGAACAATAGTGTTCTAGCGGTGTGAAGATTCGTGGTACATATAATACCCTAAGTATATCTATGGATAGCTGGTAAATTCTAAACATGTTCTTAAATTCCCCTTTCATCTTTAAAAATACCTGTTTATTGGCCATTAACATGGAAACATACAGGTTTTCTATATTTGTAAGCTTATTCATAATGTTTTGGATAGTTTTCATATCCAGAATTAGATCAGTATTGATATTATGTTTTTAAATTTGAGATTTACATCTAGAATGACGAGATACCCCATTCATCATCCTCGATGAGAATCTTCAATTCTTCGAAAGATATCTTCTTCTTGGAACTAAGCTTAGCTCTCGCCTCATTCTTGAGCCTTTCTTTAATTATCATAATCTTTTTAAGGTCTTCTTCTTCCCTAATTTTTTTAATAGTATTCTGGAGTTCAATTATCTGTGAGGTTAAGAGGATCTTCTCTGCCTCAAGCATCTGAAGTCTCTTCTTTGCTTCTATGTACTTATTATGCCACTGGTCAGCTTTATCCTTCAATTCTTTAAGCTTCCCTCTTAGTAAATTAGTTGGCTCTAATATCTTGGCAGAAGCCTCCTCCTTAGTCTTCCCAATCTCTTCCCTAAGTTTCTTAATCTCCTCTTTTATATTTTTGATCTCTAAACTTAACTCATCCATCTTTAATGTATATTCTTGTTTTTTCCTTGCGAGCGATAGGGTTGTACGGATCTTTTCAACTTCACTACTTATTCTCCTCTCATCATCTCTTGGAAGTGGCTTCGTCTGAAGTATCCAATCCAGCTGTTCAAGCTTCTTCTCAATCTCCTTGACATCATCTCTAACATTTCTTAGAGACTTCAATTCTTCTCTTATCTTAAGAAACTCTATCCTCTTCTCTTCAAGCTCATTCTTCTTCTTTTCTAGTTCTTCTCTAATCTCTTCTAGCTTTGAGAAATATTCTTTCCGCTCTTCTTTAAGCTTTTTTAATTCCTCGGAAAACTTCTTCATCTCAACATGAATATTATCTCTCTTTAATTCATAGTCATTTATCTCAGATTGCTTATTGCTTATCTCTAAATTTAACTTCTTAAGTCTCTCACGTAATTCATAAAGCCTATTCTCTAATTCTTCAAAGCTCATTATATCACCTCAACTCCATCTCTCCCTCACTTACAATATTCGTAACCATAGCGTGTAGCTCTGGGAAACCCTCCATGGTTACAGAAGATACTGGGACTATGGGGATGCAGGAAGCGATAGAGTGAACTGCTTGTGCTATATCTCTCGAGAGATACATCAAGCCTTTTTTTGATCTATTCTCTATATCCACTATTAGAGATTCTAGGGAATCGCTCCATCTATCGATCCTATCGATGAATTTTCTGGGGACAGCATCGATCTTGTTGAGGACTTGTATCATCGGGAGCTGAAATGTCAAGTATACCGATGAGGCTAGGAACATGCTGGCTACGAAATTTCTAGTAACTGCACAGAACATAGGGTCGAGGAGAAAGAACATCATCTTCCTATCTCCACCAATGTATTTCGTCAATATTCTACCTTCTTTCCTATATGCAAAAAGTTCAAGCTGACCTGGTGTATCAACCAAGATGAAGTCGGCTCTCTGCGAGTTTACCTCTTCTGCCAGCTCTTCTATATGTCTAACTATCTCTCTAACTGTTGCTATTAGAGCAGCATTAGGCCCAAGCTTCTTAGTTGTCATGATCCTCTCGTAATCTACCATCTCTCTAACATCAATATCAGCCTCGTAAGGAGTAGTTAATGCTGCAGGATCTAGGTTTACTAGGAGTGTTGATTGCTCTTGGCTCCTCAACCAATCGCTGAAGGCACCTGCAAGAGTTGATTTTCCTGAACCCGCTGTGCCTACTATAAAGATGGTGTACATCCTCGAGAAGCCACCTTTCTACTCAATCTTCACTGGATATGCATAATGAACTCTATTTAAGATTTATTTTGAATTTTTCTCTCTCCATAACTGTCTAAAGTTTTCAATATCATCTATCAATCCCCTATTCTAGTCTAGGCTTATGCTAGATATGGAAGATCTAATGAGATATCTTTAGCTCATATATTGATTTAAGGCTTAAATCTTCTGTAGATTACCTGAATATACTTGAAAAGCCTGATAACATTCTTTCATCTTCTTCCTTTATAACTTTTAAGACTTCTTCTCTCTCCTTATCCAATACTTCTTCCGCTATTTCTTGGGTCAAGTTTCTTGCTCTATTGCATTGCTCTTCCGATCCTAGAACTCTAACATAGAATCCACCTTCTCTAAATGGACGAGAATCTCTAAGGATTATATTGGCTCTAGAGACGACTTCATCCCTAAACAATCTCTCCTCTAATTCTCTCAGCTTACCTCCTTCCACGAATAATACTATCTCCATAAACCACCACTTACTTTTTTGATAACCACCACTCTAGATACTCTTTTCTAATCTTCTTCTCATCTCTCTTGGATCTATTTTCTACAGTGTTCTTCTCGGCCTCAACTATTAGGTCCTGAAAACTATATGTTAGGCCACAGCTTCTGCATACATACTCTTTTAGGTTTCTGTCATAGAATAGTTTCGACCCACATTCTCTGCAGAATCGCAAACCCTCCACCTTTCATATAGACTCTTATAGCTCACTATATAATGATTTTTCATTTCATTATTATCTCTTTCTAAAGACCATGTAGGTGATGAAAGTGAAGATAAGTAAAAATGAGATTAGGATTATTAAGATAGCTATAGATGGATCTTCTAAGTAGAAGAAGAAAGGTATTGGCCCGATTAAGATTAAACCACCCGACCTTATATCTGTTGATGTGATCAGTCCTAGGAGAGCTATAATCAATCCTAAGAATATTAAAAATATCCCTGTGAAAAACAGCATGCTTCTATAAGTCTCTGGTAAACCCCCTTCATACATATCCTAAAACTCCTGCAAGTGTTAATGTTAGAACTAGTAAGAATAATGTTATAACCATGAAGATGAGTATCGGTTTTAATCCTCTCCCTCCAAATACTATAGGGAAAGGTCCTACTATAACTATCCCTCCACTTCTAGTATCTGAATCTTTCAAGATTCTAGAGAAGAGGACCATTATAAATCCTAACAATATCATCAGCAGACCAATTATTAGAAACCATGAGACCATCTAAAGATATGGTCTCCACCCCAATATTTAGATTTTGTTTTCTAACAGAAGAGACATACACATTATCTAATGTTCAAACTTATATCTATACCATAACTCTCTAGAAGATTATCGATAGATGTCTCAATTATCCAATTATTTATGGGCTTTGTGGATGGTGTTTAGAGTAGGTTCTAATTAACATTAGATGATGACCATATCGTATAGAAATTAGTAAATTTTATTAAGTAAAGATTAATGGTATAAGTGGGTGGATTAGAGGATTGGCTGCGTTAGGGATTGCCGGCGCATATGATAGAGCGATAACGGTCTTTTCTCCTCAGGGTAGGCTATACCAAGTCGAATATGCTTTAGAGACTGTCAGATCTGGATCAACAGCTATAGCACTTCTATGCTCTGAGGGTGTAGTATTAACAGTTGAAGAAAGAATGCATACAAGGTTACAGAACCCCAACTTCTCCTGGAAGCTCTTCCAGATAGACGAGCATATTGGAACAGTATCAGCAGGCCTGAATTCAGATGCCCGTGTCCTCGTAGACAACGCCAGAGTCTATGCTCAAATCCTAAGACTCTCATATGATGAGGAGCCGACAGTAGAAGCGGTGGCCAAACGTATAGGAGATATTATGCAACTATATACTCAGCATGCTGGGGTTAGACCCTTCGGGGCAGCTCTACTCTTCGGTGGAGTAGATAAGACTGGTCCAAGGGTATTTTACACAGAACCAAGTGGACTTGTTCTAGAGTATGCTGCCTGGGCGATCGGTAGAGGTGCAGATAGAGTTAAAGAATATTTAGAAAGTAATTATCATTCGAATATCAGTTTAGATGATGCGGTGCAATTGGCTTTGAAAGCTTTGGTAAACTCTGTAGACAAACTGGAAGAAGGATGGACTGCACGTTTAGTAACTATACCGGTGAAAACTAGAAAATACACTGTAGTCTCTAGTGAAGAGCTTCATAAGATGCTTGAGCCTTTGATAAGAGAAAAGAAGAGCTAGGATAGACTAGGTGAATTTCAAGTTCTCATACTTAAGAGAAAGCAGATTATAATATACTTATAATGATTTTCATCTTATAAAATTTAGAGATGAATACTGTACATGAAGAATGAGGTATCTTGAGGTATTGAATCATCCTAACCTATTATATAGTATAACGGTTCAGATTTGAAGATCTCATATTTTTATTCATTCCATCAATGTTATTTCTAATTAAACGGGGCAAGTTATAGTAAGTTTCACGAATTCTACCTTAAACATAATAATTATTCTCTTTATTTTTTACAGGAAAATCCTTTTAAGATCATCATAGTGTGAGATAGTGGTGGGATGGAGACTAAGAGTAAAAGTGGGAAGGAATATACGATCTGTTGTCCTGAGATTGTGATAGATCTTTTGATAGATGATTCGGGAGAATGTGCACCAGAGTATGGTGGCATGATTATAAGAGTTCTTAAACCAGATAAATTTCCATGGGAGAATGTCTTCAGAACACTCCTAAAACTTAATCACGAGATATACGTTGATGAGAGGGATGGATTGTTAACGATAATCTCAAAGCCGAAGATAGATTAAACATTTAATAGAGAGACGATAATGTTTGAACTTATGAAGAAGACTATAGCTTACATAGCGATACCAGTAATCATCCTTTTTTCTTCGCAGATGGTAGGGTTCACTCTAAACCAGTCTTTATCTTTAACCGCTTTCTCATCAATAATTGCCGGGGCCATAATGTTTTGGAGATTTAGACTTGCCTTCGCCTTGGGCGGTGTATCCATACTATTTGCAGCAGGTTTATTAGATTTAAAATATTTCGTAGAGTACGCTAACTTAGACGTTGTAGTTTTCCTCATCTGTATGATGATAGTTATAGGTTTCTTAGAGGAGAGAAGGTTCTTCGAGATACTTGTCGATAAACTTATGCAGTATTCAGGAGATAAGCCTTATAGGACGATCATTCTCTTAATGATTCTCTCCGCGGTCTTCGCCGCCATGGTTGATGAAGTTACATCGATATTATTCATGATGGGTATAGTGGTGAACCTTGCATATAGACTTGAAGTCTCACTTGTTCCACTCATGTTAATGACGGTCTTTGCAACAAATATAGGTAGTAGTGCTACAGTAATCGGTAACCCAGTAGGTGTAATGATAGCGTTCGAGTCAGGATACGGTTTTTCAGACTTTCTTAGATGGTCTACACCGATAGCTATCTGTGCATTAATGATGATAGTGGGATTGATGATGATTTACTTTAAGCCGTATTTGAAGGAGGTTGAAGAGAAGATGAAGACTCAGATGATTGTAAAAACGACTGTGAACGGTCTAGAGATAGATTCACAGAAGAAGATAGATCCTGTGGCGGCGGCCCTATTCTTAGGAGTTATAGGTGGGCTGGTCCTCCATACTCAGATTGAAATGGTTTTAAATCTTCCGAAAAATACGATGCTCCTAGGAGTGCCTATGGTTGGTGCAGCAGTAACGATCTTGATCGAGAATGTTAAAGCGAGAGAACTTGTAGAGAGAAGGGTTGACTGGTGGACGATACTCTTCTTCCTACTCTTCTTCACATCTGTTGGAACGCTAAAATTAACAGGTGTAACATCTTCATTAGCTAAAGACATCGCCTTGCTAGCAGAGATGGATCCAACAATATTTCTCTTTATAGTTGGATATATCATCGGATTTATGTCGGCGATCATGGACAATATTCTAGCTGTTGCTTTTTGGATAGCAGTTCTACAGGAGATGGCGACTCTGGGAATCAACATCGCTCCAATCTGGTGGGCGGCTCTCTTCGGCTCAACCTATCTTGGAAACTTGACCGTAATAGGGAGTACAGCTAACATAGTTGCTATAGGGATAGTTGAGAAACAGAGGCTCGCACATATAACCTTGAGAGAATGGATAAAAGCAGGAGCATTAGCCTCATTTCCACCTCTGACACTAGCACTTATACTTCTCGCAATACAGGCACCACTGATAACTTAAAGAAGCAAATATTTTTATAAAATAGCAAAGTTTATTCTTTTGGTGTTTGTTTGAGCCTACCTCAAAATTTTGTTGAGAATGTATTAAGGTATAAGAAAGCTTACCTCGATTTTAGAAATAAGGATGAAGGTCTAAGATTCGAAGAAGAGAGGAGAAGACATGAAGCTGAAGTTAAGAAGATACTCTCCAGGGAGGGCTTAGAAAAATTCGATAAAAGCAGTCTTCTTATACTAGCCAACAATCTCTACGCTTTTACACGGTGGACTAAAAAAGAATACTTAGTAGATTATTGGATAGAGGGTGCTGGAGGAATAGGACGATTGAAACATTATCTGGGTGAACTGTTATATTCTGATAGAGATCTAGCTGCGAGGTTTGATGAATTCCGTAAGAATATTAAAGGTATCGGCATAGCTATGATGACGGAGATGCTCTCTTACTTCAACCCAAGAGAATACTGTATATGGAATAGGAGAGTTAAAGAAGCATTGGTGAAACTTGGATTAACACAGATCGATAAATTTAGAGTGAATAAATTGACTGGAGAAGAATATGTATCGATAATCGATATTTTAAAGGAACTGGTAATGCTCCTAAAAGATCCTGAACGATTAACAGATCCAGACCTACTGGATGTAGACTACTTCTTATACTATGTTCTAGAGCTTGTTGAGGAAGATGAAAAGTATGCTGGTGAAGAAGTATTCGATCATGATGAAGTTGTTGATATGCTTCTGAGGATTGGAAGAGGATTAGGTTTTGATGCATTTAAGGAGGTTCCGTTGACGTACGGTGCAAAAGTAGACTTGGTATGGTCGGCGAAGATAGGCAATCTAGGAGAGCTAAGGTATGTATTCGAGGTTCAGATTAAGGGTAGCATAGATGGGATGATACTAAATCTAGTTAGGGCCTCTCAAGATCCCACCGTCCAGAAAGTTGTAGCCGTTGCAAGTGAAGAAGAGTTAGAAAAGATTAAGAGAGAAGTATCAACCTTGAAGATGCTCTCCGATAAACTTGTCTACTGGAATATAAGAGAGGTTTTAAGAGTAAATGAGCTTATTGAGAAACTTATGGATATAATGCAGAGGCTGGGATTGACAAAACTGTGATACGTTGGCTCAATGTTTTAAGAAGGTAATGATGAAAACCTAATACTCTTATCCTATTACCATTCTCTCTTTTATTAGCTTGTTCTCTTTGAATCTTGTCGGTAGAAAGGGTCTCATAAGATCATCTATTCTCCCAGTCAGTATGTTTTCTGCTAACAGTTCTCCGACAAGTGGAGCCATCATAAATCCATGTCCACTGTATCCATATGCTACGAATAGTCCCTCAGGCCATTCAGGGTCTCTACCCATAATGTGGCTCTCATCAAGTGACATCATATAGTATCCTGCCCAAGTCCTCATAATCCTACAATTTCTTAGAATAGGTATCCTCTTCGATATCGCTCTAGCCCATGCAGACATCAGCTCAAACCTCACATTAATATCTAGTAAACCTCTCTGAGTAGGGTAATCTATAGATCCCAGGATCTCTCCCTTAAGAGTCTGTCCAACATATGCAGAGGATTCCGTATCTATGATTAGGGGATCTATAAAATGACGGTATGGCTCGGTGAGGCAGACCTCTTTTCTCAAAGGCTCGGTAGGTAGTGATATTCCAAGTTTATCGAGTAGAATATTCGTCCAAGCCTCTGTAGCTAGTACCACTACATCTATGTTTGTTAATCCTTTATCAGTCTTTATCTGACTTACTCTATTTCCTACAACTAATACTTCATCTACAGATGTCATCTCATGAAATTGTACTCCCAGAGACTTAGCGAGAGAATGATATCCAAAGCAGACGTAATCGTGATGATAGCTTCCATTCTGAGGACCGTAGAATGCAGACAGTATATCGTCGACCATGATATAGGGATACCTTTCTCTAAGCTCTCCAGGATCTAGGAATATTCCTGGAACACCCATTCTACCCCACATATTATTGGCGTTCTTAAACTGATCAATCATGGATTCATTAGAGAGTAACCATAGATATCCTCCCCTATGTATTATGGGATTCCACGCCATCTTAGACGCAAGTTTCTCAAGCCTTTTAATCGATTCTATCGCAAACTTTGTATTTTCTTCTCTCCAGAAATGTACTCTGAATCTAGCTCCAGACCTAGTACTCGATCCATAAGTAATCCACTTCTTTTCATATACATGTATCTCTCCAGCATTTCTCAAAGCTAGATTGTAGGCTATGGAGAGCCCGCTTATTCCTCCACCTACTACAGCGATCTTCATCTCTACACCTCGCCTCCCAGCATGTATAAAGGTATAGAGATGGCTGGTGCTCTAATCCTAGTTAAACCGATATCGTCCGGCTTTGAATCTGTCAAATAGGATATATAGAGAGATGCATTCACCATACATAATCTTCCTTGACACCTACCTGTACAGATTCCTAAACTTCTCTTCACCAGCTCTAAGATTCTATATCCTTTCTCGAAGACGGTCCTTGCTATGTCTTTAGTAGTTATATCTTCGCAGAAGCATATGAATGCATCTCTACTAGGCTTCTCTATAAAGATGTGAGATAGATGATTTGCAGAAAAATCTTCTAAAGGCATCCCATAGAATGTCTTGAAGATTTTTTCTTTCCATGTAACTCCCATCTCGTACAGCTTCTTATCATATCCCTCAACCTTTTGGAATAATTCTTCTTCTAATCCTTTTACACCAGACCTAGAAGCTGCAGCCAATCCAGCAATCTCCCCCTCCATAATATGTAGAATACCATAAGGTGATCCTGTTGACCCCCCTGCTATGAATACTCCATCCTTTACTTCCATGTGTTTACTGTGAACTGGAACGAAACCTACCCCATCTATGAATATCGTCTTGGGATATAGTTGACCTGTGATCTTTAGGTCTGGATTTGAGATAGCGGAGCAAACGATGAAATCTACGTCTATGGTATCGACTCCACCATCATGAAATACCTTGACTTTCTTTACAGATCTGTCACCTAAAGCTTTAATCTCTCTGACATTATGAATATATCCTCCAATCTTCTCTAGACCGGAAAGGATATTAGAAGTCTTTGAAGAGTCTAATATCGTCAAGTCTATATCTAAACGCTTCAATTGTTGAGCTATTCTTAAACTATAATCAGATGCGCCTAAGATAACTCCACTCCTTCCAGGTTTAACACCATACCAATTCATCATCTCTAGTGCCGTGGAACCTGATATGACTCCTGGAAGATCATTGCCTCTAAAAATACATGGGAGATCTACTTTTCCAGTTGCTAGAATGTATGCTTTCGCTTTAAGTATGTAGAGAATATTCTCTTCCTCGGAATAGGCTATAGCATGGTCTTCGAAGAAACCTGCAAAGATCGTTTTTGTTAATATCCTTACACCCCTAATACCGATATTATTCAAGAGCCTCTCCAGTAGAGACCCTCTAGATAAGTCTACCCCTGGAGGATCGGTAAAGTCGTACCTCATTCTACCTCCCAACTCTCTAGAATCATCCACCAATACCACTCTTAAACCAAACTTACTCGTAGTGTCAGCTGCAGTTAATCCTGCCAAACCTCCACCAACAACCACGACATCAGACTCAACATTTATGATCTTCCCTCTTTTAACAGCTGTAAAATCTTTAACATCAGGATCGTTTGAAAATTTTTTTATCATTTGGATAGCTTGCTTCCATACGAACTTATTCTTTATAAGCTTTCTATGCTGTAAGAATCCATCTAGAAAGTGGGAAGTTATCTTTACGAGTAAGGGTGTTTTCAGATTTGAGTATACATGTTGTCCCTCTCTGCAGAGAACCACTGATGGATCTACATACTCTCCCCCAAAGTTTACCAAGATAATCCTATCTTGAGGGCTTAAACTATAGAAACCTCTCCATCTATAGAGCCTCTTACTTTTACCTAAAGCTTTAACCCCTTGTGAGTAAAGTGATATGGAGAGTGGTTCTCCAGTATATCCTACAAAATTTGAACCACAAAACACGATATTGATCTTATTACCTTTCCTCTTATATGATGGATTATAAACTTTCTCCATAAATTTCTCTGAATAGATATTTTTGATGACAGATTTAAGTATTAAACTGACATAAAGATAAAAGAGTCTAGTCAGTTAACAGCAAATCCTCTTGCTATTATATAATGTTGAGGTAGTAATATGATGAGGAATCTCTGAATCTCTATTTTAATAGATCCTATGCCTTTCGATTTTAGGTAAAAACTTCCATAATGTAGCCGGATCTTAGAGAAGATTGTAGACCGTATACCACTTTATCACATCTTCCAATAACTTCTTTAAAACAATAAAGAAGATAGTCATGTTTATTTCTCTTGAGATCATATGAGAACGATCCTTAACATTCTCAATCGCCTCGACCTCGTAAAATCTAAAACTCACGAAAGATCTCGTAGATATTTTAGATATACTCGATGAGAAATATTGGATGATTCTGATGGCAGATGTAAAATTATGAGGTCTCTAACAACTATTTAATATGCCGGGGGAGGGATTTGAACCCTCGACTTCGAGGTTGCATCCAAACCTATGGATTATGAGCCTCGCACTCTAACCAGGCTAAGTTACCCCGGCACACGTAACTCTAGCGTACACCTTAATTTTTAACCCTTCATGGTATTGTGTTCTCTGCTGATAAATTGGTCAAGCAGTATATAGCTTTTCATGATAAAGGTTCATGTTAATCTACCGAATTCATATAGATTAAAATGTTCAAATTTTTGAATCTAAATTTAAGAATCGTATATTAGCCTTCTCTTCTGGACATCTATCTCATCCACTTCTCCATCCATTCTTCCAATTATGATCTTGTCGGATAGTTTCGGGAACAAGCCTGTCTCAATCAGTCCAGCTATAGATCTTAAAAATCTATCTAATCTATCTGGATCTTCAATTACTCCTGCATCAACATCTCCTAAAATATTTCCTTTATCACTTATCACAGGCCCCATCTTGCCAGTCGATTCTCTCAGCTTAAGCTTAAGATCCGCCTTCTCCAAAACTCTTTTAACATGAGGGTAAGCATCTTCCAATATCTCTACGGGTACCGGCATCTTCAACTTATCTGTTAGTTTTAGGTAATCTCCGATAAAGACTACTCTTCTAGATGTTTGTGCAATAATCTTCTCCATTAACATTGCGCCACCGCCACCCTTTATAACATTCCCCTCTCTATCGGATTGGTCAAAACTATCTATCATTAAATCTGGTTCAGGATACTCATAGAGGCTAACGATCTTTAGATGATTCTCTAATATCAGCTGTCTAGACTGGAGAGATGTTGGGATGAAGAAGAGTTTCATCTCCTCTTCTTGAACCTTCTTTCTTATATAACCGATCGCTTGTGCCATCGTTGACCCTGTTCCAAATCCTATTACCATGCCGTCCTCAATATATCTTAAAGCTCTTGAGATGGCGGCTTCTCTAGCTCTCCTTACTTCTTCGGAGATCATCTAAAATCTCCTCCACTTCTTTTCTCAAAGTTCTCAACTTCTCTATCAAACTCTGTACATTCTCTATATCTTTTCTACTTCTAAGATTCTCTCTCAATCTTTCCAATCCTTTCTGGTCTAATATCGGCTGGCTAAGCCATCTCCCGTTACTATCCTCTCCAAATGTCTTCCAAGTCTTTACAAAGAGAAATATGTATAGTAATGTAGTTGTCGAAAACACTATTATAGGTATGATGAGTAATAGAAGAAAATAATCTTCCATGTATAATGGTTAGATTCAAGATTATTAAAACCTTCCCACAAAAACCCTCCAATACTCTAATTCAACATGCTCTCCCTTAACTATCAGTGTAGTTAGCTAATATAGGAAGCAAGCTACGAAATGACCTTTTTTAACTTCCTTCAGTTCTGGCCTTTTCTTATCACATGGTTCAAATCTGTATTGACATCTTGGATGAAATCTACATCCACTAGGTGGATTAACGGGGCTTGGAGGTTCACCTACTATAACTCTCCTCTCTCTAAATCTATTTAATGGATCAGGTTCGGGAACCGATTCTATCAATGCTTGCGTGTAGGGGTGTAGAGGGTTTCTAACTATTTCACGTGATTCTGCAAGCTCTATTATCTCGCCAAGATACATTACAGCTATCCTATCGCTAAAATATTTAGCTGTAGCTATGTCATGTGTTATGTAGAGGAAGGTAATACCGTATCTCTCTTGAAGCTCTCCTAAGAGATAGAGTATCTCTGCTCTACTAGATGCATCTATCATTGAGACAGGCTCATCTGCAGCTATATAGTCTGGTTTTAAGATAAGTGCACGGGCTATTCCAACCCTCTGTCTTTGTCCACCACTTAAAATATGAGGATACTTATCCATGAATTCTTCTATGGGTGTAAGCTTTACATCGGTTAAGACTTTAGCAATAAGCTCAAGCCGCTCATCTTTATCTCCTATATTATGTAGTATGAGCGGCTCCTCAAGTATCTCTCTAATCGTCATGAATGGATTTATGCTTGAATATGGATCTTGGAAGATTGCTTGAGCTCTTTTTCTAAACCATTTTAGATCTTTCTCGGCCGAGTCGGTGATATCTCTATTGTTAAAGAATACTCTTCCAACAGTTGGTTTGAGTAGTCTTAGAGAGACTCTGGCAATAGTGGTTTTACCGCATCCAGACTCTCCAACCAGTGCAAGAGCCTCCCCTCTAGCTATCCCTATGCTTACACCATCTACCGCTTTTATGGGTATTGTCTTGAATAAACCTACTCTAGATTGGAAATACATCTTAATGTTTTCAAGCCTTACTAACTCTTCATCCATCTTCTTCACCATATAGCCAGCACATCGTTCTCCAACCACTCTCTAACTCAAAATTCAATGGTTCACGTATTCTACATATCTCCATAACATATGGGCATCTTGGATGAAACCTGCATCCACTGGGAGGATTAACTAAGTCTGGAGGAGTGCCGGGGATGAATTCTGGTTTTTCTTCTCCTTTTAATCTTGGTGTAGCTTTTAATAACTTCTGACTATAGGGATGTTTAGACGATAATAATACTTGTTCTGCTGAACCCATCTCTACGATCTGTCCAGCATACATTACAGCGATCCTATCGCTTATATCGCTTGCTAAAGCTATATCATGTGTAATGAAGATCATTGAGAGGTTGAGCTCCCTCTTCAATCTCTTCAGTAGATTCATTATCTGGGCTTGAATACTTACATCTAACGCTGAAGTGGGCTCATCGAGTATGATGATCTTAGGGTTCATAACCAGTGCCATAGCTATTACTACTCTTTGCTTCATTCCTCCACTCAGTTCATGAGGATATCGATCAAACAATTCTTCATGTAATCCGACAAGCTTCATCTTCTCTCTAGCTATATTGTATGCTTCATCCTTCTTCATCTCTAAATGGACTATTAAAGGCTCAGCTATCTGTGACCCCACTCTAATTACTGGATTCAATACATTCATAGCCCCTTGAAAGACTATCGAGATCTTTTTCCACCTAATATTTCTCCTAACTTCTTCTTCAGATAGTTCAACGATATTCACTCCATCTAACAGGATCTTTCCTTCATATGTGGCCACATTGTTTGGAAGAGTCTTCATTATAGCATTAGCCAGACTAGTCTTACCGCATCCAGACTCGCCGACAACACCTAGAGCCTCACCATGTTCTAATTGAAGAGAAACATTATCAACAGCTCTAACGATGCCTCTTAGAGTCTGATAGAAAAGCTTTAAATTCTCTATTTTTAATATAGACATGCATCTTCACCTGCATATTATCTCATTCTCCTTAATCTAGGATTAACCACAGGCTCCATGCCTAATGCTATCAAGACAAAAGTTACAGCAGTCCATATTATCAAGAGGCCTGGAGGTATTATCCACCACCATAATCCAACATATATTCCACCACTTCTAAAACCATATTCTAAGATCTGACCCCATGTAGGCAGTGTCGGGTCTCCTAATCCCAGAAAGCTTAGAGCCGCCTCAAGAAGTATGAATGTAGGTGTGAAGAAGATTAATTGAGCAAAGATGAATGGTGCAACTTGTGGAAAGATGTGCTTGAACATTATCCACCATCTTGGTGCACCTATAGAAATAGCTGCCTCTATAAATTGTCCTGTTTTGATCTGTAAAACCATAGATCTTACAACTATGGTTAGGGTAGGCCATCCGAAGATTACGAGTAGGAAGACTAGTATCCATATATTCTGTCCAAGTATAAATGCTAGAAATATCAAGAGTGGTAGTAGAGGAATATTATTAATGAAGTCTGCTATCCTTTGAATAGCTTCATCTATCTTTCCACCTATGTATCCCCCCAGTATTCCGAGACCTGCACCTAATAATGTAGTTATGGTTGAAGTAACTATACCTATGAATAGTGCTATTGGGAACCCGAATAGAAGACCGATGGATAGATCTCTTCCAAGAGAATCCGTGCCCATTATTCCATAGACTTCTCCTCCCAAAACTAGCATTACTCCACCAACCTTATCATTCGGGTTAAATGTCTCGGCATCTATCGTGAAGATATATTCTCCTTTCAATGTCTTGAATCCGCCATCTCCCGTAGGTATACTGAATACTATTTTATGCTGACCGATAGAGTTTACCTCACTAGGTTTTAATGTTACATTATATTCTCTGTATAAGAATCGTGAAAGAGTGGTTGCAACCGACATATCCCCTGTTATCGAGATTCTCTTAGGCTGATCGTAATATCTATTGTAAGGTGGTTCTTCTCCTAGATATGGAGCAGTCACAATAAATGAGTATAATTCTATCTTCTTCTCGTCTGGTCTATGGACGCTCAATCTTATAATTGGAGGTTTATCATAATAGGTTATATTCATTATGGTGAACGATATGAATGTTGGAGTTTTATCTGCCATAAAATTTACTTTAAAGATATACGATAATTTTCTACCAGTACTGGTTAAAGTGATATTGGATGGCTTGCTATATACTTGGACATAGTGTTCAGGGGATTTCTCGCTGGATAGATAGTTCGTCCAAGCTGGTGGAGCAGATTTAGGATAGTCAGCCCAGAAAGAAGGATTGTTCCAGTATCTTACCCCAAAATCTAAGGGAAATGAGACAGTAACATAGATGCCAACTATTATGAGAATTGATAGGAATACTAATCCCACTTTAGATACATTAAGCCTCCAAAATTCTTCGAAGCCTCTTCTAAACTTCATCGACATTAATATCTCACCCTCGGGTCTAGTATGACATATAAGACTTCTAAAATGAATCTTGCAATAACGTAGACTAGGGTAAAAATATATGTTAATGCTATTATAACTACTTCATCCATCACTAGTACGGCATCATAAAAAAGTCTTCCAATTCCAGGCCAGCTAAAGACGGTCTCGGTTAAGATCGCTCCAGATATAGAAGTAGCTAAACCCAAGATAACATTTGTTAAGATGGGTGGAGCTGCAACTCTGATAATATATCTCCTCCTAACTAGTTCTTCAGGAATTCCTCTAGCTCTAGCCGCATTAACAAAATCTTCTTGAGCTGTATTGAGTACGATTGTCCTAGTAGTGTATATCCATACTCCTACAAGAACTATCACTAAGGTAGTTACTGGTAGAACCGCGTGCCATAACATGTCTAAAGATCTTAGGAGAGGATCTGTTGGTGGTGGAATACTGTAGAGTCCACCAAATGGGAATAATCGAAGTAGGAACGAGAATAATAGTATGAGTATTATCCCTATCCACCATGTTGGAATAGCATAGGAGATTGCAGAGAAATATGACGAGACTCTATCTAGTATTCCGCCAACCCTCGTCGCTATCTTTACGCCTAGAACTAATCCTATTAACGCACTGATAACTGTAGCCGAGGTTACTAGTATAATAGTATTTGGTAATCTTTCCATGATTATGTCTGAAACTTTATTTCCTCCTGTGAAAGTCTTTAAAGTCCTCGCTTTACCAAGATCTAAAAATATAATTCTCGAGGCCATATCTGGTAAGCGGACATACCAAGGCTTAGTTAAACCATAAAACTCCATGAATTCTTGTTTTCTTATAGCCAGTACTCGATCAAGTTCTTCAGGGTCTTTAATAGTTTTAGAGAGAGTTTGCCTCAACATCATGACTTCTTCATTTACCATAGCTTGTAGAATCTTATCAGATGTACCCGTAGCTCCTAAAATTATAACCATAAAAAATACGACGAGTACTAAGACTAAAGTTAAGGTAAAAGCTCTAAATAAGAGCGTTCTAGCTAGACCCATCTTAACCTATCGAGTTTTTTAGACACCATCTTATAAGCATTCAAAAATTAAAAAATTAAGAGAATGTTCTATTTTATCTTCTTCAACCTTGTTGAGATAATAAATGTTAAAGCTACTGCTATTATTAATATGATGGCGAATATTCCTACGGCCTCTACAGAGATCGTCGTTACTGTAGTAGTTACTGTGGTAGTTACTGTCTGCGTCAAGTATACAGTTCTCTCTACCTCCACTTTACGTTCTAAGATCTTAAAGCTCTCAACACCTTCTCCTACAAATGCTACCTGATCACTATATCCACCTATTACTAAGTTATATGTTCCATCACCAGCCTCCCATGTAAATCCTTTAGACAGCTCTATCTCAAATCTTGTAGGGGTAACTTTCCTAGCTTCACCTGTGGCCAGTATCTCACCTGTAGCTGGATTAACTATGAGATACTTGACACCAAGTGTTCCAGGTCCCGATATGTCTACTGTGAATACTACTTCATCACCTGCAATTACATCTCTTACTTTGATATCCATTATCTCTACTATTTCAGGTATTCCAAAGTACCAATCTCCAGGCTTGAATGGATAAGTTGGATCTCTAAAGGCTTTTAGCTCAGCATACTGTGCAGCAGAATCGAACTTATTTAGATAGAATGGGCCATTACTTATCTGCATATGCCTATGTTCATTAAACCATGAGATCGCTGCACGGTATCTGGCTAATGCCTCATCTCTAGATGAGTATACTTTATCATCGAGCTTGAAGTAGTTCTCTGGGAAGAATCCTTTTGCAGTAAACTCTTCCAACACATTCTTTACCATCTCTGCATGATCTTCTAGGACTACTGAGAGCCATGGTATTCCAAGTTTCTCAGCAGTTGTCTGACCATAGGCAGCCTGCTTCTTAACGAATACGAGCTCATTCATAGCGGCCATAAGCTCCCATGGAGGTGTCTCACTGTAAAACATGGCGTAATCGATTGCTAAGGGCGATGCGAACTCTGCTATGTAGTTTGAATCGAAGTGCCAATAGTTAACATAAGTTTCTACAGTGTTTTCATCAACTATCCTTAATCCAACGAATTTATCTAGAGTTACCTTAACGGTCTCAGCGATAGCGCTCTCGATAGCGGATTTCTCTTCATCATAAGTGTTCTCAATCATAGATGCTATGAAGTACAATATGTCGCTCATTCTTATTGGTTGACCATGATGCCACTTAGACTTTAAGTATTTGCTTAGATCCCATGTTACCTTGCTCGTTGCCTCCCTGCCTGCTACCGAAACCCACTTATCTTCTTTAGCATCCCATATATATGTTCCCTCTGGTACAGTTAATTTTCCGAAAGGTCCAGCTGTCTCAACTTTATAGCTCGCTCTAAATGGTATCGGTGGCCCCATGAATGGATGTCTATATACAGGTGAATCATGTATAGCTTTCCTAATATCGACGCTGTAAACATCTTGGAAGCCTCCAACCCAGTTCCAAGTCGTAGTCTCAGTCCAAACCCATAGATGACCAAACACCAAAGTATCTTTCCCAGGCATCCAAACCTCTCTCGGATTCCAAGTACCTCTTAGACCTGTTCCAACATCATTTGTAATACCTTTCATGTTTGGGTTAAGACCATAGGCATCTAATCTAGTTGCAACCCATAATCTGATAGATTCTTTAATACAAATCTCAGTCGCTTCTCTATATAGTTTATTTCTTGTTTCCAGATCTTGGAATTCTGCAAGAGATATCTTCTTACCAAGTTCATCAAGTTCATCGTTTACGTAATTCCAGTAAGCTGGGTCTTGCCATCCAGGCATATATCCAAACCATGGAGCACACATCTGGTTTATAGTTGAAGAATCGTATTTTTCAGGTGCACCTTTACCCCATCCCTCAGTGTAGAGATGCCATTCAAAATTTCTCGGATCAGTAAGATATACTTTTTCTATTGCTACTCCAAATGGATGATATAGTCTCTCTACTTGGAATCCTAGTCTCTCAAGGTCTGTAGCTATCGAGTCACCAATCTGTCTCCTCTCATCTTCAATTCTTATTATGAATTTTAATGTTATAGGCTCATCTTTATAATGCCATTTGCCTTCTTTCAGAACGGCTCCAGCCTTAGTCATAGCATCTGTAACTAGCTTTTTCGCATATTCTGGATCATATCTGAATTCATACTTCTTAATAATATCGAATATAGTTATATAGTCTGGATCGTATGCGCTTAGAAATGTTACCATAGGTGATGCAAATCCTCTGAAAATCTCTTTGCTGATATAATCTCGATTAACTATATACTGTAATGCAATTCTCACTTCGGGTATTGATAGAGGGTTCAGCCGTCCTTCTGGAGCGGGTGCAGGGTTTAAAACAACGCTATATAAACCTGATGGTGCATTAATTAATGTAATCGTAGGTTTTCCTACAAGCTCAGCGGCAACAGTTGATCTTAAACCAAAAAGATATGCATCTATTTCTCCTGCTTCTAATGCAGCTGGTGCAAGATCTAAGCTGACGGATCTGAATATTATTGTTTCGGAGGCAGGCCCAGGTCTTGTATGGGGTGGAGTATACTCACTTATTGCACCTTGATCTGTTATCGCTGTAACTATCGGTATTAGTAGAAGCATCAATGTAAGGCACATTCCTATTAAAATAGACCATCTAATCATTTTCTTATCAGAATATTCTTACAAATTCAAGTATATTTGTTTTTCTAGTAATCTAGCTGATAATCATTAGATTTATAGATTTTGAGTTAGCTTATTGTCTCGATAAGATTGATAAAATAAATGTTGATGTTAGCGTTAGCAGAAGTGGGATTGGTAATCCTGGTAGCTGTCTTCTCTTACTCAGTGCATACAATACTATCATATATCCAACGATTATGCTTATCGTTGATGCTATCGCTGAGATTATTCCATGGTTTAAGTATATTGCTGAGATTGTCAATGAGTAGAAGAAAAGGTCTCCTAAACCTAATGCTATATCTCCAATCTCAACTACGAGTCCTTTTAGAGCTGGTGCATCCATCTTAGTTATAGATGATAGATGTCCTTTAAAGACTGCGATTATATCATATATCGAGATCCCTATAATTAGTATTAGAAATGTCCAGTATGGTATACTTATACCTATCACGGCTCCAGCTCCAGAAGCAATATATGCTGAAGCAGTAGAGGCCTTCAATTCGCCACCCCTAACTATTGAATATGTTACCAAAGTAGCTACAGCTAGAGAAGAAGCTAACAGTAGATAGGATGAATATAACTGTAAGAATAGTGTAGCGATTAGTGTATATAGAGCTGTCACACCAAAAGATATTATCCATATGAAGAAGGTTACCAAGATCTTGAAAAATTTAGGTTTCTTTCTTGCAAAATAAAGTAGAACGATTCCAGAAACCGTTAAGACCATTATGAATATTAGAGTATTTAGGTATGGGGCTGGGCTTGATAATGCTTCAGCTGGTGGAGCCGTTGGCTCAGGCTCTTCCAGCGGGGTAACTATAGGTCTCTCAGGTCTAATATCTGTGGATATCAATATGCTCGAGAAAAACCATGTCATAGAAATGGTTAGAAAGACTGGTAAATAGTTGATCAAGTTTAAGATTCTAGGAGTTTCCAAGTCCTTGTATCTAGAGAATAAACCAGGATAAAAATTATCTTGAAGAAAAGCCTATATTATTAGGCTTATTCATAATATCTAGATAGAAGGAATGAAGTATAGATTGATGGATCTTCTCGCTTGCCCAATCTGTAAAACATTCCCACTAAGACTGATCGTATTTACAGAATATGAGATAACTCCTCCCCAGAGAATAATAAGATGTGAGCTATACTGTGCCTATCATAACCTTACAATATCTGACGATGTAAGAACAGAGTGTTCAAAATGCTATAGTCGGGAGATTCGAGAAGGAGTAATCTTCTGCAGTAATTGTGGGAGATGGTATCCGATAGATGAGGAGATACCTAGAATGCTTCCAGATGAACTAAGGAATAAAAAAGAAGATATATCTTTCCTAGATAGATGGAGGAAAAACATACCGAGTAAGATATTATACGAGGGAAGACCCTTCTCGCTAGATGAGAACAGGGAAGTCTAGTTTTCTGGTTTAGGATTTGAGGAAAAGTTAAATACGTGAAAACCAGCCAAACAATTTTACTCTAACTCATGGACTCTATTTGTGGAGATAAAAGTCTTTAAAGAACTTGATCCCTTTAAATCATGTATATTAGAGGTGGACATAGATGAGTATAGGTGCATCAGGTGAAGCTATAATCTTGGTGGGAAAGAAGCCGACGATGAACTATGTCTTGGCAACGACTCTACCATTAACTGAGGGAAGAAAAGTAGTATTGAAGGCACGAGGGAGAGCAATAAGTAAAGCAGTAGATGTCGTCGAGGTTGTGAGGAGAAGGTTTATCCAAGAAGCAAAGGTCGAGAATGTTAAGATAGGGACTGAAGAAGGAAGAGTTGGAAACGATGGAAGACCTAGGAACGTCAGCACTATCGAGATCGTCTTAACGCCGCCAACTCCTACAACATCATCAGCACCCAGCAAGAAAAAGTAGATAACTACCTCTACACCTATTTATTTTTAAACATCTTCTTACAATAGTTTAAGATCATTGTAATAGTAATAAAGATTTATTTATTAAGAATTAAATATACAGTCCTTTAGAGGATATGAGTAAGTTGGATTCTTCTGGAAAGCCTTCAGCAGTTTTTATCCTAGCACTAGTATCTGGGTTATTGATGATTGTTATAAGTACCTATATCTTGCTTATGTGGTCTTTCATACCGTTTATAGGCTGGCGTCAGCCGATGTTTAGACCAAGAATATGTCCTATGTGTGCATGGATGATGGACTGGTTTAACTGGAGCCTCTCTATACCCTTCATAACATTTACTCTCGTTTCTGGAGTAATTATTCTTGTAGCTGGATATATGGCTTACAGAAACCCTACTAATATACAGTTATGGGGAACTATAATCCTTGTATTCTCTGCACTGAGCCTTCTAGGTGGCGGTATTCTCATAATAGCATCAGCCATCGGGCTAGCTTCAGGAATAATCGCATTAACTTTAGAGAAGACTTAGACGATACTTTTTATGAATAATATCGTCAGTTTATATATTCGAGACAATACATGATCTATGATGTATTAATGGACGTTATCGAAGTTGATGAAGAATTTGTTAGGAAGGTTATTAAGCCTAGGAGATCTTCATCACATAAAGGTCAGAATGGTGTAGTACTGGTAGTTGGAGGTAGCTGGCTATATCATGGTGCACCATTCCTCTCCGCTATGGCCGCTCTCAGGTCTGGAGTAGACTTAGCATACATAGCAACACCTGAAAAGACTGCTATATCTATCAGAGCGCTCTCACCAAACATCATAGTTATACCATTAACTGACGTAAAGTTAACTAGGGGGGCCTCGAGAAGGATTATGAAGATCTTGTCAACAGTAGATTCTATAGTAATCGGACCTGGATTAGCTGAAGGAAGCAGCAAAGGTATAGAATATATTATTCAAGAAGCACTAGCACTAGACAAGAAAATTGTCTTAGATGCGACAGCACTCTACCCAGATATACTTCCAAAAATCATCAATAGAAAGATAGTCGTAACACCTCATGCAGGAGAATTCAAGAGAATGTTCGGGGTAGAGTTAGCTGGAGAACTATCTGAGAGGATAGCTAAAGTGAAAGAGAAAGCTCAGGAGTATAAGGTCACAGTCTTACTCAAGGGGAAGATAGACGTGATCTCGAATGGTGAGAGGACGGCGATCAATAAGACAGGTTCACCTGCTATGACGGTTGGAGGAACAGGTGATGTACTAGCTGGAATAGTAGCCGGCCTACTTGCTAAAGGGATTGAACCTTTTGAAGCTGCTGCTGCAGGTGCATGGTTTAATGGAAGAGCAGGTGAAGAGGCATCAACCATTTATGGACTACATATATTAGCCTCGGACCTATTAGATCAGATTCCAAAGATTATGAAAAACTTCGATATAGTGGTTGACTAGATTGATTCAAGAAATTCTCTTACTAACGAGAATATCCATTCTCTCCGCCACCCTATTCTATACATCTTACTTAGATTGGAGATACCGTGAAGTAAGTGATAGTGTATGGATAATTTCAGGATCGCTGGTCACGGCTCTAACTATTGTTGACTTGGCATTAGACTGGAGTATGACTAAGCTTCTACTATCGTTATTATCTATCGGATTGTCTACTGGATTAGCATTCGGATTTTACTTCTTCGGTCTTTACGGTGGAGCCGATGCAAAAGCAATCTTCATCATATCACTTGGAATACCTCTATACTGGTCTTCTAGAGGATTGCATCCATTTACAGGCTTAGCCTCTCTAACAAATGGATTAATTCTCTCACTTATAATACCAATCGTGATGCTCGCCTACAATATCATCCAGATAATTGGGGGAAGAAAGGTCTTTGAAGGATTTGAACATGAATCTATGATGAGGAGGCTCGCTGCAGTGGTCTTAGGAGTGAGGTTGAAGAATGCTAAGAATAGAAAATTCTGGTTTATGATGGAGGAGGAAGTTGAAGGTATTAGAAGATTTAGGTTCAATCTATTCTCTCTTGAACTTGCAGATATCGAGAGAGATGATGTATGGGTTACTCCTGGAATACCCCTCCTAATATTCATTACGTCAGGATTCCTCTACTACCTCTTCTTAGGAGACTTATCCTACCATGTAATTAGAGGTATACTAAGCTTTCTAGGTCTCGGGGTAATATGATTACTGTTTTAAAAAATTTTCAGGAATTAATACGTAAACATAACGTGTACAGAAAATTTATGTCTAATTATTATCTATAATTTCTGAAGGGAATGGAGATCAAAAGGCTTGGGACGGGAATTGAAGGTTTAGATAATTTGATGGAGGGAGGTATACCTGAAGGCTTCTTCGTGGCTGTCGCCGGAGAGCCCGGATGCGGTAAAACGATATTTTCTATCCATTTTATCTATCAAGGAGTGATCGATGGTGAGAAGTCTATATACGTAACAACAGAAGAGAGTAGAGAATCTGTAATGAATCAAGCCTCCCAATTCAATATGGATTTTGAAAAAGCTGTTGAAGAGGGGAAGCTTATCATAATCGATGCTTTAATGGGTAGAGAGGATAGATGGAGTCTACAGAGCTTGGAGGTAGAAGCACTCGTAGGTAAGATAATAGAAGCGAAGAAAGAATTAGGGTATGGTAGGGCTAGAGTTGCGATAGACTCGATAAGTGCCTTCTGGTTAGATAGACCTGCAATGGCGAGAAGATACTCATACTATGTAAAAAAAGTATTATCGAAATGGAATTTTACAACTATCGCGGTTAGTCAATATGCAATAACTACTGCGGAAGCTTTCGGGTGGGGGATAGAGCATATAGCCGATGGTATAATTAGATTTAGAAGAAGTATCAGGTCTGGAGAATTGAAGAGGTATGTTTTGATAGAGAAGATGAGGCAGACGAATCATAGTAGATATCTCCATGAGATAGATATAATTCAAGGAAAAGGATTGGTAATCTTGGGACCTGTTGAGATGAGGAGAGAAGATCTCAGTCTTCCAAAAGATGTATTCAGGAAGATCGTTAATTCAAAGAAGAAGAGTGTAGGAGAGATCCCTTGAGCGAAGATCTAATCTTTAAACATTATATGAAAGAAGAAGTTTTAAGTGAAATCTCGAGCTTCTCAAGTGGTAGATGGATAGGAGTACACTGCTCCAAGTTTGATAAAAATGGAGTCCAGCTAATGTTCAGATATTTTCCAGGAACTGGTAAGCCTCTTAAAATCGTCTCAAAGGAAGATTTACGGAAGCTACTTAAGATTCTTGAAAGATTCTCTCCCAGAACATTCTATGCCTCAATAAACATCTATGAAAATCTAGAATCTGAAGAAGATGTTCATGATAGAGAAAATATTGTTGCTTCCACCCCTACATGGGATATAGATCCATTAAAAAATGATTATAGACAGGTCGTTAAGGCCGTAGAAGAATTGATTAGTATTCTTGACAGGTTTGGGATTTCTAAATCTTTAATAGTTAAGTGGAGTGGAAGAGGAGCCCATCTACATATACATCCTAATGCTTTCAGCCCTGAACTATACCGAAAGATTCATCCACTCGATATCGCATACTCTACGACAGAATACATTTTAAATATGATGTCAGGTTATAGTTATGTAAAGATAGAGAATAGGATAGATCTAGGTAGGGTTTTCACCGCTCCATTATCTATTCATAGAAGATTGGATAGAGTTGTGGTTTGCATCAATCCAGATGAGATAAGAGAATTCGATCTAAGCTGGACAGAGATAGATAAGTTTAGACATTATAGTTCTTGGGGAGAGTATTCTGTCGGTGAGGGAGATGAATTGGGTGAGAGAGCATTCAAGGAAGTCGGACCTTACACGTATGTAGGAAGAAAGAAGAGAATCCATAAACCATTAGACAGACAGATTCTTGAAACATTTGATCGATTCAAAGACGTAGTCTAGTCTTTCTAGAATCTATCTCTTCTTCTAATCTTTCCAATCCATTTTCTTCAACAAATCCTGCTAGATATCCTGCTGCACAACAAGATCTAAAAGGATCTATTCCACTAGCTGTAAAGAAGAGTATCATGGCCCTCAATGTAGCTGAACCAATCTCTTTCAAAGGTCTAGAACGCCACGAAGCTTTACATCTAGATCCATCAGTGACAATATCAACATCTGATTCCATGTAGACGATCTTACCAGATTCTACTACAAGATCTCTAGCATCCTTGCATAGATCTAAGACCTTTCTATTAGAAGGTTTACTATCCCTGACTAGAGAGATATCAGACCCCTTTCTTAACCCTTCGGAAACAATAAGAGTTCTAGATGGAGGTGTATACGATTCCTTGACGTCTTCACCAATATATACGATTGGACAGTCAGAGTAATCATCAATCTTAAAATCAACCTTTACCCTTCTTAGAATATCTACAATCTCTCTTCTCGGATTTATTAAAGCAACTTTTCTCGTTTCCAGAGAAATATCCATCAAGACATCTTTTAAGTCTCCAGGTCCCATCACGATCTCAGCCTCAGGTGGTATACCTATGGATTCGACGACAACTTCTCCACAGTATTCTGCTGCGGCCGGGATTCCTCTCTTAACTTTATGAAATGTTACAGTCATGTCCGCGTTGACGGCTATATCTTCTATTTCTCCCGTGTCTGGATTGATTCCAGAAGGAATATCGACTGAGAGCTTGAAGGCTTTAGTTGAATTTATCATCTCTATAGCAGTCCTCCAAGGGTCTTTTATCTTACCTCTTATGCCTGTCCCGAATATAGCATCCACCACGACCTCAGCTTTCTCAACGGATCGTTTTAATCTCAATAGATCGTCAACATTCTCTACAACGATAAATGATATGCTCTCCTTCATAGATCTCAATGCATCCATGTTTAATCTCGCCTCATACGTTCTAACCTTCTCTATAGAACCCAATAGTATGACGGTTACATTTGCACCCATAGAGACCAGGTGTCTAGCTGCAACCATCCCATCTCCACCATTATTCCCCACACCGCAGAATACGACTACGTCTACTCCTCTCAATGTTCCAATCCAGAAGTGAGCCGCTCTAGCAACAGCTGCGCCAGCATTCTCCATGAGAAGGATCCTAGGGACGCCAAGCCACTCAGAATTCTCATCGACAATCATCATCTCTCTACTTGATATAGTGTGCTCCTCCAGGTTGAAGACCATCATCCTTCCTGATAATAATCAATAAACGAAGTAAAATAAGTTATTTCATCTCATAAATAGATATTAAGGTTTATCTTCTTGCTGACATTACAAGATCTTCAAATAGTCTATGACTCTATCGACTGCCTTGTCTACCAATTCTCTCGGAATATTTTTCACTCCACACCCTATTATCAAGACTCTTCTCGTATCCCATCCTATCATCGTTCTAAGACTATCTCTATGTGGAAATATATGGACTATTCCCAGATCATCTGATAAAACTATCGTATTTCCTTCAAGCTTCTTCACCTTTCCAGTTATATCGGTAAATTCTTCTCCAATTCTAGCGAATCTAAGAACTAGTCTCCCAACTATCTTATCTAGATCATATAATCCTATAGGTATCAGTGTCTCAGCAGATGCTAGGTTTCCAGCATCTACAACATTATTTATCGCCGGTAAAGATGAGCCGGATAAGATCCTCCTAACCAATGCCTCGCTTGCAGGTCTAATCTTCGTCGGATCTATCCCTATCCTCCAATAGAAATCTCTGAAAGCCCTGATGATAGGGTTATCCTTTAAGCTCTCCAAACTATAATGGATACCTGCTCTTATTTTTGAGACTTGATCTTCAAGCCCTATCGACGGTCTGACGACGGTCTCAACCTCCCTAGTAGAGAGATAGATCTCGGGGAAGACCTCCACTAGGTCTTTATCTATCTCAACATCTACCATAGGTCTCTCACAGTCATCGATTTTGAAAGAATTATTAGAGGATTATCAAGGTGGTGGAGGGAGCTCCGGAGGCTTTCTAGATTCTTCTACAGGTGTTTCCGGAATAGTGAAGAATGATATGGCTGAGAAGATTATCGCTATCAAGTTTAGTATAACTGGGATGATTAGGATGGATAGGGATGTGAAGACTGTGTTGAGTATCGTTCTAGGATCCGTGAAGGATAGTGTCCCCAACAAGCCGGATATCTGAGTTACAAGAAACACAACAATTATTATCGCTACTATTAATGAGATTATCCTCATCCATCCTGCTCTTCCAAACCATTTAACATTATACACTTTAGATGCTCTAAAGTGGGATATAAGTTCAAGCACCCATCCAACTATCGCTAATACTGCAATACCTGAGATAAGTGTGATGAAGAGACCTAGAGATTGCAGGAGGTTGGAGAATAATCTGGGTGAGAATTCTGGTTCTAAACCCATGAAACCACTCATTAGAACTCCTCCTATAAATGGGAATAAGATCCCTATTAGACCTATCCCCAAGATTAAGGTTACTAATAATACTATTCCAGTAGCTTTAAAGATCCCGTTTCTCGTATCGTTCCCAGCCATTATCCAACCTATCCCAACCAGGATCGACCCAACAATATTTACGAATGGTATCAATGAGAGTATGTAGCCGATTCCGCCTAACCACCTATAACCCCTTCCCATGTCCTTTTTTAGGTCTAAGAAGTATTTAAAATGATCTAGCTCTAAACTTCTTGGTGATATATTCATGATTTACTTTAAGGCTTAATCTCTAAGGTATGGTTTCCCTCTAAGCCTTATCCTGTACGAGTGTAATGCTTGTCTGACATTGCTGTTTTTTATATCATGGTCTAAACATTATTTTCCCTTTTTAAATAGCGGTAGTATCCCCAGATGTTGTACATCTCTTCTATACTCTCCTTCTACGAGAATAGCGACAGTCTTCACAACTATGCCCCCAGCTTTTTCAACTATAGTCTTCATACCCTTTATGGTTTCACCAGTACTTACTATATCATCAACTATCCCAACCTTTTTCCCTCTTATCCTATCTCTATATCTTCCATCTATACAGAGGACCAGCTCTTGCTTGCTGGTTATAGGCTTATACTTTACCACAATGGGATCCTTCATGAAAGGCTTCACCTCTTTCCTACATACTATATAATATGGATGTCCCAGTCTCTGAGAGATTTCATGAACCAACGCTATGCCTTTACTCTCAGCAGTCATCAAGACATCTACATCTTTGAGATAGTTTATGAGTATGTTGGCGCAATGGCTTATAAACTCTCTATCGCCAAGACTATCAAAGTATGCGATCCATAGATCTTCATCAACTTGAACCATGGGCAATCTTCTCTTAAACCCTTGAATATTCAACTCATAATACTCTTGACCAGTATATTGTTCGAATACTATCTCTCCCAAGCCGAACACCCATTGAACAATATGAAGATTCATATAAGTAGTAATTAAACATTCCCAGTAATACTCAGGATTATATCAATAGTCATCATTATATCTCTTATCCTAACATGATATAGGTGGTTACAGAATTTTTTTCTTGAAGAATTCTATTCTATCTCTCGAGAAATTTCATGTTTTGGTAGGATAATAATCGAGAATAGTTACATAGGGGTGAATGTATTCTGTGGATACATAACCTGAGCAGATGCTAGTATCTCGATTAAAACCATCGATAATAATCTAATCTGTGAAGACTTGAACATCTATAAAGTTGATTTAACAGATGTATGTTGCACCACATCTAATCCTCGAGAATTTCCAATCTGAGTTTTCCATACTCTCATGTTTATACTAGAAACTTATTAGACAAATTATTTTAACTCTTAGAAAAACTAACGATTAAAACTATTGTTGTTAGAACCCAATTCGCATTGAAGCGGATCAGATATATTCAAAGCTACAGAATATGTGATTCCTGGAAGTATGCAGAGAATGGATGGGGAATTAGCCTGCATAGAATCTGCTCTAGAACAGGTTCATTCCCCCCTGCACTCGCCTACTACTTTATAATCAAGTATTCTAGACCTGGAGACATAGTTCTAGATCCTTTCAGTGGTAAAGGTACGGCCCCATTAGAAGCATGTCTAAACGATAGAGTGGGATTGGGAAATGATTTAGCACCTGAAGCACATGTTTTGACGAGAGCTAAAGTTAGACCAGTTAGAATTCGCAGAGTATTAGAGTGGATTGAATGGGCTAAGTCTAGAATAAATCCCATAGAATATGATGTAGATAAAGTAGACGAGAATGTAAGAGTATTCTATAGCGACTATACATTGAGGCAGATACTGGCGGTTAGAGACCTATTAGATAGACTAGAAGAGGAAGATAAAGATCTATCCTATTTCTTGAAGGCATTGACACTCGGCATACTACATGGCCCCTCCAAGATCCATCTAAGCATAAAGAGTTCACACTCATTCTCCATGTCTCCAAACTATGTTAAACAATACATAAAGAAGAATGGTATAAGGAAACCAAATAGAGATGTATTGAAATGTTTGAAAATAAAGGCTGAGAGAGTTCTCAGAGATGGTATACCAGCAGTTAATGGAAAAGCATTCATGGTTGATGCTAGAAATATACCGATTGATGATGAGAGTGTAGACCTAGTTATTACCTCTCCACCATACTTCAATATGCAGACATATGCTTGGGATAACTGGTTAAGATTATGGTTTCTAGGGTATAGGTATGAAGAAGTAAGAGAGAAGCTCTTCCAAACCAACTCTCTAAAAAAGTTCAAGATCTTCATTAGAGAGTGTTTACGAGAGATATTTAGAGTATTAAGATGGGATAAAGCTGCGATAATAGTTCTAGGCACAGTCAAGCTAGGAGAAAGAATCGTGAACATGGCTGAGGAGGTAGGTCCTATAGCAGAGGAGATAGGTTTCGATATCAAGTTCGTGATCTCTGATGGTGTTCCCAAATCCAATAAATATCTCTGGTATTTGGATGAGGAGCAAGGTGTAAGCAGAGAGGTAATACTAGTTCTCAGCAAGGGTGACTTCACCCCTTATAATGTTCGGATTGATTGGAGTATCGCAAAACCAACATCGCTGATAAGAGATATTGAAGAAGTGATAGCCTCATGATACTTGAAACTCATGGTGATACGTGTAGACTTGGCTACCTTAGAATAATACCATGTATAATGGAGGATGAAGAACCTAGAAGCCTCGACTTCATCTCCAGCATACTTTATGAAGTAGTTAGGGATGTCGGAGATCTGAGATCTTCCACACAGAGTATGATAGGGTTAATCACACGGCCGGTGAATGCTAGGAACTATGTAACACTCGCCGGTGAGATGGGTATTATTGATCGGAAGATACAGAAACTAGGATTGTTTGGAAAGATCTATCTAGTTCTCAATTCTAGTGAGAATATCAGAGAATTTGTTGAAGGTAGAACTCCACCCTCTTTAAGAGATTTGATAAACCTATCAGATGCTGAAAAGCTATACTTTCTCTGGATCATCTCAACATCAGATTATCCATTTATACAGTTGATAATAGCCTGGGCAGTGGAGAAAGAGAGATTTACAAGGCAAGAAGCTATGAACTATATAATGGAAGAGATATATCCCGCCTCTCTTAAGAAGATCCTTAATACTCTTCCAGAATCTAGGAGAAAGAATATAGAGTCAGAGATAGTTGAGGCTGAGAAGTTTAGAGAGAAGAGAACGTCAATAGTTGACAAGACCGAGTGGATAAGAACTAGCTTGTATTCAAAGTATAGGCATATCGCACCCCCTAGACTTGAATGGCTTGTCGATATAGGGCTACTAAGAAGAGATGGTAGAGGAAAATATTCTATACATGAACAAATACTACGATATGTAGATAAGATCATGAAGATCTCTAAGATTAGTCAACATAAATTTGAGGAATATCTCTTTGAAGAGATATCGAAGATAATGTTTGGCTATCTGAAGAATGCTGGAAGATATGAGATCTCGAAGACTTTGATCGAGGCTTATTCAAGACTTGAGAGATGTGGGCTTAGCCAGATAAGATTAGATTACTTGGAGAAGATTACATCACTACTGCTCGTTGAGAAGAGACAATATGCAAACTTATCTATGATTCATGATGTATTCAATAGCCTGGCTATAAGATTTCCAGATAAAATATATGTATCTCCAAGCGTAGGTGGAAGCCTCAATGTTGCGAGGATGAATATTTCAGAGTCAGAAATCTAAGATACATCTAAACCTACTCTCTTCAATGTTTCTTCTTTGACGGTGCCAGTCTCTTCATCCCATCCTCGTAGTCTATAATACTCGGTAAGAGAATCTTCAAACTCATTCTTCAAAACTACTCTTCCATCTGTCTTCCCACCTTTTAGAGGTTGATCAAACATCTTAGAAGGTAGATTATCGTCTACCCTCCTAAAACCTTCTCTCTGATTGAATAATCTAGTAAGATTCCAGATTCTCTCACCAATAAGCCTGAGCTCTTCAATGCTATAATCTCTGCCGAGAGCAGGCTTCAAAAGTCTACTCATATCCTCATAACTAGATAACCAGAAATCACATATTATTAGAGACCACTTTATACTATTCAAGTCTTGAAGATCTTTAACGAGCTTCGCTTTCCCAGTGAAGCTGTATGGATCCATCTCTCCGAATGCATCGTTTGCAACCGCCCATGCTCTTAGATGGCATCCACCCCTATCTGCGGTTGCGTAAGCGAGGGCCATTCCATAGGTTCCTCTAGGATCATATGCTGGAAGCTCTAGTCCTTTTACATCTAGCCTCTCCTTCTCAGCTTCTCCCCCAATCTTTTGAACAGCCCTCTTTAATCCTTCAGCCATTATGTCACCGATAGCTTTTCTATATGCTATCATCTTGCTCATCCCAATAATATAGTCTAGATTGTCCCATGAAGGCTTCAGGCCATTCAGATCTTTTTCAGATAACAGTTTCTTCTCATAGATTGTTACTATAAATCCGAGGACGCTTCCTAGAGATATCGTATCCATTCCTAAATCTGTTGCAACCTCAGCAGCATCAGAGATATCTTTAAGATTTCTTATTCCTAGATTTGACCCCATCATGCTAAGAGTCTCATACTCAGGAGATTTTACCAATCTATTATCGAATTTGAGTATTCTCTTACATGCTAGTGGACAGTATGGGCAAGCATACTTCTTAGCTGTGGCCTCTTTTACTCTCTCAGTATTGATCTTGTCATGGTATTCGAATGAACCTGATCTAAAACCGTATGATGGTAGGACGCCTGCATTATGTGATAGGTCGATTATTATAGGTGTACCGTCTGTCTGAGCCCATAGATTCTCAGCTGTCTTGACCCTACTCCTAGTTAATTCGACTACAGTATTCTTAAAACTATCGGGGTCATATAGTTTAACCTCTCCCTTATAGTTCTTGATAGCTAAAGCTTTCAATTTCTTTGAGCCGAATACTGCTCCAACCCCACCTCTACCATGAACCCATAACCCACTATCAACAACACATGCAAATCTTACAAGATTCTCTCCAGCAGGACCGATAGTCAAGACACTTGCATGTTCATCTCTCAACTCTTCTTTAAGAGTTTTAGATGTCTCTAGAGTTCCGAGACCCCATAGATGGGATGCATCTCTTATCTCTGCCCCATTCTCTGTAACCTCAACGTATACAGGATTATTCGCTCTACCCTCAACGATGAGTAGATCGTATCCAGCATACTTCATTCTTACAGCGAAAAATGACCCACTATAACTATCGCATACCGTGTTACTCAAGGGAGACTTGGTTACTATAGGAAATCTTCCAGAGAGAGGTGCGATGGTACCGGTAAGAGGACCCGTAGCGATTATTATCTTGTTTTCAGGTGATAGGGGATCTATCCTTGGCGGGACTTCTTCTAACAGGTATCTAATTCCTAGCCCTTTACCACCTATATATCTATCGATAAAGTCTTTTCTAGCTTCTTCAATCCTGTAACTGTTAGTGGTTAGATTTATTCTTAAGGCTCTACCCGTATAACAGTACATAACCGTCATAGAATAGGCAGGGCTTCTTTATTTATAATTCTTTCCATTATACTCTTATATATCTTGAGAGCCTCCTCTCTAGATCTCACCCCTTCTATCACTGCTATACCTGTTTTTAGAAGACTAAGCTTAACCTTACGATCTATCTGTAAAGTGATCCCAAGTCTACTGCTTGTAACCAACTTATAGCTTGGATCATTCAATCTATTAACTACATCTTCTAGATCTAATGATTTAATCCCTCCAGGATTGATGATATATGTTGGTAATCCTTCTCTCGCACAGACTTCTTCAACAACAGGATACTCTACTTCTTCTTTCTCTAATCCTAACCCTCCACATACTGGACAATGTCTCGACTTGGCTACATCTATAAGGCTTGAAGATAGATCGACTAGATCGTATAGGAGTAGCTTTCCAAGTAGATGTGGAGTCTTACCGGTTAAGATGTTGACCGCCTCGTATACTTCTATCCCAGATAGTATCTGGAGCACTGAAGGATGGACTCCTACTATAGCACACGTGGGCAGCTCTGAATCAGATACATTTGGGAACAAACATTCTAGACAAGGTCCTTTCTCAGGGACTATGGTCATAATAGCTCCATAGGTCTCTATAGCTGACGCATAAACATATGGTATCGATAACTTATAACAAGCATTATTGACTGCTCTCCTAGCTTTAAAACTATCCAACCCATCCACCACTACATCCACATCTCTTAATACATCTATTGCGGTAGATTCATCTATCGATACAGGTAGTGGATCGATCTCAATATATGGATTTAGTTCTTTAAGTCTCTTAGCAGCTATCTCGACTTTTGGGTATCCAATGTCTTTATATGTATACAGATGTTGTCTGTGGAGATTCGATCTCTCTACAATATCTCTATCTATCAATCTTATGTATCCTACTCCCATGGCGGCTAAGAGTGTTGCGGCTGGACATCCGAGCCCGCCCACCCCTACCACTGCTACTTTACCTTTCTTCAACCTCTCCTGACCTTTATATCCGATATCGTTCAAGACGATCTGTCTAGAGTACATCTCGAACTCTTCATCTGTAAATTCTTCAACCATTCCTCTATCCACCTCCTAGAGCAGGTATAACTGAGACCTCATCACCATCCTTAAGTTCAGTATCTACCCCTTTAATAAAGTATGCATTTACACCATTTACATAGAAGTTGAAAGATCTATTGAGTTCTCCATCAGGTGAGATTATTCTATCTCTTACTTCAGGTTTCAGATTGCAGAGATATTCTACTATATCTTTTAATGTTGATGCTTCAATCTCGCGAACTTTATCTCCTCCACCAGCTATTATCGATGGAAGAACCAATCTCACTCTAGGCAACCTTCTCAACCTCTAGAATCTTTACAAGCTCGGTATGAGATGGTTTTATAACTATAGGCTGGAGAACTTGTTCCTGAATTATGTGAGGAGTCTTTAGACCGCTACCAGTCAGTAGACAGACCACCTCTTCATCCCTATCTACGATACCTTCATCCACCATCTTTTTAAGTCCTGCTATCGTTACAGCTCCACCAGGCTCGATGAACAATCCCTCCAGCCGAGCAAGGTCTCTAATCGCCTCAAGTATCTCTCGGTCGGTAACTGAAACCGCTGTACCTCCAGTTCTACGTATAGTCCTTAAAGCATATACCCCATCTCCAGGGTTTCCAATAGCTAAACTAACCGCTATAGTATTTATATCTCGTACCGGTTTAATGTAGTCTCTATTCTCTTTGTATGCTGTAATTATTGGAGAGCAGCCTTCAGGCTGGACACCAGAAATCTTTACATCTCCATCTATCAATCCTATGTTCTTCAGCTCACTTATACCTTTGTATACAGCGTTCAGGAGAGCACCACTTGCCATAGGAATTATTATATGTTCTGGAGCTCTCCATCCAAGCTGTTCACATATCTCGAATGCTAAAGTTTTAGATCCCTCAACATAGTATGGTCTAATGTTAACATTTACTATACCTACATTTCCTTCTTCGGCAAATCTAGAAGCAATCCAGTTGGCCTCATCATAGGTTCCCTCCACCAATACTATTCTCGCTCCATAAGATGATGCATGGGATAGCTTCTCCCTCTCAACTCCTACTGGAGCAAAGATATAGCATGGTAGTCCAGCTCTTGCAGCATGAGCAGCTGTAGCTGCTGCTAGATTTCCCGTAGATGCGCATCCTACTGCATTTAGCTTAAACTCTAAGGCTTTCGATACTGCAACGCTCGCAGCTCTATCTTTGAAAGAATGGGTTGGATTTGTAATATCTTCTTTCAAGTATAGTTTTTTCAAGTTTATCGACTTGGAGAGTTTACTTGACTTGATTAGAGATGTGAATCCAGCGCCAAGTGATACTATGTTTAAAGGATCCTTAATTGGTAATAGTTCAATATATCTCCAGAGATCTCTTCCTCTCTTAGAGATCTTTTCAGGATTAAGATCTATTTTATCCAAGTCTTTATAGACTACATCTAATGCACCGAAACATCTTGGACAGACGTACTGAATTGTAGGAGGATACTCAACACCACAATCTCTACATTTTAAACATATCTCTTTGCTGAGTTCCGATTTACCCCCCTTACTTGAATTTTCATGGAATGTTCTCTCTAATAAGCTTTCCGCTTAACCATTTCAACCATACCAACAATATTTTTAAATATCATGTAATAGTATACAGCGTCTTAATATTCTCTAACAAATCTCCAACATCATCGAATCTATATAACCTGCCCTCTTCACCTGTTCCATATACCTTCCTTATATGTTCGACTCTCTCCTCTATCTCTGGAAGTCTCCTAAGCCACTCAACATATCTCAGATAGGGTTCTCTTAGATGTGGATACCTTGAGAAGATCTGAGCTTGTATCTCTTTCAAGATGTTCAATACATAATCTCTGTAAGAGAAGATGCTGTCCGGTGAGATTATTAGGATTCGGCCATCCTTAATTTCTCCTGCTAATTTCAATGCTTGGATAAACACCATGCCGGTCGATGGTCCAGCGTATATTCCCTTCTCCCAAAGCATTATTAAACCAGCGTAAGCATCTACATCATCCACTGTAACAATCCTATTGCTTATTAGAGGTGAGAATATCTCTGGACTCCACTCACATCCTCCAACGATATAGTGGACACCGGGAATATTATGGTATCTTGTAGGCTGGACTCCGATAAGATTGATCTTCTCCTTCTCTAGACTTGAGGCAAGTGATATCCCCATGAATGTACCGGTGCTTCCAAGCGGTATGCATGCATAATCTATCTCTCCGATCTCTTTTATCTCCCTCCAAGTCGTATAAACATGAGACATGACATTCTGCCAGCTAATGTACTGGTCAACGTTTACAAGCATGTATCTATTGTTCTCAGCTAGAGACCTTGTATAGAATACGGTTGTCTCTCTAGGACATAGATCATACTCTTCTGTTATGTGGATTATGTTTACTCCTAGAGTTTTCAGTATCCTTAGATTTTCATATGGGATTCTTGGAGGGGTTACTCCAATGATCTTGAATCCACGTCTTAATGCAATTAATGCTAACTCTCTCAAGAAGTTTCCAGAGGAGGCGGTAATAATTATCTTACCCTGCTTTATGAAGCCTTTAAAGAATAGGTCTTCAAAAAGCATCGTTGCAGGTTTTCTCTTGATGGTTCTTAAAGGGTCCTTCAAGAAATCTTCAGGATACTCCAACTTTACGATGATAGAGCTTCCGTTATCCAATTCGATCGTCTTGCTTTTAACAGGCCTCAACCAATACCCATTAACCTCTTCTAACAACTTTTCGACGGGAAGGCCAGTAGACATAATCCTACTCTTATAATGATAATTATTTTTTACCCCTTATTAATGTTAGATTTTTCTTGATGGTCGGGTAGATTTGAAATATTTATATGACGGCGTTATAAATTGAACTGAAGGTGAAAATAGACTAGAACTAGAAGAAGTAGAAGTTCTCAATAAGTACGTTGGAAGATATGCTCTAGGCTCAGAACAAGGAGAAGGGTCAATACACTTTCTAAGGATAAAAATAGTTGCGGGAATTCTAAGAATAGATCAAGCTAGGACTATTGCCGAACTATCAGAAAGATATGGAAGAGGATATCTTGAGGTAACAACTAGGCAAGATATACAACTACATTGGATTAGAGATGTAGACTCACTAGACATCTTTTCTAAGCTTGAAGAGGCTGAGCTATTCACAGATATGTGTGGGCAGCATTATCCAAAAGCTGGATATGGAGATGTTAGAAATAAGAAATATTGTTACATGCCCCTTGACAGGAATTCAAACCGATGAGATAATTGAAACTAGCTCAATAGTTAAGAGAGCCGTAGAGATGTTTACAGGAAATAAGGAGTTTTTAGACCTGCCTAGAAAATTTAAGATAGGAATATCTTCATGTAAGATAAACTGTATAAAACCTGAGATAAACGATTTAGCATTAGTAGCTGTAAAATCGGAGTATGGAATAGGTTTTACACCTCTGGTTGGAGGAAGCTTAGGCTTTCCACCATTTCTTGCTCAACCATTAAACATCTTTGTACCAGTATCTGAATCATTAGAATTCATAAGAACGGTGGTCGAGATCTATAGAGATCATGGGCTTAGGGATAGGAAGAGCACTGCGAGGTTTAAATGGTTAATTAAGGAGAAGGGGTTGAGTAGATTGAGAGAGTTAATTGAAGAAAACATGGGTAAAAACTTTCAGTATCTAGATTGCAGTAAGCTAAATTTAGAATGGGGAGACCATGATGTTGTATCGCATGAGAAGGAGAATGGATTATACTCTCTGATTGTGCCAATTTTCACAGGTCTCTTAAACGTTCATCAATTCAAGAAGATAATTGAGATAGCTGAAAGATATAGTGATGAGATTAGGGTTTCTCCAGCTCAGAAGCTAGTATTAATACACATTCCTGAGAAGGAATTGACAAGAGTTGTAGAGGAACTGAAGATGATTGGACTGGATCCAAGACAACCATTAATAAAAATTAGGACAAGAGCTTGTCCAAGTAATTTCTGCGGTAAGAGTCTTGAAAGCAGTAAGAGGAGAGCAGGCATACTATTAGACTATCTAGTTGATAAACTTGGTAGAGATCTTGAAAAGCTTGATATAAGCATCTCTATTAGTGGATGCCCAAATTCTTGCGCACATCATCTAGTCTCAGACATAGGTTTACAATCAACAACAATCAAAAAAGATGGAATCTCGATACCGTGTTTCAACCTCTACATAATGGGCACCGGCTCGAAGCTCTCCAAATTATTTATCAAAAATATTCCTGAAGATCATGTAAATCAAGTAATTGAAGATATTTTAAAGAAGTTTATTAATAGTGGTTTAAGAGATTTTCATCAATTTGCGGATAAGCTTTTAGAGGAGACAATCGAGAATGGAGGTGACCTCAGTCATGAATATAGAGGTAAGCGAGGTTGAACCTGGCAGATATGTATTAAAGGTTTTAGGGCTACCATGTCCATATCCCACCTTATACACTATTAAAACATTGGAGAAGATCAAAGAAGATGAGATACTGGAGATAATATTCGATAACCAGCCATCTACTAAAACTATTCAAGACGTAGCTGTCGAGAGAGGTCACAAGGTTTTGAGCGTAGAACGCCTAGAAGAAGCATTATGGAAGATAGTTATAAAGAAGACCGTACAAAAAGATGATCAACATTAAATTATCAGCATATTATTAGATTACGAAAGATGACTATTTTATGTATTTCTCTGGATTATTCTTAAATATGTTTCTACAAGCTTCAGAACAGAAGTAGTATCTTCTAGATTTGTATTCGAAAATATACTTCGCCTTCTTCTCATCTACCATCATTCCGCAAACCGGATCCTTAGCCATACAGCTTCAAGATTAGCTTATACTCTGGGTTCTTAAAGTTTTCTAAGATTTGAGAAGACAAATTTATTATCCGGATAATATTAGGTTTGGTAGTATTGATGGAGTTTGAAAAGACTGTAACTAGATCGTTTAGGATAAGCGAGGTAGTTTTAAAGATACTTCAAGAAGATGCTCAAAGACATAATGTCAGCGTGAATACGCTTGTAAATCAGATCTTCCTCTCATACGTAAACTTCGATAGATATGCAGAAAAGCTTGGTGTAATTAAATTGATGACACTAGCTTTTAAGAATCTGCTAGAAGCTTTTCCAGAAGAGCTATTGATAAAAGCAAGTTATACTGCAGGTAAAGATATTTCGGAAACATTCATAATTGCAAAAGAAGGATCACTATCAATTGAAGCTGTGTTCAGTTATCTCAAAACTCTTTCAAAATATGCAAACTTCTTCAGTTATAATGAAGTTATAAAAGAGGACAAGATCATTATCACGCTTACACATTCTCTAGGCTCAAAAGGCTCTCTCTTCATAGCCCACTACATCCAGCCGATATTTGAAAGGATAGGAGTAGATGCCTATTTCTCTCTAAGTGATCACGCTGTAACCATTGAACTAAAGAATATAGACCTCTAGATATAACCGGAAAAATAATACGAAGTGATTAACCGGGATTTCACTTGAACTTCACCTATATCCTATAGACTAAATCTTTCCACTTAATAACTACAGAATATTACAAAAAGTTATAAAAGATACGCACTGCTTATATTCTCTAGGCATATATAAGATTTGAGTGATCCGATGTTTAAGAGAAAAGAATTAGTAGATCCTGTATGTGGTATGATGGTGAAGATGGAAAATAGTTTCAAAAGTACATATCTTGGAGAAACCTACTACTTCTGTTCAGAATACTGTAAAACAGAGTTCGAGAAGAATCCTGAAGGATACGCTGCTCATCCTTCTAGAATTACATCGCATTCTCATGACACACGTTGCTGCTAGGTGATAATATGAGCCGATTGAAAAATTCTCCCATCTTGATAATTGGATTAATCCTCTTGGCAATAGCCGCCACTGTAGCAGGCTTCTTAGTAGTTTCTGCGAACACTACATCAAGCAATGCACCCACGGCTCCAGGTAATTGGGGGTGGTGGTATGTAAGAGGGTCTCCAATGTGTCCAATGTATGGATGGTGGTATCCAACAATTCCCAATCAAAGACTTGACATAAACTCTGTTAAATCTATTTTAGAATCGTATGTCTACACCCTGGGTCGAGGCTTCTCTATTAAAGAGATCATGGAGTTTACGAACAATTTCTACGCTATAATAATGGAAAAAGATACAGGTATGGGAGCTTTCGAGGTTCTTGTAAACCCCTATACTGGACAGATAACGCCTGAGCCTGGGCCTAACATGATGTGGAATATAAAGTATGGAATGCATTATAGAATGGGGCCTGTGATAGGCCCTCGAACCCCAGCGCCTTTCAGCACTATAATAACAGAGGATGAAGCTAAGCAGATAGCATATGATTATCTTTCACGTATTTATCCTGGAAGAATAGAAGTAGAAGAGCCAACAAAATTCTACGGCTATTATACTATGGATTATAAGCTTAATGGACAGATACATAGTATGCTAAGCGTTAACGAGTTTACAGGAGCGGTCTGGTACCATTCTTGGCACGGTGACTTTATCCAAGAACTAGAATTAGAAGAGTAGGCTAAACCGAGATAGTTGAGTTTACATGTAGAGTAGTAATTATAATGGAGTCTGGAGAAATAGTTCATTTTAGATATACTCATAACATGGTTAAAGAGCCATGACTATCTCCAGGTGATAAAGTGGAAATCGAGCTACTTAATAATACAAAAGCGGTCGTCTACAGATTCTAGGTGGGAGACATGGATAATCCATACATTTTGTTCTTAGGGATCTTAGATGGTTTAAATATATGTAACTTAAGCCTCCTAGCTCTCTTCATATCACCTACATATTCTGCAGGCGCTAACAGGTTGACCGTCTTAATCTTAGGAATATCATATATCATAGGAGTGTTCTCATCGTATATGTTGGTAGGATTAGGGTTGTTAACTATTTCGCTAAGCATTTCAACCTTTCCACATCTCTCTAAATGGGTAAGCATTTCGATCATGATGTTTGTTGGAATAGCTAATATACTATCATATCTCGGTTTAGAAGTCTTGCCGCTTAACAGGTCTTCAATACGTAGGGAGAGAGCGATAATGCAAATGAAGAGGATTGGTTACGGGTCTTCCCTAACAGCAGGTATTCTCTTTGGATTACACAATTTTCCATATGTGTGTACTGGAGGAGTCTACCCAACATTTATCTCGATGATAACAGATGCTCCCTACCCTACACTACTCTTGTCCACATATAACATCCTGTTCATAGCACCTCTAGCTTTCATACTCTACATAACCTCTACTAAGAAGATTATGATAAGTATCCGACGATGGCATCAGATGAATAAGGATAAGTTTAAACTATCATTGGGAATAGTAATGGTCTCTCTGGGGCTATTGTTTTTACTGCTTACATTCCAGGTGCACCTTAAGTAAGATTCAATCCTCTCAAATTGTGTAAAAACATCGTTACCTCTTCACTTATATAAGTCTTCTCAAGCAAATGGAATAATTTATATTCAACGTTTTATAACGTAGTTATAGTGATATGAGGAAGGTATATGAGTTTTTGCAAGAACATGGTAAGCCACCTAGAGAAGCATATTTCGACCATGAGAATTCAGGATGGGTGCCACCAGAAGTAGTTGAAGAAATGCTTCCATATTTTAATCAGAGAGGTTATGGTCACCCATCCATAACGAATCGTCCTGGATGGGAAGCTTACGAAGTATTAGAGTCAACCCTCGATCTCGTAGGCAAAACATTGAATATTGGAGATGGTGAGCTTGTAATAACCCATAGCGGTACAGAGTCTAACAACCTAGCTATTAAAGGAACTGCTCTAGCAAATATGGATAGTGAGAGAAAGAAGATAATAACATCCGCTATAGAACATCCAAGTGTACTCTTTCCTGCTAGAACATTAGAGGAACGTGGCTTCAAGCTTGTTACTCTACCGGTAGATGAAGAAGGATTCGTAGACCCGGATATGCTTGAAGCAGTACTAGATGATAAGACATTCATGGTTAGCATTCAAGCAGTTAATCATGAGATTGGAACCGTGCAAGAATTGGAGAAGTTGGTTAAAATAGTTAAAGATGTAGATGAAAAAATAATATTCCATACAGATGCTTCAGATGCTTATGGTAGGATTAGGATGGATGTGAAGAAGCTTGGTCTCGATATGTTAACGTTAAGTAGCCACAAGATACATGGACCTAAGGGTGTAGGCATATTATATGTCGGTCCAGGGGTTAAGATAAAATCTGTGCTAGATGGAGCTTTGAGTACTCAAAGATTGTGGCCAGGGGTTGAGAACGTTCCATCTATAGCTGGATTTAGGAAGGCTGTAGAACTTGCATTCACAGACTTCGACAAGAACGTGGAGAAGATGAAGATCTTAAGAGATAAATTATTGGATGGGATAATAGAGAATGTTCCAGATGTACTCTTGAATGGTCCTAGAGGAGAGAGGAGAGCTCCAGACAATGTTAACGTAAGCTTTCTCCATGTAGAGGGAGAATCGATAACGATTGAACTAAGCACTAGGGGGGTCTATGTTTCTAGTGGTAGCGCATGCACCAGTAGAGTTCTCGAGCCGAGCCACGTCATCTTAGCTATAGGTAGAAGGCATGTAGAAGCTCATGGGAGCATCCTCTTCAAATTGTCACGCTATAATACTAGAGAAGATGTAGAGTATGCTCTAAGCCAGATACCTCCAGCAATCCAGAGGCTTAGAACTATCAGTCCATTAGGTAAAGAGTATAAAGAAGTTCTAGAGGAGGCGGTTGACTGATGAGTACGAGAACACCACTAATATACTCTCCAAAGATTCTAGAACTATTTAAGAATCCTAAAAATTTAGGAGTGATGCACGATGCAGATGTAGTATCTCAAGCTGGAAGCCCAGCATGTGGAGATGTTATCAGGATCTACTTAAAGATAGATGAGGGAAGGATATTGAATGCATCTTTTGAGAGCTATGGATGTGCGGCAAACATTGCGGCTGCAAGCATATTGACCGAGATGGTTAAGGGGAAGACCTTGAAGGAAGCATGGGAGATATCTTGGGAAAAGGTGGCTGAAGAGCTTGGAGGTCTTCCAACGATAAAATACCATTGTAGTGTACTGGCGGTTGGAGGATTGAAGAGGGCTATCAGAAAATATTTTGAAGAAACCGGTAGAGAGCATCCAGACTGGTTACCAGCAGACTTGAGTAAAGAAGAGAGGCAAGCCCTGGAGGAAGAAGAATTAATAGAGAGAATGTATAAGAAGTTTGGTAGAGTTCCTTGAGCGAGGTATACCTTATAGATCTTACAGAGAAGAAGCCTGGATGCACCGAGAACCCAGTGATAAGATTAACCCAGCTATTGTCAAGAGTAGAGGAAGGTAGAGGATCATTAAAAGTTGTTTCAGATGAGAGAGAGATACCATTCAAAGTATTAGAGATGCTTGCGAGGAAGCGGAGTCTGAAAATCGAGTTAGTTGAAAGAGATGGAACGAAGATAACGGTAGTCTACACAAGGTAATCAATAGAAATATCATTAATTATATATTAGAAATTTCTATATATTTTTTAGAAATGTCCTGTCTCAAAGTTGATGAGATCTTAAAAGATTTCCCAATTCTAGAAAAGAAGATAAGAGGTAGAAGACTCGTTTATCTGGATAGCGCTGCATCCTCACTTAAACCTGTCCCAGTCGTCGAAGCTGTTAAACAATTTGAACTATATGAGTATAGTAATATTCATAGAGGGGTTCATACTCTAAGTCTGCAGGCAACACAAAGATATGAAGAAGCAAGAGAAAAAATAGGTAAGCTGATAAATGCTAATAGTACAGATGAGGTAATCTTTACTTATGGTACAACAGACTCACTAAACATGGTTGCGTATGCTTATGGACTAAAACATTTACATAGAGATGATGAAATACTTTTAACAGTCTTAGAACATCATAGCAACATACTTCCATGGCGGGCGGTTGCATCTCTCAAAGGAGCGAAGATAAAATATGTCAACATAATGGATGATGGAAGATTGGATTATTCTGATCTTGATGAAAATTTAAGTAAAAGAACGAAGATAGCCTCATTTACTCATGTATCAAACGTGGTTGGAACGATTATAGATATAAAAGAGGTTGCGAAGAGGGTTCACGAGGTTGGAGGAGTACTTGTAGTTGACGGCGCCCAATCTGTACCCCACATAATGATAGACGTGAAAGACCTTGGAATAGATTTTCTAGCATTTAGTGGCCACAAGATGCTGGGACCGACAGGTATAGGTGTATTATGGGTTAGGAGTGAACTACTTGATGATCTTCCACCTCTACGTCTCGGAGGTGGAGCTGTAAGAGAAGTCGGTATCGAGAGTCATAGTTTACTTGGTTCTCCACATAGATATGAGGCGGGGACTCCAAATATATCAGGAGCGATAGGTCTCGGTGTAGCAGCTGAATACTTGATGAAGATCGGTATGATGAATGTGAAGAGACATGAAGAAGAATTGACAGAGTATACATTGAAGAGATTTAAAGAATTGGGTGACTCTGTAGTAGTCTACGGTCCTAGAAATGTTTCTGAAAGATGCGGGATAATACCTTTTAACATCAGAGGTATGGACCCAAATATAGTGGGTACACTACTTGATGGATATGGTGTTGCTGTAAGAACCGGCAAGCATTGTGCTCACTTACTATATGAAAGATTAAAGATAGATGGAGCGGTTAGAGCAAGCTACTACATATACAACACCATTGAAGATATAGATCTTTTGACCTCTGCTCTAGAAGATATAATAAGAATGGCTTAACAGCCTCTATCATAGATCCCTAAATTAGAAGAATATGAATTAAAATTTTTTCCTAATATCATCCAACTTGGACTCCACATCAATAGTGAAACCATTTTATATCTACTTCATCTATCCGATATCTAGGTCTAACTTTGCTTTCTTCTATAGAGACTACTTGTCCTGTCAAGAGCTGTAATGCTCCAGTCCACGCTATCATTGCACCATTATCCCCTGCATATTCTTCTGGAACATGGAAACTTTTTGCATCATGTATTTTAACCATCTCATTCATCATCTCTTTTAATCTTACACTTCTCGATAACCCTCCAACTATCAATACTTCTCTCTTCTCTGTAAATGCTAGTGCTCTCTCAGTTACCTCTGTCAACATACTATAAACTGTTTCTATAAGGCTGTAGCAGACATCCTCTAACCTAACACCATCTTTAACAAGCCTTAATGCAGCTGTCAATATTCCTGAAAAAGAAACATCCATGCCTTTAACTCTATATGGTAGAGGATAGAGTTTTTCTCCATCTCTTGCTCTTATCTCAGGGTTTGGCATAGGGCCGATGCCAGTCTTTAATCCAAATACATCTAGACAGTTTCCAGCAGCGATATCAAGCGTCTCTCCGAAGATCCGGTATTTCCCATCTCGATATGCTGTGATTAGTGTGTTCCCACCAGCAACATATAAGACAACCGGGTCTCTACATCCAGTAGTCAGCCTTCCTATCTCTATATGGGCTACTCCATGGTTGACGGCTATTAGTGGAACTTTGAGTTTTAATGATAGTGTTCTAGCAACTGTTGCACCAACTCTAAGACATGGCCCCATTCCAGGTCCAGATGAGAAAGCAACCCCACTTATCTGTGAAGGAGATATGTTAGAGTATTCTATTGCCCTTCTGATCGTATCAGGGGCTACTAGAGTATGATGTTGAGCGGCTTCTCTAGGATGAATACCTCCAGACCTAGGACTGTAAACCTCATAGATATTGGCTAATATTCTGCCTGAAGCGGTGGCTACGCCTACGCCGAATGTATGGGCTGTAGACTCTATTCCAAGAACGATGATATCTCCTCTACTCAACCTAGACCCTACCCATTAACCCCAATTCGTTAATATTAAAATAGTTTATATTCTCTAGAATAGCATTATAGATCAGTCGTGGAGGATACTTAAAATTGCATCTAGTCGACTGCTTTGGAAGACCTCTTAAAGGTGTTAGAATATCTATAAACCCTAGCTATACCTGTAATTTCAGATGTATCTTCTGCCATATGGAGGGGGTTGTCAAGGGTTCAGACAACCTCATCTCACCCATGGAGATCGAGAGGATCGTAAAAATAATGATGAAGTATGGTGTTGATAAGGTTAAATTGACTGGTGGAGAGCCGATGCTCCGTAGAGATATCCTAGATATAGTGCATCGTCTAGGTAAACTGGGTTTGAGGGATCTTAGTATGACCACCAATGGGACGAGGTTGATCTCTATGGCCAAGAAGTTGAAGGATGCAGGATTGATGAGAGTAAACATCAGCCTACATACCGTTAACAGAGATAAGTACTGCTTGATCACTGGGACGAAAGATAGAGGGGATGGGAGAACTAGACATGAATATGTTATAGATGCTATTAAATCAGCTATAGAAGCTGGATTGAAACCTGTAAAACTTAACGTTGTAGTTATGAAAAATGTGAATGATGATGAGATAGAGGAACTCATAGATTTTGCATCAGAGTTCGGAGACCATGTCATCCTACAATTAATAGAACTTATAGAAGAAGGATCTGCAAACAGAGAATTCTATGAAAAGTATTACTATAGTTTAAAAGAGGTTGAAGAGAGATTTGAGAAAGAGGCTGTAAAGATCGTTACTAGAAGCTTCCAGATGAGAAAGCAGTATCTACTACCTAATGGTGTTTGGGTAGAGTTGGTTAGACCAAACAATAATTATGATTTCTGCATGAATAACGATAGGATTAGGATAACCCATGACGGAAAATTTAAGCCATGCTTATTGAGAGATGATAACCTCGTAGACTTTATAACGCCTATGAGGAATGGTGCATCAGATGAAGAGCTTGAAAGAATATTCATCCAGGCAGTTAGACTTAGAGAACCATTCTTCAAACCTCCAAACCTGAAGCCATCGAATGATATATCTATCGTATATGATGAGAAAACGTATAAGGATATCTTAAAGATTCAGTAGATAATACCATAGAACCTAGATCCATCGATATTTTTATAGATATCAGAATAACGGTTTTAACATAGTTTTAGACATGTTATCTAGGAGGTTGACAGTTGAGCGTTAGACTCCGACAGCCGATCGTAGCAGTCTTGGGCCATGTAGACCATGGTAAGACATCATTACTCGATAAAATGAGAGGGACGATCGTAGCGGTTAGAGAAGCTGGAGGGATAACTCAACATATAGGTGCAAGCCTCTTCCCCCTAGAAGCCGTGATAGAGACATGTAGAGCCCTCTTAGGAGAGGTTAAGGTCGAGAAACTCAAGGTTCCTGGATTACTATTCATCGATACCCCTGGACATGCAGCCTTTGCAAACTTGAGGAAGAGGGGTGGATCTGTAGCGGATCTAGCAATTCTAGTCATAGATATAATAAACGGAGTTCAAGAACAGACAAGAGAATCTATCCAACTATTGAGATCGAGAAAGACGCCATTCGTAGTTGCAGCAAATAAGATAGATCTCATACCGGGATGGAAACCGAGTGGAGAAACACCCTTCAAAAAAGCATTTGAATCTCAGAGTAGACATGTCCAAGAAGAATTAGATAGGAGAATATATGAGCTGATAGGAGATCTATCATTCTTTGGTTTTAAAGCAGATCTATACACGAGGATAAGAGACTTCACCAAGACTCTTTCAATAATCCCTGTTAGCGCGAAGACTGGTGAAGGCATCCCAGACCTCCTCCTCGTCCTATTAGGCTTGGCTCAATCTTTTCTGCAAGACAAACTACTTACATCTACAGGTCCAGCGGAGGGCGTGGTATTAGAAGTTATGGAGGAAGTTGGGATAGGGCATACTATAAACGTGATCTTAAGCGATGGAGTATTGAGGGTTGGAGATAGAATAGGGTTGATGGGGATAAATGAACCTTTTTCTACACGTGTGAAAGCTCTGCTGATGCCTAAACCTCTCGATGAGATGAGGGATCCTAGAGATAGGTTTAGGAGGGTCGATGAGGTTGAGTCAGCGGTAGGAGTAAAGATAGTTGCAGAAGACCTTGAAAAATGCTTAGCGGGTTCACCTCTTTACGTGATTCCAGTTCCAGAAGTTGAGAAAGATATTCTTCAGAGGATAAAGAATGAGATTGGAGAATTCAGGATAACCACCGATAAGATCGGCGTAGTTTTGAAGGCAGATACCTTAGGCTCTCTGGAAGCCGCCACACTATATCTTCATGAGAAAGGCATATCTGTTAGAAGAGCAGATATAGGAGAAGTTAGTAAGAGGGATGTAGTCGAGGCAGAGGTAGTTAGGCTAAAAGATGAACTGATGGGGGTGATACTAGCTTTCAATGTAAAAGTGGATTCAGACTTGGAGATTGAAGCAAATAATAAAGGGATAAGGATATTTAAAGACTCGATCTTATTCAGATTGGTTAACTCCTACATTGAGTGGGTTGAGAAAGAAACCTCTAACCGGAAGCTAAAAGCATTCGAATCCCTCATAAAACCTGCCAAGATAAAGATAATGGAGGGATATGTCTTTAGAAGAAGCGAGCCGGCTATCGTGGGAGTTGAGGTACTGGCTGGAGTAATCAAACCCAAGCATCCGTTGATGAATTCTAGAGGCAAGATCGTTGGAGCAATATCCCAGATACAAGATAGAGGTCAGAGTATACATGAAGCTGGAGCTGGATCTAAAGTAGCCATCTCTATGAAAGAACCAGTGGTTGGTAGACATATAAGAGAGGGAGAGGTACTTTACATCTCTATTCCAGAACAAGATGCAAGGATGCTCTTAAAAGAATACTATGATATGCTAGACGAGGATTCTAAAAAGGTTCTCCACGAGATAGTAGAGATAAAACGTATCTCGGATCCTCTATGGGCTCGATAGAAAAAATTTACCAATAGATATCAACCAAGACCTCTCTAATTTATATATTAGATTAATCTCAAAGAATCTTGAAGATGTCGGCAAAGGGTGCAACTCCAAAGCTAGTACTATCAAATCCATCAGATGGTACAGCGAAGACGATACAACTTGACTCTAGAATATTCCAACTATTCTGGGGAAAGAAGATTGGAGATGAACTAGATGGATCGATAATCGGGCTCAAGGGACATAAGATAAAAATTACTGGTGGTACAGATAGAGATGGCTTCCCGATGCGTCCAGATGTCAGCGGACCAAGAAAAGTAAGAATATTATTGTCTGGTGGAGTTGGTTTTAAGTCTAAAGAGAAGCCTGCATCGAAGAGAAAGAAGAGAAGATTAAGGAGAAGGAAAGAAGGTCTTAGGAGAAGGAAGATGATTAGAGGAAATGTGATAAGCGATGAAATAGCCCAGATAAACGCTATCCTCATACCCTATAAGACCTCTACGAAAGAAGAAGTAAAGGAGGGTTAGACTAAATGCAGATAGAGAAGTTCTCAAGAGATTGGTATAATAAGCTTCTAAATAGAAGAGAACTCGAGCTGATCATATCTTATGAATCATCTTTACCCAAACGAGAAGAAGTTGTAAAATTCATCTCAGAATATTTTGATATATCTCCTGAGAGGGTAATACTAAAGAAGATGGAGAGCTTCTACGGTTCTTTGAAAGCAAGAGTTCATATACATCTCTATGATGATGTAGAGTATGCAAAGAGATTCGAGAGAAAACATATACTGAAGAAACATCCTCTAATCCAGACTGAGGGTGGGAAAGGTGGGAAAGAAAGTTAATCTTTGGAGAAAATACTCTTTAAAAGATGGAGTACTCGTAAAGAACTCGGTCTTCTGTCCAAGATGTGGAAATGGATACATAATGGCGGAGCATGAAGATAGATTCTACTGTGGAAACTGTCATTTTACACAGTTCAAGACTTTTGAGAGGAAAGGTTAGCAACCTTACCTAGACCTCTATTATAAGCACTGTGACCGCCTATAGCTTAGAGAAGAGTCCTGATAACTCTGAAAAGGTCTCAGACTTTAATACAGCATAATTATATGGTAAGAATGATTCTGCACCCCACTTCAACTTGAACCGCCTAACACCCTCATCTATTCCAAGACCCATATTCACATATACTTTACCATATTCTTGTGATATCTTTAAGAGATTGTATAGAAGCAAGTCTGAGACTCCTGGAATATATCTACTCTCTCTACTGATAAAATTAAACATGTAAAATGAATACTTGGTTGATGAGAGATCTAGTATGTCAAAGCCCACCAGCCTCCCGTTCCTATCATATGCATCAATTATTCTAACATTTTTAGATCTTGAAATATATCTATCTAAACGGTTGCAGATATATCTCATATACTCTTCAACATTTTCTCTCTTTAAGAAATCTCTAATCAGATCGATATGATCTCTTTTAAGGTCTCCGCTAACATCTACCGTAACATCTCTTTCAGCTCTCGAGACCATGTATCTTAACCTCTTGCTTAGAGGCTTTATAGGCAAACTCAATCTATAGTATTCATCAACCTTGACATCTTCAAATCTCAAACTTGAAGGCAGACTAGGAGCTATGACTACAATCCGTCCCAGTACATATTTCTCTCGATATTCATTGATGATTTTTATTAGGTCTTCTTCTCTATACTCTCCTTTTATTGGGTATCCTACTATAACCATCGTCTCTGAGTTAAAGTATATTAGATATTTCTCGTGGACAGCTGCTTTTAGTCCCGATATAGGTTCGAAGTAATCTAGTATCTGTTCAGGGATGTATGGGTCTATAGCTATCTTCAAATCTTCTCCTCCAGCATCTTCCTCATCTTTAAAGCATTCTCAAGCATCCCATGATCATTATTAAAATACACATAGCTCTTTCCTGGATCTAATTTTAAAAGTTCTCTGACTATCTCTTCAAGTTCCTTATCACTGTAATTATATGCATACCAGTCTGTTCTTCCATGTAATCTGAGATATACATAGTTATTTGAAGAAGAGATCTTTCTTGGAAGTCCCGGTGCATCTACTGAACAGAAGACTGCACCCAATCTTTCTATATAATCAGTCATCTCCCACCATCTAGGATCGCGGAACTCGAATACAGCCATATCTCCAAGACCTGTCTCATTCAAGAATACTTTAATTCTCAAAAGATTTTCATGGATTGGTTTAAAATACTCTGGGAACTGGAAAAGCCAGAAAGATATTTTTCCTTCTATAGGCTTTAAAACTTGATAAAACTTCTCCCAAATATCGATAGACTTCGGACCCATTCTAGATAGATGGGTAATACTTCTATGAACTTTAATACTGAAATCGAATCCTTCGGGAGAGTTTCTAGACCAGGTCTCCACCCAGGTTTCTCTAGGAAAAGAATAGAATGAAGCATTTATCTCAACAGTCTTAAAACCTTGCATAACATACCATTTAAATGGGTTCCGTCTATCCGGATTCCAGAAGTAACTATATCCAGAAGTACCTACACGAAATATACCCATGCTTCCATGTCTCAAGAGTATTCTCGGATAATTATATCTTATTTAGAAGAAGAGGCCATCATTATCACAATCTATATAATTATTCATTTACTATCTCATACTATATCCAGTAGAACCTATACCTGTTATGATATTGTCAATCCATCTGCCCTCAGCCACTTTTTATAGAGTAGGCATCAACGCTCTTACATCAATTCTCATCACATCATCAAGTAAGCCCAAATCTTAATCAATAGTCGCGAGGTTCACATACATGAAAATCTTAACTATAAATTGGTTGTTCTCTCCATCCAACATTTTGGGTAGAACTTAAATACTGCTAGCAAAGTATTAAGTTAAAAGATAGAACTCTTGAATGTGGCCCAGTGGATAGGAGCCAAGCATCCAGTCTATACAGATAATTTAACTAGATTTTACAAAAATTTTCAACCTTTTGATTTCGTTGAGGTCTGTAAAATATCTGAGAGTGTCTATATGTAAAATATTTATTGTTGTTATTGTATGATCGCAATAGTGTATAGTTATGATTGGTCAGATCCAACCAACAACACTATTCCTCGGATTCTTTATACTGATCTTCATAATTATAGTTATTGCATCATCCTTAAAAATAGTTACAGAATATGAAAGAGTAGTAATATTCAGAGTTGGTAGATTGAAAGGTGCTAAAGGTCCTGGACTAGTAGTTATACTCCCAATAATAGATAAAAGAAGGATAATTGATCTAAGATTGCTTACATTCGACGTCCCAAAACAGAGGATAATAACGAAAGATAATGTTACAGTAGATGTTGATGCAGTAGTATACTTTAGAGTAAGCGACCCTATCGCTGCTGCTGTAAAAGTAAAAGACTATATAATGGCTTCAAACCTACTTGCACAGACAACTCTTAGAGATGTTATAGGTCAAGTAGAACTAGATGAGCTACTTAGTAAGAGAGAAGAATTAAGTAAGAGGATTCAGGGGATGCTCGATGAAGCTACTGAGGCTTGGGGTGTTAAAGTTACTGCTGTAGCAATTAGAGATGTCGTGATACCTGAAGCTATGCAGAGAGCTATGGCCAAGCAAGCAGAAGCTGAAAGAGAGAGGAGGAGTAGAGTTATCATGGCTGAAGGAGAGCTGGAAGCTGCAAAGAAGATGTCTGAGGCGGCAGAGCATTACGCTAAAAGCCCTATAGCATTAAGATTAAGAGAGCTCCAAACTTGGAGTGAGATAGCGAGAGAGAAGAATATGATCGTTGTAACTGAGAGTACTTCATCTCAACTTGGAACATTACTCGGATTGATCAAGAGTGAGAAGAAAGAATGAGGAAAACTTATGTAATGGTCTTCCTCATATCATTCCTACTGATAACTATTGTACAGTTATCTACAGTTGAGAACCAGGAACAGAGTAGGATAGCTTGGTTAAAGATTACTGGATACATCTCTCCTTCTACTACTGAGTATGTTAAGATAGTTCTCTCAGATAATTCAAGAGAGTATGAAGCAGTCTTGATAACTCTAGATACTTTAGGTGGAGATGCAAGTTCTACTCTAGAGATAATTAAGTTGATACAGAGGTCTAGTAAGCCAGTCTTATGCTTAGTCTATCCTGAAGGAGCAAACGCTATGTCTGCGGGAACATATATCTTAATGGCATGTAAGATCTCTGGGATGGCACCTTACACATTGATAGGAGCAGGTCAACCTGTAGTAGGAGGTATACCGAGTAATGATACTAAACTCATCAATTTCCTCTCTGAAGAGATCGCTTCATTAGCAAGGATGAATAATAGAAATGATACTATTGCAAGATACTTTGTAACTAAAAACTTAGTCTTAAGCTCTGAAGAAGCACTCAATAAAGGTGTGATAGAAGTTATAGCTAGAGACCCTAAAGAGTTTTTAGATAAGGTGGATGGAAGAGAAGTTATAGTCAGTGGTAGATCGATAATACTAAATACTAAGAAGAGCTTGTTAGTGGAGGTAGATAAACCTTTAAAGATATTCTTTATGGAGTTCTTGACAGACCCTTTAATATCATCTATCTTATTAGCAGTCGGGGTCATGACCCTTATACTTGGTTTCGCCTCACCTGGATGGGGTGCAGAAGTAGCTGGAGGTATTCTCATCTTAATAGGTTTACTGGGTCAAGGATTCAATGTAAATCTAGTAGGACTTCTCCTCGTAGGTATCGGTGCTGCACTACTAATCTATGAAGTATTTACACATACTTTTGGAGCCGTAGCTATAGGAGGTATTCTATCTTTAAGCTTGGGGATAATATTAATGGCAGGATCACCTCCAAGACCTCAATACGTTTCTCAAATATGGTTCAACGAGATGATCTGGAGTATCTCATTAGCTATGCTAGTAATAGCCATCTTCTTCAGCTTCTTGATCTACAAAGCTATACGAGCAGTTAGAAGTAAGCCCTATCTAGGAGATATACCTAGCGAGTATGGTAGAGCAGTAGATTATCTAGCATCTGGAAGAGAAGGATATGTTAGACTCTCTGGAGAACTTTGGAAAGCTACATCTAGAGTAGAAGTAAGAGCTGGAGAGAGGATAAAAGTAGTTGGAAGGTCTGGTGATATATTAATAGTTGAACCAGTTGGAGAAGAAGTAGAAGATCGACCCTCAACATGAATAGGTAAATATTTTCAAGAGATCCTAGCAAGAAGCTTAACAGCATGCTCTCTTAAATTAAGGTCTCTCAATCTCGCTAAAGTAAAGATTTGTGTTCAAGTATCCAATCTTTACGATCTATAGTCTTTTACCAGCCTACTTTTTCGGAGGATATATTCCAAGCTTCTTACCCCTCCAGAGAATATACTCAATTAAGAGTATAGTTATAGCTAATGCTAGAAATACTGCTCCAACTACTAATCCTATGAACATATAGAATGTTAATGGTATTCCTAAAATCTCTGTGTAGGGCGGAAGCTCGATAACTATTATCCTATTCATCTTTAAGTCTTCTTTCGTGACGATGGCTGAGCCTTTAAACCCCTTCCAATCAACTTCAACTGTATAGTAGTTTAATAGAACCCTCTCAATAATTAAGCTTCCACTTTCATCTGTTAAGTAATTACCGATTACAGTTTCCCCCTTCTTAATAGTAACCTCAGAGTATGGGAGAGGCTGGTTAGCAGAGCCTTAAACCTTGATCTTCAAATCATATAACTCGGCTACAATAGTCTCCGTAGTCTTAGCTCTTGAGAACTTGATCACTCCAGAATATAGAGCCTCTGAATCTTTGAGAACTTTAACTTCATATTCTATTGGCATACCATTAACTTCTAATGGAACTTGCTCAAAAACAGCTCTACCTAAATCATCCGTCTTAACCTCTACTCCAGCGAATAAGATAGTAGCAGCTGGTAATGGTCTACCAAGATTATTGATTATCTTCAACTCAACACTACTGACGGAGAGCCTAAGAGTTCTAGATGCTTCTAATTTAGATGGAGTAAATGTTATAGTTGTTGAAGAATATGATTTATAGATTGTTTATAGATTGGCGACTTCCAGTAGATCTTTAAGAGATAATTTAAAGTTGTTGGAATAACTCTTATCGAGATTATGTTCTCAGTAATATTTAATCTACCGAAGATCGCAGGTGATATCTCAACTACTATATCTCTTAAGGGTTTATCTTCAAGATCTCTAACCTCGAAGCTAACATCTGTTAAAGCTAGTTCAAGATTTAATGCAATATTCTTTTCACTAAGCTCTACAACCCATCTACCGACTTCTACGCTCATCCATCTAGCAGTAACCTCGTAAGTACCACTTGGAAGCTGAGCTAAGTATATTGTATCTAATCCACTGAATCGTTTTTTAAGACTATCTCCAATGAATTCAACTTCAAGAAATCTTGAAAATTCTCTAAGCGGTTTTCCATAATCTAGACATAGAGCTGAAGTATTAAGTGCAGAGGCTTGAGGGAGAAGTATACTAACAACTAGGAATGTAGTAACTAGTATACACCACTCTCTTCTAAGCTTAAACATCAAATAAATAATCTGTTAACATTGATTTATGCTTTTAATCTTTTAAGCATAAAGAAGTTTATCACAATACTAGAAGAAAGTCTATGGAAGATTTTACATACTCTATCTTTAAGTAGAAACCTCTGGAAGGATTTGGATAAAGTTCGCTCCTCAATAATCTTTTATCTAAATCTTCTTAAATATAATAATTTACTGCTAAACTTTTATATAGGTCAAGGATTATATTTCATTTATGAGCGGAAAAACTGGTAGAAGAGATTTTCTTAAAGGATTGATAAGTGGACTTGTTGTAGGAGGAGTTGCTGGAGTAGCTGGAACAGAATTGTATAGAGGTGTAATTGCTCCTCCTCCACCACCCGTTAAAGAAGAAATACCTACAACACCACTAAAAGCAGGCATCCAAGCATATCTTACTGGAGGAGGAGCAATATGGGGTAAGCCGATGATGCAAGGAGCTGTATTAGCTATTGAAGAAATAAATGAGCGTGGAGGGATCTTAGGAAGAAAGATAAATTATGTTGTAAAATCAGAGACAGCGCCTGAAGAGACTGTTAGAGAGTATAGAACTCTTGTACTTGATGAAAAAATAGATTTTTACGTGGGATGTATATCTTCTTCAAATACTCCAGCAGTAGGTCCAGTAGCTGAAGAACTTCAAACCTTAACATTCTTTGTAGATGGTTGCACAGACTTTTTATTTGAATCAGTTATTCCAGATCCGAGATTCTGTTTTAGGATTACGAATATTCAATCGGCAGATGGTATTGCAGCTGCAATCGGAGCAATCAAGCTGCTCGATTTAATGGAGAAAGATAGAGTAAGGGTAGCCCATATACATCCAGACTACGCCTATGGAAGGAACGCCCATGCTCATATACAGATAACACTTGAAAAAGTATTAGGTAAAGATAGGGTTGAAGTCGTTTATGAAGCTTTTCCAGGTCTCTTTAAAGTTACTGATTTCTCACCTTACATTACTGAAATCATTGCTAGCAGACCAGATATCGTGGCTTCATCATTATGGGGAGCTGACCTTATAAACTTCTATAAACAAGCTATGGGTTATGGACTATTCGAAAAGACAAAATACGTATCATGTATAGCGCATGCAGCAAGTCCAGCTGAAGCTGTTAAAGACTTTCCAGATGGACATATTGCAGGAGTACATTCTAATTACTTCTTCTTGTATCCTGAATGGGATAAGTATCCCATAAACAAAGCATTCGTAGAAAATTATTATCGTAGATGGGGAACATATCCAGATAGTCCTTCAGAAGGCGCTTACGTTGCTGTGTACATGTATAAGAATGCTGTTGAGAAAGCATATGCAATGCTTGGAAAATGGCCTGAAGTAGACGATATAATAAAGGCATTAGAAGGTATGACTATCTATGGTCCAGCTGGTCCTATACATGTAAGAGCTAGGAAACCGAATAAACATCAATGCTATAAAGACGGGATAGTAGGGATCTCTAAATACGATCCACGATATGGATTTAGCATATTAGCAAACCCGATAACAATACCCATATCAAAGATTACTGTTCCAGAAGGATGGGAAGGGGCACCAGATCCAAAAGCGGGGACGCTCGCCTATAGTTGGATTAACCAAACGTGGAGAGAAGGCGAATTACCAGTATAAGCAAAAATAATTCAGCAGGTCGAGAGGCACGATAGCTTATGATAGAGATAGCAGATATACTAATAAGAATTTACAATATTTTTTTCGGCGCCTCGATACTATTCTTGATAGCAGTAGGGTTGAACATTATCTACGGTGTAATGAAGATTGTAAATCTAGCACATCCAGCATTCTTTGTACTAGGTTGCTATACTATTGCAGGACTAGGCATGGGGATAATAATAAACATATTCGGTTCTTCTCTCATACCGCTTCTCATAACGCCTCCACTTTTTGCAGCATTAATAGTAGCAGTTTCTTCACTACTCATTTTTCCACTATTTCTATTTATGAGTGGGAAAGGCGATGAAGTACAGCTTCTTATAACTTATGGGCTTCTCTTAATATTTGAAGATGCTTTCAGAGTAGTATGGGGTTCCGAGCCTCTTAGAGCTTCGCAACCATATGAATTAGCGGGCTCCTCATCTATAGGTGAGTATCTTGTCCCACTTTACAATATCTATGTAATCTTCTCAGCATTGATTATCGCTCTAGCTCTATGGGTATTCTTATTTAAGACTAGAATCGGACTGCTCGTCAGAGCTTCATCAATGGATATAGAGATGGCAGCAGCTTTAGGTGCTAATATTAGAAAAGTATTATTGGTAACAGTATTACTTGCAAGCTTTTTAGCAGGGTTGGGTGGAGGGCTCTTCATACCATCTACTTCCGCAATGTTAGGTATGTCTGTAGAACTTCTAGTTTTAGCATTTGTAGTTGTAGTAATAGGTGGATTAGGTAGTTTCCTCGGATCTCTTATAGGAGCCTTCATCGTAAGCATACTAAGAACGATAACTCTAATTCTATTCCCAGAACTCGAACTCGCATTAATCTACATAGTCGCTATAATTATACTCACATTGAAACCAGAGGGGCTAGGAGGTGGAAAGAAATGGTAGAAAGATTAAAAAGATTTTTCGGAGATGATATAAAAACAAACTTTATCTTGTTAATGCTCGTTGCCATTATCTATCCAATAGTCTATACGATCTCGCCAGGTTGGGGTGTAATTTTAGGTCATGGAATAACATGGGTAAGCGCATTAATAGGGTTCAATCTCCTATTTGGATACACTGGACTGCTAAGCTTTGGACATGCATTGTTCCTAGGAATAGGGGCATACAGTTCAGGGTTCATGTATAAGTATCTAGGAATAAATAACATTGAGCTACATATCTTAGGCGGTGTTCTATCTTCTACAATACTTGCTCTGCTCATCGGCCCCATAGTAGTTAGATATACTAGAATATTCTTTGCCATCTTTATGTTAGCAATAGCTCAGATATTCTGGAGCTTATATTATAAGTTTTACTGGGTTACGGGAGGGACAGATGGGATAAAAGTTGCAAGGTTCTCAATTCTAGGAATTTCTTTAGAAGGTCTAGATTTTGCGACTTATCATCACATATACTTCTACTTTGTTACATGCATAACCTTGATCTTAGTTTACATAATGTGGAGAATCGTAAACTCCCCATTCGGTCTCACACTTAAATCGATTAGAGATAATGAAGTAAGAGCGAAATTTATAGGGATAGATATATACAAAGCAAGACTTTACGCTTTTGTTATCTCAGCTATATACGCAAGCATTACAGGTGCGTTAACCACAGATCACCATAGATTAGTTACCCCAGATATTGCTTATTGGACTACATCTGGAAAAGTTGTATTTGCAACATTACTAGGTGGAGCACGAATATTTATCGGACCAATAATAGGGTCTTTTGTCTTCCATGTAATAGAAAGCTTTGCGATGAGGTTCATTTACTGGCAATTGGTTATGGGGGTATTCATTATCGCTATAGTTATATTAATGCCCGGCGGAGTCACTCAAGTAATAAGAACAGTAGTAGAATCTATAGGTAGTTCTCGTAGAAGAATAGGTGGATAGATATGGAAGTATTAAAATTATTAAACTTAAGAAAAAGCTTTGGAGGTGTTAAAGCTTTAGATAACATCTCAACCCTACTCCATGAAGGAGAGGTTGTAATGATTATTGGACCAAATGGTGCAGGTAAGACGACTCTAGTAAATGTTATAAGTGGTTATCTCTACCCAGATGATGGAAGAGTTATATATATAAACGAAGATATCACTCGTTCTCCTCCATTGGAGAGGGTTAGTAAAGGAATTGTAAGAAGTTTCCAGCTCGTAAACACATTTAATAGATTATCAGTTTACGAGAATATATTGATATCTATACTCTCTAGGAAGAAGTATCAATACAGATTCGGAAAAATATTAGATAATTACGCAGATGCATTAGAAGAGGCAGAGAATATTTTAAAACTCTTCGAGTTAAGTAATAAAGCTGATGAAAACATCATTAATATCTCATACGGTGATAGAAAACTCGTAGATGTAGCTATCTCTTTTGCGCTGAATCCAAAGTTAATAATGTTAGATGAACCGACTAGTGGTGTGGCAACAAAAGATAAAGATTACATCATGGAGAAGATATTAGATGTAATTAAGAAAACTGGAGTAACTAGTATAATAATTGAACATGATATGGACATCGTCTTCAGATATGGAAAAAGGATAATAGTTATGCATCAAGGAAGAATAATTGCTGATGGAGAAGCAGGAGAAATCAAGAAAAATGAAGAAGTTAGGAAAGTACTTCTAGGTGGAGTCTATGCTTAAGGTAGAAGACTTATTCTTAAGAATATCAAACAACGATATCTTGAGAGGGGTCTCTATTGAAGCTGGAAGAGATGAGGTTGTAGCCATCGTTGGTAGGAATGGAGCAGGTAAATCAAGTACATTTAAATCCATTATAGGAATATATAAACCATTGAAAGGAAGAATATTGATAGAAGATCACGATATTACAAGACTGCCTTCATATAAAAGAGTAATGAATGGTTTAGGATATGTTCCAGAAGATATGAGGATCTTTCCATGGCTAACTACAAAGGAGAACATCTATCTAGCAGCATATCTATCTAAAAATCTAAATAAACTTGATGATATAATGGACATGATCTTAACGATCTTTCCAGAGATAAAACAGTTTCTAGATAGGGAAGGCTTCTATTTAAGTGGAGGAGAGAAGAAGATGCTTGCTATAGCTAGAAGTTTAGCAACATTACCGAAATATCTTCTCTTAGATGAAGCACTGGAAGGATTAGCACCAATAGTTGTAGAAAGATTCAAGAATGCAATCGATATGATAAAGAAGCAAGGGATAGGAGTTATCATCGCTGAATCTAATGTTATGATAGCAACGAGAATAGCAGAGAAACTCTATGTTTTAGAAAGAGGTGAAATAATCTTTAAAGGAGGCCCGAATGAATTATTAGCCGATCAAGAAGTTATGAGAATACTTAGAGGAGCGTGAACTATAAAAATAACTTGAGATAATTTAAAAATCTTTTAAAAGATGCTGTCCTCCAGTATTATCTAATCTACAGATAAAAATCCTAATACATACGAAATGAAAATATTAGTTGAAGAATTATGGCTCGTTTAACAGGTGGAGAAGTATTAAAGAGGTGCTTAGTTCAAGAAGGTGTAAGATATGTTTTTGGAGTACCAGGAGACCAGCTGTATCCACTTCTAGATTCAATATACAAATCTCATAGAATACTTTAGGAAGAGTTTCCACGAAGTTAATCCAATCTAACTAGTCGATAAATATTTATCGATGATAACTTCCCGCATACTTGAATACTGCTTCTCTTTTCTTCCTCTTCTTCAACCATGCTTCTATAAATTCTTCTATTAAACGTCTATTATATGGATCATTCCATGCACTCTCTAAAGCCTGACACTCATCTCTTGCACCAATCAATCCAAAATATGTTAACAATTCATAATATAGTTCTTCGATCTCCGGTCTGGTCAGCCGTACACCCATGCGAGAGATTATTCTGGTCAAGGTTAAGATACTCATCTACATCATAATAGAGATACTACAAAGCATATAAAACTTTACGTATAGGCTATTGCTAAAAATCTGGCGTTGAACAATTTGAATAGTTTTATGGAGGAGGATAGAAGAGGTTATATCCAGAGGATTAATGAGCTGGGTTCTAGAACTTCTCAAGAAATAGAATAAAGAATGGTATAGGAGTTTGATAGATCGATGTAGTGGAATCTGAAAAAGAGTTGAAAAATCTATCGGCCTCTGACTAGAGAATAACCATCCAACTTTAACGCTGAGAAATTTCATCTATAGTAGAGGTTTAGAATGTGTTAGCGGATTATACAAGGAGTAAAACAGCTATATCTTCTATCACTCTACCGGGTAAGGAATTTTAAGATAGAACAACTTTATAGGCACATATATGTATACGATTACAACTATAAGCTCATCCATAGAAGATTTGGAATTAGATCCTCTATTCGAATTTCTTGAAGAGATGATGTTACAAAACGTTGGAAATAGGTCTATTAGAGTAGGAAAAACAGTAGGTATGAGAAGAGTTCAAAAACTTTATGAAAAATTATTTAGAGGATGGTATCGCAATTTCCTCTGGACAGGAGTCAGCCGGCATGAACCCCATCAGCCATCTTTATTAATATACTATCATAGCCAATTTAGTATCATGATATATGGTAATATATAGAGAAACTCCGGAGTTGGATAACGTGAAGCTAGTCTCCTAATGATCCCTCGAGAATCCTATCCTCAACCATCTTTTCAGATTCTTGATAAATCTACTGTTTCTCCAGACTATAAAAAACTTACGGAAATCTTCCAAGGTGTAGATGATTCCTCACCTCTATCTCTCTTAACAGCCAAAGGCAGCATCAACGACGATACCCTGAATAGAGTTTGTTTTATACTATAATTTAATGGATCTTTCCCAGGATTATAGTTGGACTAAAAACTTTTAAATGCATAGCTTTGAATGTAAGTATGATGAAATTTGAAGAGTTGTCTGAGACTTTGAATAATTTTACGAAAACTGTTGTACTTGAGAAGAAAGATGTAAAGGTTATAGTGGAGGAGAGAGGGGGGAGAGTCATATGGATATCGATTGCAGAGAGTCCGAATCTTCTATGGGTTCATCCAGATATTGGAAGGATTCTCAGAACAGGTGAGTGGAATCAAGGTGGATTAAGAACCTGGATCTCTCCTGAAAGAAACTTCTTCTATAGAGATCCAGAGAACTTCAGGGAATGGTTCTGCCCTCCTACTCTCGATCCAGGAGTCTATAGAATTGTAGAGTTTAAAGATAGTAAGGTTGTTTTAGAAGGAGAGATTTCGGCACATGATATGCTTCATAACATAGATTTAAGAGGATATATAAAGAAGGAGATCGAACTCCTAGAAACATATAGGGACATGGTTAAGATAAGGATCCGAGAAGGATTGATAGTCGATTATCCATCACTTATTAATTTATGGGTTCTAGCACAAGTACCGATAACTGATGCAGGTGTTGGAACAGTATTAATCCCGGTTAAACCTGAAGCTCAACCTATCCACTACTTCATTGAAATCCCTCGAGAGAGATTAACAGTGAAATCAGATCATATAGCATTTAAGATCGATGGTGGTCTTGCTTCCAAGATAGGTGTTAAGCCCGAAGATTTCAGAGACCCTAATACGGCTATGATAAGTTACGTTACAAAGATCGGTTCGAGGAGATGGTATATGCTCATGCTCTCGACTAGAGATATACCAGTAAGACAAGAAGATTGTTTAGATGTTCCTAGACTTAATCCAGAAGGATTAAGAGGAGCTATTCAATCATATAACTCTGGTCCAGAAGCTTTTCCTGATGTTAGATTTGGTGAGATCGAACTCCAGCTTATTCCAGCAATGAATCTAGGTGGAAAAGCTTTCTCAACTATAGAATATGAACTGGTAGGTTTCGTAGGTGGGAGAGAGCAAGTATTATCGAAGATTAGGAGAATGATGAAGATAGGAGCTCCCAAGATCTATGTAAAGCCATAGATCGTTATCTCCATCATTTTTTTCTCCAATATTATTGCCGAAATTCTCAAGATCTACTCTAAGACGTGTAAATGAGATAATATTAGGTGGAGAACAATCCAGATAAGATTGTTAAAATAGATAATCCGAATAAGAATATGTGGGCTTTAAATCTTTTCGATAGTTTTATCAAGAATGATATTACGGGTATCGAGATGGTTAATGCGGTTATTATGGGTATCAGCAACTCGTACGGTTGGAGCGATCCCAAGACCCTCGGCGAGGCCAAGTACATGTATAGACTGCCTCCCAGAGTAACTGGTATACTCATTAGAAAGGATAAGATTAATGAGTCCTCGACCTTGAAGCCGAGTAATACTAGTGTTAAGATGGTTATACCGCTCCTACTGATCCCTGGAAGTACAGAGAATGCTTGAGAGAAGCCTACTATCAAGGCATCTTTCATCCTTACATCGTAAAATCTTCTCTCTTCTTTATCTATATTCATCCTCCAGAGATTTAATAGAGCGGTTAAAAGTAAGAGGGTACCTATCATGATTAAAGTGCTTCTAGCACTTAGATTGGTCAGTATGCTCAAGGGGATCAGAGATAAAGGCACCCCTACCAATCCTGTAACGATACTGGAAAATAATAGAAACTTGACAACTTTTAAGTCACCATCCTCCCTTCCCGAGAATATCTCGGGAAACTTCTTCACCATCCTCGATAGCTCTTTCTTAAAATAGATTATTGGAGCGATGCCTGTCGATCCATTGAGAACTATGCTTAAGATATATGAATCGACTGCTGATACTCCCCATGCATAATAGATGAAGAACAATAGGGTCTTACTACTTATCGGAAGCCACTCAGTAATTCCTTGGACCAGTCCAGATAAGAACCCCAGAAGTAATCCATCAAACATATCTTGAATAAGATTAATTTAAGGAGTAAATGACTTTTTCTACAAAGAAATCCTTAAATAATATCCCTCGACCAGATAAATGAAGGTGTGATGAAAGGGGATTATCAAACCATACCTTAGACACTCTATCCCAGATCTCTCGAGAAACCTTACGATCAAACATCATTTTGGAGGTGATCGACCATTAGGATAATTATGGCAGGCTTCGGTGTAGTTGGAAGAAGCCTTGCAGAAGTATTGATAGAGCTTAGCGAAGAGCTTAGGATGATGGAAGGATTAAACACGCGGATAGTAGCAATTGTAGATAGTGGTGGAGCAGCTGTAGATGAGAAGGGGCTAGACCTGGAAGAAATGCTGAGGGTGAAGAAAAGGTATGGCTCTATCTCATCTCATAGTGATCTGGGAAGACCTGGAGAGTCTGTTGAAGACTTACTAGATGAGGTTGAAGCCGATGTTCTAGTAGATACAACCCCAACGAATCTAAAAGATGGTGAACCAAGCTACACATACATCAAGAAAGCATTAACGCAGAGAATCCATGTCGTTACAGTAAACAAGGGGCCGCTGGCCCTAGCATTACCTGCATTGAAGGAGCTGGCCCAGTATAAAGGTGTTCTATTCAAGTTTAGCGGATCTGTTGGTGGAGGTCTACCAGTCATAGAGTTTGCGAGAGAATGTGCTAAGGGAGATAAGATAATTAAAGTTGAAGGCGTACTCAATGGAACTACAAACTATATCATAACTAGGATGGAGGATGGCTTAGAATTCCATGAAGCATTAGCGGAAGCTCAAGAGAAAGGTTACGCCGAGAAAGATCCAAGCCTCGATATCATGGGACTGGACACTGCAGCCAAGCTCACAATATTAGCAAATGAAGTACTAGGGTTAAGAGTAACGATAAGAGATGTCAGTATTCAGGGAATAGAAGACTTGACTAGAAGAGATTTGGAAGAATCGATACGGTCGGGTGAGACATATAGATTGATAGGCAGAGTTGATGGTGGACTTGAGGTTAAACCCGTTAAGATTAATCTTGGAGATCCATTAGCTGTTAGATACTCTCTTAACGCTGTCTCATTTACAGCTATGAACTCTGGACGCCACATAATCCTCGGCAGAGGGGCGGGAGGAAGAGAGACGGCCACAGCAATTATAAGAGACTTGATCGAGATAAAGAAGAGATTAATTGAGGTGAGCTAACAGATGAGGATCGTGATGAAGTTTGGTGGGACCTCTCTTGGAGATGGTGAAAAGATAAAGAATGCTGCAAAGATTGTGAAGAGTTATCTCGATGATAACGAGATTATAGTAGTTTGCTCAGCGATGGCTGGGGTAACAGATAAACTATTCTCGCTAGTAGATAAAGCATCAAGAGGTAGGGTAAGAGATGTTGAGACTTTATTGAACGAGCTTAGAGATAGACATATGAAGGCTGTAGAAGAAGGAATAGAAGATAATGGAGTAAGAGCTGAGGTTAGAAGCATGGTGGAAGAGCTGATCGAAGACTTGGAGAGAGCTGTTAAAAGCATCCTCTATCTAAGAGAAGCAACCCCTAGATCTAGAGATTATGTAGTCTCTTTTGGTGAAAGGCTCTCGACGAGAATCATGTGGGGAGTCTTAACAGAGATGGGAGAGAACTGTAAGTATCTTGATGGTGGAGATGCGGGTATAGTAACCGACTCAAACTTTGGAGAGGCAAATCCATTAATGGAGATTACAAAGTTGGAGGTTAAAAGAAGGGTAGGCCCACTTCTAGATAAAGGTGTAACCCCCATAGTAACAGGATATATCGCAGTAAATGAAGAGGGTGTTATTACAACTCTTGGTAGAGGTGGAAGCGATTATACTGCGACAATACTTGGACAATGTCTAGACGCTGATGAAGTCTGGCTCTGGAGCGATGTAGATGGTTTGATGACAGCCGACCCCCGGATAGTCAAGAATTCACATGTACTCCCCACTATCTCATTCAATGAAGCGATAGAGATGGCTATCTTCGGGGCCAAGGGTCTACATCCAAAAGCTCTTGAGCCAGCTATGAAATCGGATATAAAAGTTAGGATAAGGAATACCTTTAACCCGACGGCTCCCGGCACTCTTATAATCTCTAAGCCTGAGAAGAGTAACACTCTTGTGAAGGCTGTGCTCTTGGTAAAAGATGTTGGGATGCTGAGTATAAGAGGTGCCAGTATGGTTGGAAGACCTGGAACAGTGGTCAAGATACTTGAAACACTAGCTAAAGAGAACATAAACGTTATGATGATCTCTCAGAGTATCTCTGAGTCTAGTGTATCTCTAGTAATTAGGAGAAGCTCATTAAATAGGGCGTTGAGTAGGCTTGAGACAGCACTTCTCGGTAGTGGTCTAATAGAAAATATAGAAGTTGAAGACGATGTAAGCGTCGTCGCAGTAGTAGGTGAGGGGATGAAAGGAACTCCAGGTGTAGCGAGCAAAGTCTTCGGAGCAGTAGCTAAAAGAGGAATAAACATCAGGATGATTGCTCAAGGATCTTCAGAGCTCAATATCTCATTTGTTGTAAAAGAAGAAGATGGTCCTGAGGCGGTTAGAGCAATACATGAAGAATATGGATTATAGCATTACTACATTCTTGCTTTAACAATGATCCTACATCTATGTATTAAACAGTAGATCATCGAAGATCCAATAACTCGATGACTTATCTAAAATCTCTATTTAAACGTAGAGATTATTTTTGTTCTCTCAACTTCTTTGCTAGAGACTCAATAACCGCTGTCTTCTTTTCTACACTATCAACTACGTATCTAGGTCTACTGTATGCATAGTGAAAAACCAGCCCTATCCCCCAGGCTGCTAGAGGCCATACAAACCATATCTCTCTAGGTGAAGCCCATAAATTTATGAATGCTATAAAAGCATTTACAACAATATAAGCAATTAAATGTGCTATGAATCCTTCCTTAGCTTCTCTTACTTCAAGCTCCTTCCAAGCTTCTTTAAATTCCTCTAGAGATAATTCTCTACTCATGCCATAGTCATAATTATCCCCCCATATAAACATTGTACTCAAATCTGGAAAAGATATGTTATCTTCATTAACAGAATGATGAAGTACAGCCCATCAGGCTTTCAGTCATGTAACATTATAGATCATGGTTCTAGACTCTCTCATATAATGGCAAGACCACTATACTAAAGGCTAAGCCGAACCAAATTATATGAGAGAATCATTCTAACCTTAAGGTCATCCTTATAGAAGGGTCGACTCTTCACAGGTTCTATATTCAAGAGTGAAGAAGTTTAGTTGAATACGAATATAATTCATTAAGAGCATATGAATGTTCTCGAGATATCTATACTGACAATGATAGAATTTGTGAAGACTCTAAACTTAAAAGTCCACGGCATCAATTGATGTTAACCCATTGATAACCTATAGATTAAGTCTAAAAGTATAAGATCGATACTAAGATGTTACTAGTCATGCATAGATGGAACGATTTATAGGTAGAATTTTTATACAGGATTGCTTATTAAAATCTTATACGCTCTCTAGAGTGTAGAGGTTGAGAGGATGGGTGAGATGGTTAGATTCTGGAAGTTTACATGTACTAGAGAATTGGAAGAGGAATGTCTTCAGAAGAAGCTGGTTGGAGCACCCTCAAGATTATGGAAGGAGGTTAAAGAGATCAAGAAAGGCGATATAATCTTTCTCCACAATATCGATACCGACACCCTTCATGGACCATTTTATGCAGAGACAGAAGGAATAATGAACATCGATCCATATGCATTAGGGAGGAAAAACCCTTCTCAAGTTAAAGTTGAATGGAAGAACATCTCAAAGATTACTGAAGCCTCTAAGAAGTTCTCCTTCCTAGAGAGGAAGGGTCTTAGTCTAGAGGAAAGTGAAGGTAAAGCTATATTAGATATGATGGAGACAAAGTAGGCATTAATCATCCATAATTCCATAAATTATCTCCACTCAACAAAAATAGAATCCAAGGAATCCATGAGATCGAAATATATAGTCAGATCTTAAATTCATAGTAATTGATCTCACTATGTCTACGAGAAAATATAGTAGATTTGAAGTATTTGGAAAATCTGGAGGCATTCATTTAACATATACATTGTGAAGTTATTGTAAATCATGTTGTGGGATCGTCAGAATCGATAGGGTGCTGTGAACGATACTGTCGCAAAATATGTAGATAAAGAAGAGGTGAAAGCAGCAAGCTCTATTTACAGAAGAGGGTCAATCTTTTAATAGGTTATACAGACCATGTTAAGTTCAGGAACTCTACTATTTTATACGTCTAAAAGTCTTCATTCTCTCTTCAAGCCACACATCTCCTCTTGGATGATATCCTCTGGCCTCCCAAAAGCCTTCGACATAATCTTTACTGAAAAAGATTTCTGTTAACCATTTAACACTCTTCCATGCATATACTTTAGGAATTATGGGTCGGGCTGGAAAACCATGTTCTAATGGGAGAGGTTTACCGTTGAGTTTTACAGCGATAATCGATTCATCATCTAGAGCATACTCTATAGGTACGGGAGCTGTGTACCCTTCGACACTCTTAAAAATGACCCATTTACTATCAGAGATATATCTAGCCTTCTCTGCTAAATTCTTGATCTTCACACCCTCCCATATGACGTCTAAGATGCTCCAACCCTCAACACAGTGAAAGCCACCCTTAACAGTAGTCATGTCCATGGATAAAACTTCATTATAGGTTAGTTGGAGGGGGTTCTCCACCTCTCCTGATACTCTGAGCCTCCAATTATCTAGATCTATTCTTGGTATGCCGAGGGCTCCATAGATATTCCAACGTCTTGCAGGAACTTGATTTGGTGGAAGATTATGCATTAATCATTACGTTTCAACCTTGAAGATTTAAGTATTCTTTTACGACTCGATAACTTTAAATGAGTTCATTAAAGAAGAATCTTCAAATCTCCAAATAAGAGAAGAAAATGTGAAAGACCAGAGTATTGAAGATGATTATATCTTGTTTTTGAAGGGAGCTTCATCATCCCATTCTCTTTACAACTATTCCTAGCCCCCTCCTAACCTTTCATCGATGAGCACTTATTCTTCTATGTTGGAGATTAATGAATTGCATAACCTTAACCTTACATATATAGAGTAGCAGTTGCTGAATATGGTGATTTTTAGATTGCTCTCGAATCAAACCTCTCCCATAATCGACCATCACGAAGCCCCTCATGTACTTTTATCAACATACACATCTACATCCTATCACAGGTAAATATCGATCTGTGCAAGAATTCAACCGAGAATGAATAGTCTTATCTTTTTTGAAGTTATGATAAACAATGGAAAATATAGATAAATTCATGTAAACGTTGATAGTCTTTTTAGTAAGTGGAGTAGATATAAATCTGGCCCTTATAATTATATCCATAGACGTGGAATATGTTTTATAAGTTGAAGATCTGGATGGAGGTTATAAGAACGAAGTTCTTCTTAGCTGGTATACCTCCAGTTGTACTTGGAACCTCAATAGCCTTACAAGATCTTGGAAAGATCGACCTTTCCCACTTTCTCCTAGCTCTCATAGGCATAATCTTCGTGATGATCGGAACCTACACATTCAATGAATACTATGATTATCGTAGTGGTGTAGATGTAATAATAAGGAAGGAGGATGTTACTCCATTTAATGCTGGAAGCCGCGTTCTTCCAAGTGGACTACTTGAACCAATAAGTGTTTTCAAGGTAGGTATAATATCCTGGATAGTATCGACAGGCGTAGCTATATACTTCACCCTCATCGTAGGACCGCTAATCCTAATAATCTATGGGATCGGTTTAGTAAGTGGAGCATTTTACACAGCTCCACCAGCTAGATGGGCTTATAGAGGTTTAGGAGAAACCCTCATCGGATTGAACTATGGCCCACTTATAACTTTTGGTAGCTATTATATCCAAACGGGAAGATTACCGTTAATCGAACTTCTCATACCATCGCTGATACCTGGAATACTCATAACGGCTGTCATCTGGATCAATGAGTTCCCAGACTATCATGCAGATAAGACCGTAGGTAAAAATAATCTAGTGGCCAGGATCGGTAGGAAGAGAGCAAGAATAGTATACTTGTTCTTAACCTTACCGGTTTATATCGTGCTGGCAGCCGGCATCTTGATGAACATTATCCCCCTAATAGGTCTGATCACATTGATAACGGCGCCGATAATTATTAGAAACATTATCATATGTGTTAAACATTATGAAGAATCACAGAAACTTAAGCCAGCGATGGCTGGAACAATACTAGCATTCACGTTGACCACTCTCCTTCTAGCTGCATCATACATGCTAGCATCGATCCTGTAGGAGTATGAGCATGGGTAGGATAGTTCTACCACCTTACATCCCGCCATCGCTCCTCATAAAACAGGTCTCCACTCTAATGACCTTTAAAAACATTACAGGATGGAGAGGGTTAGGATACTGGCTTAAATCTGCTAACAGGCTGATTAATGTTGCTGCAGGAGCGATAGGTCTCGGATGTTTCGGATATCCCATACATCCAGTCTTCGAGATCACCTCTAACTGTAATCTAAGATGTATACACTGTCATGCTAATGGCGGTGAGAGACTATATAGAGAACTGGATACAGATGAGGCAATGAAGGTGATAGAGAACTTGGCCAATGTTAAAGATTTCCGTATGCTTGTCTTTACCGGTGGAGAGCCTCTCGTAAGAAAAGATCTATTTAAACTCACTAGACATGCATATAATCTTGGATTCAGAACAGTCATAGCTACAAATGCGACACTAATCGATAGAGAGGTGTCAAGGAAGATGAGAGAGAACGGTGTTGAAGGTGTAGCGGTCAGCATCGATTTCGTAGACCCGGCTAAACATGATTCATATAGAGGTGTTAAGGGAGCTTTTGAAAAAGCTATAAGAGGATTGGATAATGTACGTAGAGAAGGATTATACGTGCAGATCAACATAACTCTATCAAGAAGAAACGTGGACCAGCTTAAACAATTATTAAATTTGACAGATAGACTGGGAGCTCATGTGGTGCTATTGTATCAGCTCATGCCGTCAGGGAGAGGAGAGGAACTAATAGATGAAATATTAGATCAAGATGGCTTCCTCCAAGTAATGGACCTCTTAAAAGAATCTCAAGAGACTATTAACCCTATGGTGATCCCAGTAGGGTTACCAGAATACTTTGCATATTTAATCCATAAGAATAATCTTAACCTTAAACTAGCCTCGATAGTCTTCAAGGGATGTATAGCTGGACGTGGAATGTTCTATATAAAACCTAATGGAGACGTATGGCCATGCCCATTCATACCGATAAATGCTGGAAACTTGCTAGAGAAGACCTCCGAGGAAATATGGAGTGGCCCCATATTCAATATGCTCAGAGATAGAGAGAATCTTAAAGGAGTCTGCGGTAGATGTAGTTATAGAGAAGTCTGCGGAGGGTGTAGAGCAAGAGCATACGCATACACTGGAGATCTTTTCTCTCCCGACCCACTCTGCCCCCTCAACCCTAAAAATAGAGCGACATTCAGAGAAGGACGATAGTCATAAACATAGACCGAGAACCAGCATACGATAGTCTATCAAGAATTTAAAATGAGTACGCCACCAGAAGAGCAGGGTTTTTAGTACAAATCCACAAGCCAATAAGATCTCAAATAGTCTTAGGTGTTGTTCTAATATTTTCCAACTAAATGGTCATGAGAGCTCTTACTCGAAGCTTTATCGCCATAGCTATAACATAACAATCTGTTAAAGCTATTCTAAACTTCTTTTTAAGTTCTCCATGCTTCTTATCCAGATACTGCCGATTTCTTATACTACTATAAACAATTTAACAAGAGATATAGATTATTAGTATTCTATGTTAACAAGTCTAGAGCAAGGGTTGACCATCCGAAATCTGGTACCCCTAAAGGTTCTCCAGTCTGGCTGTCATAGTTTTCATTACAAGTAGGTCCTTGAGCCATAAAGTCGATCACCTTCTTTGCTAATGATGTAGCTTCTTTTTCAAACCCATATCTTCTTAATCCATGATATGTGAACCAGACCATATTTATCCATGTCCTTCCTCTCCAGTATCCTCTTGGATTATACTTGGGGTCATCAGCGCTAACAGTCGGTAGGGGGAAGGTTGTCCAAAATTCATTTGGGTTAAAAAGATGTTTAACGAGTTCTTCAGCTTGTTGCTGAGTTGCTATTCCTGAGTATAATGTGAGGAAAGCCGCTGGACTCTTTACCTTAATAATCTTATGTTCTGTTTCATGTATGTCATAGTAGAAACCTGTCTCGCTATCCCACATCAGCTCCCTAACCTTATTTGATGTTACCTCTGCAAGTTTACGATACTCTTCTGCCTCATCATCAAGACCTAGATAATCTGCTATCTTAGACAGGATCTTTCTCTGAAGGTAGATTAAACAGTTTAGGTCTACAGCTTCTACCGGCGCCATTCTTATTCGCATCCTGATCTGGCTATAGGTCGTCCTATATCTCTCAGGGTTTTCGCTAAATCGAGCGAGCGGCTCATCCCATCTCACCGAGTCATCCCATCCAGACTCTAGGGGGTCTACATAAGCCATAAGCTGGTCTCTATCCATATCTCTTTGTCTTCTAAACCATCTATCATACTTATCCAGCGAGTTATATGCTTTCTCTATGAATTCTCTATCTACTATTCTCTCCATTATCTTCTCAACTGCAATAGCAAGAACTGGAGGTTGCGTCATCCAATTAGAATAATCATCTGTATTCCAATGGAGTTCGCAGAATTCTTCAGAGAGAAACGTCTCCATCGGTATCCGGCCACTAGGCTTCTGGACATTGAGTAGATTGAGGACTTCTTCTTCCGCTATCTTTACGTCGTAATTTGTTAAAACTATAGCATGGAATGAAGAGTCCCATAACCATTGATGTCTTAATCCAAATTTGCTGGGAACATTAAAAGGTCGAGTAAGAACAGAATGATTAAGAACTCGAACTCTATTAGAAAGTATCACGTACCACAAATACCTCCATAAAAGCTCATAATCCTTCTTTGAAGGATCTATCTCCGGAGTCTTGATAAGCATCCTCCTTACTTCTCTTTTCTTTCTCTCTTCTACACTTTTTGGGTCTGATAATACTGTGATTACATCTCTTTTACATTCCTCTATCGATAACTGGTGTCCAGCAACCACGAATATGAAATCGTCTCCCGAGTCCAACGATACGCTAACTCCGAAGTTTAAGCTATCATCTTGAATCTTCTTAATGCTTATTTCTCTATCCGATTTTATAGAGATGAATGGGCCTCGATCACTATATGAACAGAGTAAAAACCCTTCTCGACATTCAAATTTAGTACCTGCTAACGCTGCTACCTTGCTTCTCAATTCTGGCAAGAACCAGCTGAAAACTCGTATCTGTCCATCGAACTTCATTCTAACGGTACATTCTGAAGGGTTATGAACTTCGTAGATTAGAGTATCCTTATGTGCTACTAGTTTATCGACTAAACTCACTCCTCCCAACAATATATCTCTGTATGTAACTCCATCAACCCATACTTGCCGCTTCACTTCAAAAATAGGATCTACTATACTGAGCAGAGGCTCTGCCTCGAAATACTCACCATATGAAAAAGATTCTATACCCTTCCCACCTAATTTAGCAGCTATAAGATTGCCTACAACTTCTCCTTTACCCTTAATATATAACGAGGCTTGGTCCATCATATTTCTATCCTTAAACATCTGCGTTCTACATTAATATATGCTTTTATAACTATTAGCATTGTTGGGATACACATGTATATTGTAACTGAAGTGGGAGGCAACATGATTTTGAAATACTTGATAAAGCTGTCAACCTAAAGATTAGGCTGAAGCCTATGCCACATCTTGAGAATAATAAAAATGATAGCGATTATTTATACTGTAGCCTCACTTAACACAATGCTTATGCATGAATAGCAACATGAGCCTTTCCAATCTTTAGATACCGCTACATAATATGTATTGAATTCATCATTCTTCTAATCTTATCTTATGATATGACATCAACTTTTACATTATTCTTTTTATGATAAGCTTATAGCTTGTTTCTTTCCATATGGTAGTGTATTTCTTCAACTACCTTGTTTACAGGATACTTAGACTCTTCAAATTTCATTATTATAGAATAGCAAAAGCGATGCGATTAAAACTATAAGGTTTAAGATTTACAAAAAATAGAAGGAATTAGAAATTATTCTAGATCCATGTTGTTAGCATTCCTATTCCAAGGAATGTAAGTATTATAGCTATCACAACAAAGATTATGGTTGCTATAATTGCTATAGCAAACGCTTTCAACCATCCGCAATCGAAGAAATGTTTAATCAATGCTAACCAGACTATGATAACGATTATAGTTGCGATCAAGCCGCTCAAGAAATAGTTAATGATAGCTCCGATGACTACTCCGAGGAAGACTATCCAGAGAGCATCTGTAAATTTTGCTTTCTCTTTCCCAACCAACATTCTTCCAGAAACCCACAATATTGGAGCAACCACTATAAATCCAACAATAATCTGAACTATAACATCCAGCAAGCCCATATTGCAATCTTGATAATAAGGCAACAAGAATATATGTTTTATTGCACAGAAAGATAGCGACATGATAAGTATAACTATCCATCTACTAATCTTAAGGCATTACAATATAGCGTGAAGAAGTTTAGGAATATACCTTAGGCTCTTTATTCATTAAAGAAGGTTTCTATAAACGTTCAGCTAAAAACTTTACATATTATTAGCTCTTCCATTCTTAATATGAGCTATATGGGAAGTGATGTATTATTCCCCACAGCTTCATGCATACTCTTATCGGTATAAAGCAGAAGAGAGTTATCAAAAACAGCAGATCTTTAGTAACTTACTCAGCAGCTCACATTAACCGTACCTCTCAATATGAAGATTACAATAGCTGTACATTTGTATTATTAAGACGTTTCTAAAACGTTATCTTCTGACCAATGGTAACTCTTAATACTAAGCTGGGACACCATGTAGAACAGAAGTATATGGGGTTAACTTATGTAAAGATTGTTCTGGAGAATCCTATAAAGTTGTTAAGAGAAGAAGTAGAGCTCTTAGTAGATACTGGGTCTACGCTACCTTGGATACCTAGAAAGATTCTGGAGAAGATTGGAGCAGAACCTACTGGGAGGAAGAAGTTCAAGACTATTAACGGCAAGGTCATTGAGCGTCAAGTGTCTTTCGTAAAGATAAGATACGGTGAGTCTGAAGCAATAGTTGAAGTTGTAGTTGCTGAAGAAGGAGATACGCCAGTACTAGGAGTAGTAGCATTAGAGAGCATGGGATACAGAGTAAACCCAGTCACAGGAGAGCTAGAATACATTGGACTACTAGCTTTGTAAAGGAAAGATAGGGCACAGGAACCCAAGAAAAATATGCTCACAAAATTGTAATTGGAATGCTTCATTATAGGTCGTGAGAACAATTCTAACGTAAAGCGGCACTCAACAATAAACATTTTAAATGTTTAACTCTTTCTTAGGTTTACATTTGAATTAGGTTGAGCTTTTATTAATCGGATAACCACATAGTATTAGCGAAGAGGTGTTAAGGTTGCATTAAAGATTACGGCATAAGTTGCTTGGTATCTAGAAAACTTTAGAAAGAAGGAAGAGCGCTCTAACTAGAAGGACGCTTACCTTGACATATCTTATAGAAAATGTTTGTAACATGGTTTATGTAAAAGGCTGTGCAACTTCGTATCTCTTGATAAAAGAACTCTTAAGATGTTATCGCTTCCTTCTAAATTTAAAAGCATGTAGTAACGAAGATTAGTTAGTGAGGTGGAGAGAAGTTGGGAAGATCTAATGATGAAGTGGTTAGTGATCTTAAGAAGGTGTTATCGAGATTTGACGATGTCAGGCTTGCATATCTATTTGGTAGTTATGCTGAGGGTCGGGAGATGCCTATAAGCGATCTCGATATAGCTATCTTAACAAGAGATAGAAAAGTTATTTCATATTTAACGGCGGAGATCTCGAAGACTCTGAAGATCCCTGAAGAGAAGATCTCAATAATAGACATCGATGAAGCTGCGGTGAAGCTGCTCCAAGTATTAAGTTAAGGATCTTAAGCCGCGGGATAAAGCTATTGGATAGAGGTACTTATGAAGAAGAGCTGAGGAAAGGTTTTGAATCTGAAATAGTGGAAGTAGCTGAATGTGAAAGGTCAAGTTTCTATACATGGCTCAAGGGCAGTCCTCTAGATGAATCAACCATCAGGAGAATCCTAATACAGCTCAATGAGGATGTTGAAGATCTTGAAACTCTACTAAGTAAGGGGCTAGATGAGATGCTACAGGATAGATACTTAACGAAAGCATTTGAAAGAGTTATGCAGACCTCGATAAAAGGGGTTATCGACCTACTCAGACATATAATATCTGGACTGAACCTTGGGATAGCAGAATATTATAAAGACTATGTCGAGATATGTAGAGATAAAAGAGTAATCAGCCACGAGATGGCAGAAAAAATACTAGAGCTGATACCACTTAGACACAGTCTAGTACATAGATACAGAGAATTAAACTATGAAAAACTATGGAATAGCGCGAACACCATAGTAGAAATAATACCAAGGCTACGAGAAGAGATAAGAGACTATCTAAAGAGAGAAAATGTAAACTTAAACTAATTCAAAACTCTCCAAAAAATATTTGTCAAAATAAATTGCGGGAAGCGTTAACAAATAATCAATTTTTCTCTTAGTTGGTGCAGTAGCATCTAGATGAGAAGATTTACAGGCCTCAGCAAGTAGGTTTAATTTAAACTCAGTAAGATGCTGAATAATTTACAGCATTCATTATGATGTGCTTAATCTAAGAAACTTAATTTTTAAATCTTGGAGCCTCCTTTTTAATAGTTTCCCAAACTAGCTCTATATTTACACCAGGGATATTCATGGATAAGTTGTCTCCCATACCAGTGATCTCCTTCCAAGGAATATCGAGTCCCCCTCTTCAATTCTCTTCTAGTATTCTTTGTTGTTCTACCGATTATTTCCAGCTCTCTTAAAATAGCATATTACTTCTCTCAGAATAGATTGTGATGATGGATGACGCTTTACGCTCTGGCTAAGCTCCTGCTCTTTAAGCATCATACTTAGACTCTCTTCCGGATTTAACCCAAGTTTTCTTTGATGTTTATCGAATGCAGTGGATGCTTCTGCTGTATTCCAATAAGAGCAAGCTACTGTCGATCTATCTCCGAATCAGCTAATCGAGTTTAGAGCTACTAAGAGTGGGTATAATGTCTCGAATTATCTATGTGGCAATAGCATTATACTCTAGGCTACTTTTATAGTAAACGACTTACGATATCGAGATTTTAATAGTTTTTCTCTTTGAGCTTGACCTCTTTAAAGTATTTTGCGAATTCATCGAAGGCTTCATGAAGGGTGATACAGTCAAAGTTCAAGCCACCTCTTTTTAATTCGCTGCATAGTTGAACTATCTGGGGAGGCTTTATAGCAGTTTTTTGAAGCAATTCCGTTTCTAAAAATACTTCTTTGGTTGGTCCATCTGCAACTATTTCACCCCTACTCATTAAAATTGTTCTCTCGACTGTTTCAGCTACAAAACGCATGTCATGAGTTATAATAATGATAGTTTTCCCTTCTCTACTGATGGTATCGATGAGCTTCATAATCTTTCTTCTACCTCTATGATCTTGCCCACTAGTAGGCTCATCTAGAACATATACTTCTGGATCCATAGCAATTATTGTAGCAATCGTCAATAACTTCATCTGACCATAATTAAGATCATGTGGGTGATAATTTTCGTAACCGGATAATCCTACCATCTCTAGAGCATTCTTAACCCTTCTATTAACTTCATCTTCTGGTAATCCTTGGTTTTTAGGACCGTACGAAACCTCTTCATAAACACTTTTCATAAATATTTGGTGAACGGGGTTTTGGAAGACGTATCCAACGATATTTGTTATGATATGTGTTGGTGTAGTCTTAGTATTAAATCTCTTAACAATAACATCACCAGTAGATGGTTTGAGTAACCCGTTCATATGTTTTGCAAGTGTTGTCTTCCCACTGCCATTTTGACCTATGAGCGCTATCCTTTCACCTCTTTGGATCTTTAAGTTTATACCTCTAAGTGCAGTTACTTCTTTATCATATGTAAACCAAACATTCTTAAACTCGATGATGGTTTCGCTCAATGCATGATCATCTCTCGAAGTATTCTTAATCCTTCGGATAATGTTATAGGAAGTTCATTGAGCTCTATATTCAATTCATTTTTAAGCATGAACATAAGCTCTGTTATTGATGGTGGATCAATACCGATCGCTCTTAGTTTCTCCACCTCACTTAAAACAGTTTTCGAATCGTTTACTGATAATATTTTCCCCTCATATAAGACTATGATCTTATCAACTATACTAGCAAGTTCTTCGATCTCATGTTCAGCAATTATTACAGTTAATCCTTCTTCTACCGCCAGCTTTCTAACAGTAGACAAGACCTGATATTTTCCTATTGGATCTAGCAGAGCTACAGGTTCATCTAAGACTATTATTTCAGGTTTCATAGCTAGAACAGTGGCTATCGCTAATCTCTGTTGTTCTCCTCCACTAAGTTCGAGTGGTGATCTCTTCTCGAAACCTTCAAGTCCAACTATTCGTAAAGCCTCCTTAACCCTCTCTCTTATTATTCTCGGATCAACACCCAGCATCGATAATCCAAAGCCGACTTCGTCCTCTACTGTAATTGCGAGACCTGATAGTTGTGCTTCAGGCTCTTGAAAGACCAAGCCGACCTTCAATGATAGTTTATCGACAGTAGTTTCAAGTGTATCTACCCCTGCTACATAGACTCTACCCCTCACAATTCCTCCATAGAAATGTGGCACTAAACCGTTTAATGATTTACACAAGGTAGATTTTCCAGCCCCATTAGGCCCGATTATACCTATAGTCTCTCCAGGAAATATCTTCAGATCCACATCAACTATTGCATTCTGTTTTGTAGGATACGAATAGGTAAAGTGATCGAATACTATTATCGGTTCCTTCACCTCATGGTCACCCCACAACCAAGTAGAATTTCAAACCACTTAATGGTGAGAACCCAAACATAATATAGATATATCCAAATACGATCGTAAGAAGAATTATTCCAGCGATGAATACGTAGTCCGGCCACTTGAAGTTTAATTCGTATGGCCATGTTTTCTCAACAGGTGCACTAAAACCTCTACTCATGAGAGAGATCGCTCTTATCTGAACCTTGTTCAAAGTGCTTAATGTTAGCGGTATGAGGATTGCAGCATACGTAAATATTCTCTTCAGAATATTTACATCAGTTCTTAGACCTCTAGATTTCTGTGCTTGGAGTATTGTCTGATACTCCTCCAGTAATATACTTGTTAATTGGAGCGAGCCTGCCACCATATAGATAAATCTGAAAGGTAGTTTTAGTTTGAAAAGTAGAGCGATCAATTTAACTGGTTCAGTTGTGAAGAGAAAGAAGAGAGCTGAAGAGAGACAGACAGCAATTCTTAGGGGAAAAGCGACTCCCCATGCGACACCCTCGTAGTATAGTGTAAACTCCCATGAGAAGATCTGGATTTTCTGAATAGGTGTTTCGTTCCATGGAAATAATACCCCTAGGATTGGTACTGCAACCGCTATCCAGGGTAAGATGACTATTACGAGCGCTGTTACCACCCTTTTAAGAGTCTTACCAATGTATGAAAGGATCAGTATGCCGATAAGATAGAAGATCGTAATGTAATAGTCAAGGAATATGTATGCCCAGATTGAGATCCACAAAAAGAACAAAAATTTTACACGTGGATCTATTCTATGAATCGGTGAATCTTGTTCTTGCACTTTTCTCTTTAATAGATTTGTGATGAGAGAACTCATGGCGCAGCCTCACTGATAAAAATAAGAAAAAATAGTTATTTAAGCTTAACAAGCTTGAATTTCTCTGGAACTCTGCCGGCAATAATTAGCGCAATTATGAAAGAGAGTATTTTGTCGGGTATCTCCGTTGAGACATTCTGGACGTAGTTCGCCAGCCAGAAATTACCCGTTGAGGCTAATGTTGCACTGTATATTGCTGCAGGGATGGGCTTCCAAAGTGGTCCTCCTCCGAATAACGCTATCGATAATGCTGTACAATATATTGGGTATATGAATCCGAGTATTATGAAAGGAGGTATCAGTGTTATAGGTTTGCGGAGATTTATCCATTTCATTTTTATGGATAACCAAGTTATTACTGCTATCAATATGTTAGCGGTTCCCCAAACCCATGCTGGCAATCCCCAGACCGTTAACGCCATAACGATATTGTATAAGAATCCTCCCAAAGCACCTACCCAGAACCCTGAGATTAATGTTCCTAACATAGTAGCCCAAGTATCTCCCCAGATGGGCAGTTTAAGTACTTCGACTATCACTCCGCCGACATAATTTAGAGCGACTACCGCTGGGACCATGACAACTGCTATCACCTTAGCCGCGGTAGGGACAACCTTTACTTCTTTACCCTCTTTAGCCTCACTTACTGTGGACATACATCATTGTTATTTGTCTTAGAGTTATATAATGTTTTCTCCGATGTCATCCTGTTCATGACCATATATCTCGCATACATGAGTTAGTTTTCATGTACCTTTTCAATGAAACCATTTTAAAACAATTACGTTTCCAGCTGATACTATTTATTTTAAATAACTTGAAAGCTCTACTTTAATCGGTCCGTGAAGAGCTGAAGGAATCTTGGCCCATCTACATCACATACAACATCAACGTTAGGTTTTCCTTTAGTTATGAATGGATAAGGTCTTCTATCAACTATCGTCTGCCCTCTAGTAATGTCGTCACTGGTGATTATCTTCACTTCGTACATAGTGGTCTTGAAGAGAGTCTCATCTATCGCGAAGGCAACAGCCATCGGGTCATGTAGTTGTACTTCACCGAAAAACTCGATCAACCTTTTACATATTTTCGCAACAAATTCTGCTGATCTTGTATTCATCTTTTTAATACTATCGTAAAGATCTCTGTTCATTATTGCACTTGGATTGGTAGTGACGTCAAGTCCAACTGCAGTTATATTTGCTTGTGAATGAAAGACAATCTTCGCCGCTTCGGGGTCGCAGTAGATATTGAATTCTGAGACGGGGGTTGCATTCCCAAATCCGAATTGGGTTAAGTTGTAGGCTCCACCCATTATTATTAAATCACGTATTCTTGCAGTTATTTCGGGTTCGAGTAAAAATGCCAATGCAATATTCGTTAAAGGCCCAGTGGCGATTAAGGTTATCTCCTTGGGAGGATGGGACATGACAGTATCAATAATAAATTCGACACCCTTCTTTTTTTCCGGCTCTCTACGAGGCATGGGAATTCCTGAGTCCCCAAGCCCATCTGAGCCATGTATTTCTTCTGCTGTTAAAAGTTCTCTTAGCAGCGGCTTTTTCTGCCCAATATATACGGGTACATTCATTCCATCTATTGATTCTAATGTTCTTAGAGCATTTATAGCTCCTTTATCGGCATGAACATTCCCGCTGACTATAGTTATCCCTAAGACTTCTAACTCTGGAGAATTACATGCAAGTATAATTGCTAATGCATCATCTATTCCTGGATCCATATCGAGTATAACTTTCCGCTTCATAATGTCTCTTTCAAAGATCATTTTGCCCCCTAATATTTCTTTTCTTATTTTTTGATATAGAATAAGCTCTCTCGATGTGAGTCCATCGTAGAGGCAAAGCATATCTCATATCTGCTTTTCTACGAGAACAACAATCACATTAAATTTTATGTTATTCATAACAGAACAATTTAATACTAGACGATCAGCTACCAAGTCTATCCTAATTTTGAGATGGCATAATGCAGACTGAGAAGAGTATTCTAAAATTTACGAGAGGAGGAAACCGTTCTAAAAATCATGATGAGTCTTTTCATATTCTCTCACGAGCTTTGATAATTTCGATTCCGCATATTCAAAAAAGTTCTCTTCATCAAACTCCCTAAACTTATGGTTCTCAATTATTACCTTTCCATCTACGATAACAGTTGAGACAGCATCACCTTTAACGGTGTATACTAAATGGGAAATTATATTGTCTTTAGGTATTAGGTAAGGTCTCTTACGGTCAATTAATATTATATCAGCTTTCTTCCCTACTTCTATAGAACCTATCTCGTTCTCGAGGCCTATGGCTTTAGCCCCTCTTCTCGTCGACATTTCTAATACTGTTAGTGTAGGCAGGATAGCAGAATTTTTATGTAAAGCTTTTTGAAGAAGAGCAGCGATCTTCATTTCAATAAAAAGATCTTGGCTATTATTGCTGGCGGCCCCATCACAACCTAGTCCCACGTTTACGTCTTGCCAAATTAATTCCACCACTGGGCAGACTCCATTACCCAATTTAGCATTACTCGATGGACAATGTGCTACTGAAGCTCTATACTTAGAAATAAGATGGATGTCAATTTGATTTAAGTGTACGCAGTGCGCTAGTAGAGTGTCTGGTCCTAGAAAACCGATTTTCTCTAGCAATTCAACTTCCCCAAGTCCATGTATTTTTTTACAAAGTTCACTAGAAATCCAACTTTCAGCCACATGGGTGTGTATACGTGTTCCGACTTCTCTAGCCCTTTCTGCTGAAGCCCTTAAAAGTTCAGCTGAGCTTGCAGGAAACCCTACCGGGCCGTAGAAGAACATTATTCTCCCATTATCTTTACCATGATAGTTTCTGAACCAGTTATCAGCTTTTTTAACCTCGTCTTCGACAGATGAGACCTTTCTTAATCCAGAGTAGGGTAATTCTTCTGTATCTAATAGAGCTCCAGCTATTATCGCCCTACACCCCAATTTGGATACTACTCTCGCTACCATATCCACATCGTCTTCCATATCGACGCTTGTTGTTACTCCACATTTTAACTTCTCAATAAAAGTTAGAGTAGTACCGATCTCTGCCAATTCCTCACCCATCCTAATTGAGAAATCTTGTACATAGCTGAGCCAGGGCATGAGCGGCGTATCCTCAATAAATCCTCTGAGAGCAGCTTGCGTAGAATGCCCATGCACGTCTATTAAACCCGGTAAGGCAATCTTTCCTCTTCCATCAATAATCTCATCCACTCTCCAATCCTTGGCTACTTGATTGTAAGGTCCTATCCCAACAATCCTATTTTCTGAGATTGCAATAGATGCTTCCCTCATAATCCTGTTTGATCCATCCATCGTAACGATCAGATCTAGGTCTTTTATAATTAGATTCAAGGGTTCCACCCCTCAGGATGGTGAGTGTTTTTCTATTTTAAGAACTTTATCAACGCATCTAAGTCTCCATCCGTTTCAATCCTTGACAAAAATCAAAACACCCTGATATTTACTATTGCATTTAAGATATGTTAAGGTATATCTTACCTCTTTTCATAGATAATCCGCACCCCTATTCGCATCCTCAATCATATAAGAGCTCAGACTATTAAAAATCCCAAGGTCTACTCTTCCCCCCAAACATCTTACTCAATTCCTCCTCTATCCTAACTAAGTCTAAAGAGGTTTTTCCATTATTCTCCTCAAATTCAATCACTATATCAATATCGCTTCTCTTTTTTGCTTCCTTTTAACGAAAGACCCAAAGAATGCCATGAAAATTATATTGTTCTCCCGACAGAGTCTAACTAATTTTCTCTCTAAGCTTTTTTCCTTTAACTCTTTCGGTAAATTTTAAACTTTGACCTGAACGCCCATATCTCAATTTGACTAACGCCTAGCGGTTAAAGACTCTTCTTCAAAGATCTTACAAAACTCACAATCTCTTCTCTTCCTATGATAGATGCCAGAGGGCCCGTGTTTATCTCCACATGTATTTGATAGACACACCTACCCTCCTAACTCTCTCGACAAGCCTTTGGGAAATCTATCATATGTTTCACCAATTATGATCAATAGCTATTGGACGGAGGTATCTTCAATATAAACCCTAGTCATTGTTCAACGTATACTACGATGCAATATGCTTAACAAGTTTAATACTACACGATAATATCAACCGATAAAATATACAAAAGAACACCCAGAATCAAGTGAATAGATGCGAGAGACTCAAGACTCTAGCATTGATATCCACCTCTAGTCGGCTTCCTACTTCTATTCTCTGGCCACCGACATTAAGCAGGTCATCCATAGTTTTGAATTCTCGTAGTGTTGAGCTTCTCCTCAAAATCTGATCAATTCAAGAGAAGAGGCTGAAGTCTTAGTAAATCCAGCAAGGCAGATATTAAAATATGGAGAGATATCTTGACGTTTTATTGAAGAGAGTAGATATAATTAAAAATTGGAGAGAATACATTCTTAAGATCTACTCTGCTACAAAATCTATTCTATTGGACGCACACATATACGTTTTTGGAAGCATCCTAAAGGGTGAGGCTACAAGTGAAAGCGGTATTGATATACTCATAGTCTCAAAAATGTTTCAAAAAGTGGTTTGGAAAGAATGAAGATAAGAGTTAAGATAGAAGAACTGACTATCGGATCTCCCACTTCCTCATCCATTTGAGTTCCATATAACTGACCTTGAAGAAGCGAAATGGTATCTTGATAGGATACAAGAATTAGAAGAAATCGCAATGAATGAAACTTAGTACCAGTCTCAAGCAGTCTACGATCTTAGAAAGAGTGAAAAGGATCTGTAGAATCCAAGCTCAAATAACATTTCTTTTAAGCTTAAGTAGATACAATGTGTGGAAAAAGTATCACGCATACTTGAGGATATGCCACACATCTCATACCATTTTAGGTTAATCATGGATTGTAATGAGATTCCACCTACTGAATGGGTGCTGAAGTACTATTCTTCATGTTCTCAACCGAGAAAAAGTCAAAAACCTACTTGACTGTGTAAAGTATCTGCTTCACTACTTATGGACCATATAAACTAGATACCCATTCAAGAAATCGAGGCTTGTTCTCAAGGTTCTTTTAATCAGAATGAATATTTGCAGCCCATACAGTTCATTTATGTCTTAACGTTAAGACCTAAGCAGATTGGTTGCAGGGTAGTCGCAAGCTGAGAAAACTGCCAAAGGAGAAAGCAATAGATCCTATCTTACTAGTACTGTGAACGCCATATGTATGCGTTAGTTCCAGTGAGGAAGAAAAGCAATATAGTTGACCACGTATTTATGTCCTAGGAATGAAGGTGGTTCTAGGTGGGGAATTTTGAAGAAGGGTTAAGGTGGCTCGACCAAGCCGAGGCCGACCTAAAGACAGCTAGGGACTGTCTAGAGAGTGGAAATTATTACGCTTCTGCATTTTTTTCACAACAATCAGCTGAAAAAGCTTTGAAAGGTCTCTTGTACTTGAAAGGTTATAGAGCGATTATTACACATTCTGTCATGGATTTGCTTGAAGAAGCTTCAAAGTTTAGTGAAGACCTAAAAAAGTTTATAGATTATGGTAGAGAACTGGATAGACACTATATCGCTTCAAGATATCCAAATTTTTATCCTTCAGGTGCTCCATACAGATACTACACTAAGGAGGTGGCTTCCACATGTCTAAACTCTGCAGAGTCGATATTAAAAGAAGTGAAGAAATTTTTTCAAAGATAGAAGAATATAAAGAGATACTTATTCAAAAGCTTAAGCCAGATTTGATAATACTATTCGGCTCGTTTGCTAAAAGAGATTTTAATGAGGGATCTGATGTAGATCTACTTGTCGTTGCAGATTTCAAACAATCTTTTCTCGATAGAATCAAGCTACTGTTAGAGTTTAACGAGCAGTTAAAACTACCTCTAGAACCAATAGGATATACTTTGGAGGAATTTCTAGAAATGTTTAGAAGAGAAAATAGATTTATCTCCGAAGTCTTGGAAAAAGGAGAGATCCTATACATGTCAGATAAGATGTTAAAGATCTTTCCCAAGAACTTGAAACAAAAATCTCTAAATAGTTAATATTGCTGAAATTTTTGCTATTCGACCTAATTTTCTTGATTTTCTTTAGCCAAATGATATTAGATTGAATAGTTATAGTATTCAACAAATTATTAGTTAAATTGTTATAAGTAGGAAGTTGGAAACGAGTTCTTAAAGAGAATTAAGTGGTGGAGTTATCAATTAAAGAAATGATCAGCTAAATTATTCCTCTGTTTCATCACATAGAATCTCCATCGAGTTAAGATAGTGTCCTTTTCTTAGAATAATCTTGAGAATTTAGATTTTCAAGCTCTCTGAAAGCATTTTAAAATTTTCTCTAACATGTGTGAGGTTTTCCCCTCTTTAAACTTCAATTATAGGAGATGGTCGATAAGAGATAGCAACTTTGAAGACCATAGTTTTCTAATGTTTAGTTAAGCATATCTCTAAGAGCCGTGGAAACCGCTGTGGTAAGAAAGTCCTTACAAAGTACATCTCCATCTGGTGTTCCCGCTTCTATGAAGAATCCTTTCAATGTTTCAGAAATTTCAGAGATCTTTAAGATATTATATTCCCTATTTTTCGATAGATACCCGCATAATCCTTAAACGCGGAAATACGTCTGGAATAGGTTTAGTCCCCCATGTTTCTCAGAGAGTAATCTGAATAAAATAGTATAAGGACCAAGCTTAATAACCGAATTACATAAATTTATAGTGGCATGGAGCGCTTTGAAGAGGCTAAGAGATGGTTTCTACAGGCCGTTAGAGATCTTAAAGCCTCGAGAGACAGCTATTCTGCAGGCAATTTCGAGTGGGCCGTATTTCAAGCCCAACAATCTGCTGAAAAATCTCTTAAAGCACTATTACATGCTCATGGGAAAGGAGCATGGGGTCATAGCGTCTTAGAATTATTCGAAGCCTTAAGAGATATTTACAGCTTAGAACTATATCAGTTTCTTTCAAAAGCCCGTGAACTCGATAGACACTACATCCCAAGCAGATACCCAAATGCATTCGAATCCGGATATCCAGGCCAATTCTATGACGAGGAAGTGTCAGCACGCTCTATAACGTATGCGGAGGAGATATTAAATTGGGTGAAGAAGAAACTACACGAGATTGGATTGAAGCTGTAAAACTCTTTAAAGAGAGGCTCACACAAATAATACAAGTAGAAGCCCTAATAGTTCACGGATCACTCTCAAGAAGCGGCCCAACACCTACAAGTGATATTGACGTAATCGTAATAAGTGATAGTTTCAAAGACATGCCATTCTGTATAAGAATGGAAATTCTGGAGAATGCTAAAGTCGGCAAAGTACAAGCCTTAGGCTATACATATTCCGAAATCGAATCAATGAGTAGGAAAACAAATCCACTAATCCTAGGCGCATTAGTAGAAGGAATCCACATACTCTCTTCTGAAAGAGTATCACGGCTCAGAGAAAAGGTAAAAAAGACATATATCAGAGTAGGCAGGGTTTGGAAACCAATACAGTAATAGAAAAACCTCCACAAAGATAAGTTAGATATCAACTATAAGAAGTAATCCAGGAAACTGAAACCAAAACACCACTTAATGCTCAGAACCACAAGTATCTAACACATCCCTCCCACTACCCAATAAAATCTCTAAGAATATTTTGATACCATAACAGTCGTCCAATCAATATGTCTATCAATTACGAAGATATCTCGGGAATCATAGATCTCGAGAAAAGGAGAACAAACAGCAACTTGGTCCACACATCTCCTAAAGAATAACATGGATAGTAAAAACTCCACACATTAACTTTTCCACCCTTAGCGAAACTAGGCACCCCTCTTCCTATGGAGCAGCCTCGATCACAGTTCTTTCCATCGTCTATAGAGAGATTGTGGCAGTCGGTCTTGCTATATCTTCTGTAAATGTGGGCCAAGAATTTTCTGTACGGCCAAGTATCGTTTGGAAGGGGGAATCTTATTACAATCTCCTCACATTTAAACTGTTTTACTGTAATTTGCTAGCAAACTCTGCCATTAAAACACTATCGCTCCATTGTCTAATTTCAAAGCGTCTCTTCGGTTCCACACCCTTCTCTCCCATTCAGGGTCCCAACAAAATAAACAAATTTCACATAAATTTATATTCTAAAATTTACTAAGTATGCCGCTGTCATCATTAACACTTACCGTACAAGCTTTCAAGTCGACCAACACTTATCACTCACAATTTAATAAAATCTTCTATAAAACATACAACACTGTGACCCGTGGTCGGATACAACATCAAAGTAAATAAACTAGAACCTGCTCAACAACCCTATCGCACACTTTCCTACCTTACCCTAAAAAGATCTATATGACAAGCCAAGAGTATCTTTAATAAAGCCTATTCCCATAAAGATTTATTAATCCCTACTCCTCCTTATATATGGGTTTAAAAAGGTAGATAAATATGTCATCATATATAAAGGCTCCTGAGCCATCTGTAGAGATCCAGAACGTGGTAGCATCCGTAACCATAAACCAGAGGCTAGACCTAGCCCAGATCCAGAAAACATTCCCAGACGTAGAATATAAGCCAGCCCAATTCCCAGGACTAGTCTTCAGACTACAAAAACCAAAAACAGCAACACTAATCTTCTCATCAGGAAAAATGGTATGCACAGGAGCAAAATCAGAACAAGAATCAATAAAAGCAGTACAAACAGTAGTAAAACTACTAAAAAAAGAAGGATTCCTAATAACAGAAGAACCACAAATACAAATACAAAACATAGTAGCATCAATAGACCTACACGGAAACATAAACCTAGAACAAACAGCAAACAAACTCGAAAATACGATGTATGAACCTGAAGAATTCCCAGGCTTAATCTTTAGAATGTTTGAACCTAAAGTCGTGATTCTTATGTTTGCGAGCGGTAAACTAGTTTGTACTGGTGCGAAAACCGAAAAAGAAGTATATGATGCTGTCTATAAGTTGAAACGCATTCTCGAAGAGAATCAGTTAATAACCTATGTTACATCAAAGTAGTTCCACATCTATGGGATCAGCTGACTAAGAACGGATGTCCTAATACTAGGTTATTCAGTTAAAAATGTAAAAGAGTAT
>JBCNVN010000019.1:0-28245 GCA_039630055.1 Candidatus Caldarchaeales archaeon | reverse complement strand
AATAACTTTAATTGGATATGGATAAGATATTCTTCTCCGAAGTATCTCTCCAAATCCACTAGGTCATCAAGCATTGATGCAAATTTCTCGAATCTGATCTTATCTTTCTCAGCCGATATCTTCTCTGCATTTTCTATAATTCGTATCGCTATAGATCCTACCGCCTCTTCACACTCTCGCAAATCTATACCGGTAGCTCCCAATTCCTTAGAGATCTCAATTAGAATATTTGAATGCTTCTTAGAATCTTCAGCGATATAGTTTAATAAGATCTTAATGAGACCATCATCCAATCTAGAGGCCAGCGATCTATAAGCATTATGAACACGATCTTCAAGTAGACCACAGCAAAAAAGAAACCTCTTAAACTCTTCAAACTCCCTCAATCTATCTAGACTCATGGATAAAAAATAGACTGCACAGTCCTTAAAATATCTTATAACGTCATCAACCGATAATAACAAGTACAATAAACATGTAAAAGCATTTTTTGACTTTTTTATGAAATTCATGGAAGTCACGGGCCCGGGGGGACTTGAACCCCCGACCCCCGGCTTAGAAGGCCGATGCTCTATCCATGCTGAGCTACGGGCCCATTAGATACTCTAATCACATATCTGTGATTATGTGATGGAGGCTTTTCAGACCTTTCACAGATTGAAGAGTTCGTCAAGCAGTATTTAGAGTTTAATCCTTAGCTTATCTAGAGATGGTAGAGTCATGGTTTCGCCAATGTTATAGGATTTTAATGAGCTTAATTCTACAAGATCTAGAGTTTTTAAAGAGTGATTTAAAGACGATAGGCTTATCTCTGTAGAAGAGATCGCATGTTTTTGAAAGATTATCGAGGAAAAATATCTGATCAACTTCTACGATATAACTATAAACCAGGTTTTTGTCTATGGTGGCTTCGGTATCCTCTTCTCTCTATGAAAAGATGTGGCCCATAGATTCAGGTCGCCGTTACTCACCCTATATCCTTGCTGAGTTTAGACCGTGAAGATCTAGACCCCATATCGTGAATACTGGGGATAAAAGTCTGAAAAGAGGATAAAATAATCGGAAAGAGTCTTTGTCTTTATCTTAGGTTTATGGATCCTGTCTTCTCCAGATAGTGCCTCTAAGAGCTTTAACTGGTTATTTTATTTTTTATTGAATATTTAAAATAAAAGATATATTATGGTATTTCATCTGGTCTAAGGGATTTCGTGGCTAAAATTGTAGATAGTATAGGCTTATCTTTTGATGATGTTCTACTGGTTCCTCGAAGGTCTTCAATAATCTCTAGAAGAGAGATAGATACTAGGACGAAGTTTACACAAAGGATCTCTATAAATATACCGATAGTCTCAGCGGCCATGGATACTGTTACAGAGTCAGCCATGGCCATAACCCTCGCTAGAGAGGGAGGGATCGGAGTAATCCATAGATTCATGTCTCCAGAGAAACAAGTAGAGGAAGTATCAAGGGTTAAGAGAGCAGATAATGTGATAATAGAGAAACCTTCTACCATATCTCCAAGTAAAACCGTGGGAGAAGCTAAGGAGATTATGAAGAGTCTTGGGATAAGTGGATTGATCGTAGTCGATCCCGATAATAGGGTTTTAGGCATCCTGACGAAGAGAGATATACTCTTTGAGGATGATTCAACTATCGTTTCATACTGTATGACCCCTAGAAAAGATATGATAGTAGCTGAACCGAATATCTCACTAGAAGATGCAAGAAGGATCTTTAAGCAGTACAAGATAGAGAAGCTTCCGTTAATCGATGAAGACGGCAAGATCAAAGGCTTGATCACATCTATCGACTTACTTAAGAGAGAAGCTTATCCAAATGCTTCAAGAGACTTTAAAGGAAGACTTCTAGTAGCTGCAGCGATAGGTGTAAAGGAGAACGAGTTTAAGCGTGCAGAGCTATTGCTAGAGTCAGGTGTAGATGCTTTAGTAATAGACATCGCCCATGGACATACAAGTATGTGTATAGAGATGATAAAGAGAATTAGGAATGCTTATGGAGATGAGGTAGAGATTGTAGCGGGAAACGTTGCTACAAGGGAAGGGGTAGAAGACCTCGCTGCAGCAGGGGCAAACTCTGTTAAAGTTGGAGTTGGACCAGGATCTGTCTGTACAACTAGAATAGTTGCAGGGATAGGGGTTCCACAACTCTCTGCAATACTTGAATGTGCAGATGCGGCGGAGAAGATGGATGTCCCGATAATAGCGGATGGAGGTATAAGAGATAGTGGGGATATAGTTAAAGCGATAGCAGCGGGAGCATCATCTGTAATGATTGGGAGATTGCTTGCAGGGACTGATGAGAGCCCGGGTACCACGATTGTCAGGAATGGTAGAAGATACAAGATCTACAGGGGTATGGCCAGCATCTACGCTATGCTAGGTAGAGACTTTAGAGTTAAAGAAGACTCTGTAGAAGCCTTGATAGATGTTTCAGAATACTCCTATTATGCTGAGGGTGTTGAAGCATATGTTCCATACACTGGCTCTGCCTCAGACATAATAAAGAAGTTGATAGCTGGTCTAAGGTCTGGAATGAGTTATCTAGGCTCGAAGACTATAGATGAATTGAAGAAGAATGCAGTATTCGTAAGGGTGACACAGTCTGGGATTAGAGAGAGCTGGCCTCACGATGTAGACGTGATATAAATATGCCTAGCACAGTAATAGTAGGCCTCCAGTGGGGAGATGAAGGAAAAGGTAAGATATCATATCTACTATCTAGAGAAGCCGAGTATGTTGTAAGATTTCAAGGTGGAGCAAACGCAGGTCACACGGTCGTAATAGACAATATGGAGCTTAGATTTAATATGCTTCCAGCTGGTTCTGCTTCTGGAGCTAAACCTTGCATTGCCTCGGGAACAGTAGTAGATCTAAGTGAGCTGATAGAAGAGATAAAACTACTGAAGAGCTTAGGGATAGATGCTAATCCACTGATCAGTAGGAATGCAAATGTAGTTTTACCGATCCATAAAAGACTCGACAATATGATCGAAGGGCTGAGGGGTGGAGGGGTTATCGGAACCACGGGTAGGGGTATCGGACCAGCATACTCTGATAAGGCCTTGAGGATAGGGTTAAGAATCGAGGATCTTCTAGATAGAGAAGTTTTAAGAAGTAAGATAGAAGTATTGGAAAAGGTTCACACTTTCAATATCGATGAAATTGATGAACTGGCCCGTTTAGGTAGAGAGCTATCTAGAAATATATGTGATCTAGAGATCCTATTGAACGATCTTCTAGATGATGGAGCCAACATAGTTTTTGAAGGAGCTCAAGGAACTCTTCTCGATATAGATCATGGAACATACCCCTATGTTACTTCTTCCAATACGACTGTTGGAGCAGTTCTAACAAGCTGTGGAATAGGACCGAAAAAGATATCCAAGATAGTTGGAGTTATGAAAGCGTACACGACAAGGGTTGGCGCAGGGGTCTTCCCAACCGAACTTAAAGATGGTAATGGAGAAGTCTTGAGAGAGAGGGGGAGAGAATACGGTACAACAACTGGTAGACCTAGGAGAGTTGGATGGCTGGATATTCCCCTCACCAGATACTCTGTAAAGATAAATGATGTAGACTACATCGCATTAACTAAACTAGATGTCTTAGGTGGATTTGAAAAGATAGGGATCTGTACAGGATATGAAGTAGATGGAGAGACCATTAAGATAGCTCCTCCAAATGTGAGGCTTCTTGAAAGAGCTAAGCCATTATATATTCAACTTGATGGATGGCCTAGACTCTCAGAGGATGAATGGAGTAAGATCTCTGCAAGAGGATGGGATTCTATACCTGATAATGCTAGAGTATACGTAGAGACTGTTGAGAAGCTACTTGGAAAACCGATAAAGATAGTCTCGGTTGGGGCCAGAGCCGGGATAGAGGTTGTAAAGTAATGGATCCATTAGATAGCATAACACCGATAGATGGAAGATACAGAGAGAAAATACATCATCTGAAGGAATATTTCTCAGAATATGCTCTCATTAAAGAGAGGGTAAAGATCGAGTTAGACTATCTAGTTAATTTTATAGATGAAGTAGACAGTTCTAAAAAACATCTTCTACCTGAAGATTGGAGAGAGCGGGTTAAGAAGATCATAGATAGTTTTTCTATAGATGATGTGAGGAAGATTAAAGAGATTGAGAGGATGATAGGTCATGATGTGATGGCGGTAGTAAAATTTCTTATGGAAAGGCTTAAACAAGTAGGATTAGATATATTGTCACCATACGTGCATCTAGGGTTAACTTCAGAAGACATCAATAATCTGGCTTACTCTATCTTGCTCAAGAGATTTAATGAAGAGGTGTTAGTCCCATCTATAATGAAGCTGGTTGATAAACTCTGTCAGATATCTTCAGATAACATTAAGACGGTGATGATGGCTAGAACTCACGGCTTACCCGCCGTCCCAACAACTTTTGGAAGATACTTACTAAACTATGCATATAGAGTTTCAAAGATCTTGGAAGGATTAGTATCTATAAAGTTTCAAGGAAAGATGGGTGGAGCGATAGGAGATCATAATGCTCTCAAATTCTCCTATCCCGAGATAGATTGGATAGAGTTCAGTAAATCCTTTGTCGAACGTCAAGGTCTCCGCTACAATCCAGCATCAACTCAGATTTTACCTCATGATCAAGTATCTGAATACTTAATGAAGGTAGCGATAATGGATTCGATACTATCCAATCTATGTAGAGATCTTTGGATGATGTCATTGCTAGGACATGTAAGCTTTCTACCTACTAGAGGTGAAGTACACTCATCGACTATGCCCCATAAATCTAATCCTACACTAATCGAAAACTCTGAAGGTGCACTAGACCTTGCATCAGAGATTCTATCATACTTTTCGAGAAGATTGTTGTCGAGTAGACTCCATAGAGATCTATCGGACTCGATAATCAAAAGATTTTATGGTATACCGTTGTCTTTGACGTTAATAGGGATCCAGAATCTAATAGCATCTCTTGAGAGAATTCATATCAATAAGGAATCTATGGTTAAAGAAGTTGAGGAACATCCAGAGATATTAGCAGAAGCATACCAAGTATATCTTAGGAGACATGGATATGGGGAAGCATACGAGCTTGTGCAGGCAGCGGTGAGAGATCATCCCAGAGAACTACTTGAGAGATTGATGGAAGCTATTCCAGATGTGGACCTAACTGAACTATCCCAGTTAAAACCTTCAAAATACTTGGGTGAAGGAGAGAAGATAGCTAAAATCATTCTCAAAGATATTGATGAAACGATGAAGAGGTTGAGAGACAGGCGGTAGAATCTAATATTTAAGTTAATAAGCAGGATGGATATCTTCTATCTGTAAGCTGATGAAGAAGATCGAGGAGTTAAAGTATAGGGTCAGCTCGGTTGAGGCCCTAACCATACTCAAGAAGATGATGTCTTATGAACAACTCTCCTCCATGCTTGACATACCACCAACCGCGTTGAGTAGATATGTAAATGGGCATGTGATACCAAGCTTAGAAACTTCGAGGATGATATTCAATGTATTCAAGAGAGAGTATCTGAATAAAGAGGTAAGTAGAAGGGTTTCGATTGACGAGTTTGGCGCAGTTGACAGCAATATGATAATCTATGACCCAATATTCTTAAAATACATGATCTTGGCTGAGTATGAGAAGGTAAATGCTGTTAAAGTCGATAAAGTATTAACTATCGAAGCTGATGGGATACCCGTAGCATATCAGGTTGCATCTATTCTAGGTAAGGATGTAGCTGTAGCTAGAAAGGCTAAGAAGCTTGGGGTTAGAGATTTCTTAGAGATAAAACAAGTATTCGAGTCGGGAACCTATAGGTATATCTACTTGCCTAAGAACTCGATAAAGAGGGGGGAGTACGTTCTGCTGACGGATGATATAATTAGGACTGGAGCGACGGCGAGAGCATTAGTAAATCTTTGTAAAGAAGTAAAAGCAAACATCTCTGGAATATTCACGATTATAGCATTAAAGAAGATGAATGCTAAACTTGAGGCAGAGTTAAACATTCCCGTTATCACATGTGTAGAACTTTAAGAAGACCTGCATCCTACTAACAGCACATCTATCCAACTATCTTATTCATAAGGGCCTCGGAGACCTTGACAGTGTCCAAAACTTCTCTCACATCAAGTGTCCTAACTATATGTGCCCCTAAGAAAACTGCTAATGCCTAGACGGCGATAGTTCCATATAGTCGATCTTTAGGCTTCTCCCGTCCAGTTAATACCCCTAAAGAAAGATTTTCGTGATATACCTATAAGTATCGGTCTCTGAAGTCTTCTAAACTTTCTCAGGTTCTTGACCAGCTCTAGATCTATCTTCCACTAATCTACTCCAGTATCTCTATGAAAACCAATCGCTGGATCTATTATCTTCCATCTTTTAACACCTAGATTGATTGCATCATTCAACGATCTTTCCAAAACCTTTAAAGCTATAGCATCGCTGGGCCTACGAAGGCTTCAAATCTTATGCGCGCAGAGTATTAGTGATAGATCATGCTCTGCAGCTATTATACCTATATTTGGATTCGATAAACCTGTAATATTATTCAGTATCTCTGCTCCCGTATTTACTGCTTCTATTACTTCACGTATTCTCTCAGCTTCTAGTTCTTCACTTATCATCGTGTCGAGGTATGGTGCTGTAGACATAGCTCCAACATCTATTATATCTGCACCTAGCTTCTCGATGTTTGCAGCAGTCTCAGCGTTCTCATTATAAGATGTTCTAACTGAACCTTTTAGAAAGATTCTGGACTAAAGTTCATAACCCTCATGATTCCAGTAGGTAGAGCATCTCCAACCTCTACTCTCCAGGCCAGCCTCTGATCAACTATACATCACTGAGAATATACTAACTATAGTTACATGTACGAGTATCGTGTTTTCAATACTCTTAAATAAACTATATCTGATACACCTATATAGGGAACGTTACCATAATATAATATCCTTAATAGATGATGAACATTTTATTGTATAATGTGTTTAATGGTATGGTGTGGGATGATATTTGAGGTGGAAGAGACATCTTGAAGATAAGTTCTTAAATCATCTATCTGGAAGCTTGGTCAACCTACTATCTTCTATGAATGTAAAGCCTCTACACTTAACGATTACATCATTCATTACTGCATTATTCTCTTCAACTCTTTACTATCTCGCAAAAGACCTTACCCTACTATTCTATCCAGCCGGGATATCTCTTCTTATATCAGGTCTACTAGACGCTCTAGATGGGGCCATCGCTAGGAAGAGGAAGATGGAGAGTAGGAGTGGAGCATTCCTCGACTCAACACTCGATAAAATAGGAGAATCCGCATTATTTATAAGCTTGACAAGCTCGGGAGTGGTCTCCCCCCTGTGGGGCACCACATCACTTGCATCATCACTTCTCGTTAGTTATACTAGATCTCGTGCAGAATCTCTTGGCATAGATTTGAAAGGTGTCGGTTTAATGGAGAGAGCTGAAAGAATCATACTCGTATCCGCCGCCTCATTTATAGAACCCTCATACAAGGGAGCGCTCAACATAGCTTTAATAATATTAACATTTCTTTCTCTAGCTACGATAATTCACAGGATGATTTACAGTCTTAATAAGCTTAAACATTTTGAAGCCTAGCTTTTATCATATGATTAAAGGAGGTCGTCATGGATCTTGTTTTCATAAAATTTTAGAGAAATATTCCCGACTCTGTCGAATGGTGAGACTTCGAAGAAGTTGGTAACCTATAAATCAATCATAAGCTTTTTTGAATATTATACTTCCATCCTTGAATTCTAGATCGTATACATCATTTACTTCTAGTTTTACACCTAGAAGATCGTATTCATCTTCACTTAGGAATAGTGTCATCTTGGGCTTGATGTTTTCACCTATGAACGGTGCGATCCCCAAGTTTTGAAGATGGGTCATGGCATCCATTATCACTCTATGGATCATGAATGACTCATCTGTTAAGCTGGAGAATCTAGTATCTTTAATGGCTCTCTTCTCTTCCACCAATTCTATTATCTTTCCTCTTCTTCCAGTTTCAGGATCGCGCATACTCGAGATCCTGTGAACTCTCACTAAGACCATAATTATACTTCACTCTTCACCTTTTGATTCTTCCAAGTCTTCTAAATACTTTCTATACTCATCTGAATCCATAAAATCTTCATAACTAACTTCTTCCGTAATCTCCAGTATTGATATCCATCCATTTCCATATGGATCCTCATTCAATAGCTCAGGACTATCTATCAATCTACTATTTACTTCTAAGACTTTACCTGTGATTGGAGAATATACATCTGCAGATGCTTTAACTGACTCTATTGTAGCCAGTGTGTCTCCTTGCTTGATCTTTTGACCCACATTTGGGAGCTCTACGAAGATTATCTCCCTAAGCTTCTTTTGAGCATAGTCTGTAATTCCAATCCTCGCTCTATTCTTCTCAATCTTAACCCACTCATGTTCTCTAGTATAATAATATCCTTCTGGAGCCTCATATTCTAGTGGCAAGCCTCAACCTCCATGTTCAAGGATTGAAATGGCTTACCTATAAATATATACTTCTATATCCTCGTCTATAAATGCAATCTATGATATAATTAAGACTTAAAATCTTTTATATATCCAGTATTACTAATCATTCTTTGAGAAGGTCTGAAAGAGATTTGTATTCACCCTTTTTATAGTATCTTATACTGGTTTCAAGTTTTATACGCATACCAAGCTTCTCGAATAACCTTAATAGTTCTCCACCGTTGATCTCATCCATAAGCTCTCCATTCTTGATCTTCTTGGCAAGAACCAAGACAATCTTCTTCGTAATTTCAGGATAATCTTTCAATGCCGCCTCGAGAACTTCGTCCCCTCTATCAGACAATCTCTCCTTAACTATCTTCAAAGCCTCTTCAACCTCTGCCTCTTCACTTGCCACATCGCTCTCAGAGCTTTTTGATGCAATAATCTTCTTCATCTTCTTTAATCTCAGCATCTTAAGCTCTAAGTTTTCATCCATATCTAAAATAAGATTCTCTTTCCTCGATTTAAAGATTGAAGACCTAAACTATATCTAAACGAGGTAAGAAAGGTTTTGGGATAGTATGATAGAATTCTAAGATCATTCATTTTTATAAATTCAGAAAACTTACGGTCAGATTATTTCCGTGATAGATGAATAGAAATAAATCATGCCTTATCTATTAAAACGGTAGAGGTAGATGTTAGGATACTTCAACAGAGTAACGGGGAGAGATGTTGAGTTTTATGAAAAACTTCTAGGGTCAAAAAATGTATCGACTCGAGAAGAAGAATTAGTAGCTAACTCTGTCGATGCATATCCTGGCACTTTCCATAAGCCAGAGATAGTATTATGGCCTGAGACCTCTGAGCAGATATCAAGTATCTTAAAATATTCTAATGAGAGGATTATACCGGTCTATCTTAGGAGTGGTGGGACAGGTCTAACTGGAACCGTTCCAATATATGGTGGAGTACTGATTAACCTAGTCAAGATGAATAAGATAGTCTCAGTCCTTGAAGAGGATATGGAGGTCATTGTCCAGCCTGGAGTAGTATACGATAAGCTCAACAAGGAGTTGGAGAGATATGGTCTCTTCTTTCCACCAGATCCATCTAGTGGATCGGTCTGCACTATTGGGGGGATGGTTGCCTCCAACGCCTCTGGACTGAAGGCAGTTAGATATGGGACGACTAGAGATTATGTTCTAGAGATGGAAGTGGTTCTACCAGATGGAAGGATAGTTAAACTCGGCAGTAGGACTTTTAAGTATTCAACAGGTTTAGACCTCCTTAAGATGATGATAGGTTCACAAGGTACCTTAGGGGTCTTTACAGAGATAACTCTTAGGTTAAAACGGATACCAGAATATATTATGACCGCTGCCGCCTTCTTTCCATCTGTTGAGACTGCTATAAAGACCGTCTATAAAATAGTTAGAGAGGGAATAGATGTTGCAGCGATAGAGTTTATGGATGAGAAGATGATTGAAGCTGTTTCAGAGTTTAAGAAACTCCAACTTCCTGAGTCTAAAGCGATGCTGCTGATTGAGGCTCACGGTACAGAGGCGACGGTCTCCGAGACGATAAAAAGATGTACAAGATTAATGTATGAAAATAATGCGGTAGAAGTTAGGGTTGCAAGAGATGTTGAAGAAAGAGAAGGGCTTTGGTCTGCACGTAAAGGAGCCTATCCAGCAACTCTGAGACTTGGTAGATACATGATTATTAGCGATGTTGTGGTACCTATATCTAAACTTTTAGAAGCAGTTTTAAAATCATATGAAATTGGTAGAAAGTATGGTATCGAAGTACATGTAATAGGGCATCTTGGAGATGGAAACCTTCACGTCCACTGGACTTCTAGAGATGATAGAGAGAAAGTCGGTCTACTCCATGAAGCAAATGATATGCTGGCAAGATGGGTTGTTGAGGTTGGTGGATCAATATCTGGAGAACATGGTATAGGTGTAGAGAAGAAGAAGTTCATGAAGCTACAGCATGGAGAAGCTTATCAGATAATGCTCGGGATAAAGCGTCTTCTAGATCCTAAGTGTATAATGTCGCCTGGGATAATCTTCGACCTTGAAGAAGTTGTTCATTAGAGTGTTATGATATGGATGAGTATAGATATGCTGAATCATTTCTGGGAGAGTATCTGGAAGATGTCTGGAGATGTATTAGATGTGGATTCTGCAATAGTGTATGCCCTACTTCTAATTCATCGTTCTCCTACATGTCTTCGAAAACCTCGAGAGGAAGAATAGTACTACTTCAAGCATATTTTTCAGGTCTACTCAAGAAGCCTCTCAAAGATAGCTATCTCCAAGAACTTCTAGACTATTGTTTTGGATGTAGAAGATGTCTAGACATATGTCCACCCGGTGTTAGAATACCATACATTCTTTGGAGGGTTAAATACTTGGGAAGAAAGTCTAAGCTTTCAGATAAGTTATTCTATGGAAATTATGGATGGTTTGAAAAGCTCTGCTCCCTCTCTCCTAGAATATCTAACAAGATTCTCAGATCTAAAATCGGTAAGCTTGCACTAGAGCTAATAATCGGATTTGATAGAAGGATTGACTTTCCAAGGTTTAATGATTTTAGTCTTGAAAGTTGGATTAGGAAAAATAAGGAGTCGAATCATAGTCGAAAGAAGCTAGCATACTTTATAGATATCTTTACAAACTATCATGAAGTAGATCTGGGTATAGAGGTGGTCAGACTTTTTAGGAAGCTTGGATATAGTGTAGATGCTCCCCCTCAAAGAGAGGCTGGGACACTCTATCTAGAGGCTGGACAAATCGATAAAGCTATCAAGATAGCTAGAGTAAATGTTGAATCTCTTTACAGATCCATCATGAATGGGGCCACAGTTATAACAAGCTCCCCCGCAGCCTACCTAGCATTAAAGAAAGATTATCCAGAGATCTTAGGGGATAGCAAATCTAAGATGGTCTCAGATAGTACCATTGATGTAACCGAGCTCATATTGGAAGAGTATGAGAATGGAAGAATTAGATTTAATAAACCAGATGATGAGATCAAGATAGTCTATCATCATAGCTGCTTTACGAAAGCCTCTGGTTTAACCAAGACTATCAAGAGATTGCTGAATATAGCTGGATACAAGTTGGTAGAGGTAGACGATTGTTGTGGGATTGGAGGGATCTGGGGGATGTATAGGAAACACTATGATGAATCCATAGATGTTGGTCGAAGTCTATTTGATAAACTAATGAATCTAAAACTTCCAGTGGCCTCACAAAGTGAGACATGTAGAATCCAGTTGAGAAATCATGCTCTAGTTGAGGCTGATCATCCCTTCTCATACATCTCTAGAGTGGCCAGAATCGATTGAATACCATTTTCTCTGTATAACTGTATTGGTATCCGAAGCCACATGAATAATATTAGAATATACTCTCTCGATCATATACTATCTCTTTCTCCTTAGTAGAAGTACCACCATGAACGCTATTAGCACTACTAGAACTCCTATAATCATCATATTTATGGACTCCAGTTCTGGTCTAGCTATTGTAGTAGTGAGTGTTTTGAGTATCGTGTATGTATGGCTCACAGTGGTCGTGGAGAGGATCGTTACTTCTTTAACTAAAGTCTCAGAAGAAAAGATCGATACTGTCTTAGTAACTGTAATTGTCTTAGCTGATAATTCTAGGTGTTCTCCATATTCTTCATATAGGTTCCAAGCAGAAGGGTCGAACTCATTATCATGATCAACGATTTCTACAAGATTTTCTTCAACTAGCCACTTGTTAACGTTGAGAAGTCTTTGTGGGTCATGTCTTACATATACTACGCAGATGAGCCGATTATACCTATCAACAACTTCTCTATCATCAACATCTAAGTAGACTCTTCTTCCTAGTATAAGGTCAGCTAGAGTATTCTTAGCCTCTATACCGCCTGTCTCATCTAGCTCTGGAGCATTTATATCTGCCATTCTAACCCTTCCAACAGGAAAAGCGTCAAAGGTATCTCCATCTATAACCTTATAGACTGTAGCAGTAACGTCAATCTCGAAAGATGGGTTATCAGAATTAGTTATGGCTAGACTTAAAGAGATGATTAGGAAGACTATAACCAGTAGATATCGAGAACTCTTCATATGGTTAAGATGAACAATCCTGTATCTAAAGATTTATAGAATATAAAGATTGGAAATGTTTTCATGTTTATCCCATCTGTTTAGAGAGGCCTGGGTATGGACTATTTTACATGGATCTTTTTCCCAGTTTTATCTTTCTAAGCCTTACATCTGGCCCTCCAAACCAGACCGGTATAGCCTGCATCGGTTCTCCCTTCCCACAGTATCCAGCTCTAAAGGAGATCTTCTCTCCGACCGCATCTATAGATGAATAGAATTCTCTAGTAGTGATCTCTAGGACAGGATATTTAACAGGTTCACAGACCTCTCCATCAACTATCTTGTATGCTTCTACTCCAACATATCTCTGATTCCATCTCTTATCATCGATATTCCATTCTTGATTTGTCTTGATGTATACTCCTAGTTTTATATCTTCTAGGAGTTCTTGGAAGCTGTAGTCTCCTGGCTTCATATAGGTGTTAGCCATCCTAACGATCGGCTCACGATCATATTGACTTGCTCTAGAAGACCCATTACTCTCAACATTGAATATCTTTGCTGTCGCTCTATTATGGAGCAGCTCTCTTATGTGGCCCCCGTCTATCAGGATCCTCTCTCTAGCTTCTACACCTTCTTCATCATAGAGATAATATCCGAAGGAGCCGGAGATTCTCGGATCATCTACGACGGTAACATGCTCTGAACCTATCTTCATACCTATCATCTCAGGTTTTATATAGGTCTCTCCTGCTTGGGCAGCCTCTCTACCTAAGACCCTATCGGCTTCTCCTGGATGACCCGCAGACTCATGACATATCAATCCTACAACCTCTGATCCGACCACGACATCTATCTCTTCACTCGGCGGCTCGACACCCTTAGTAAGCACGTTGCAGAGACATGTTGTCTCTTCTCTGAGCAATTCTATTAGATCCCATCTCTCAACCGCCTCCCAACCTCTTGACTCTCCAAGTTCCTGATGCCTTTGGAGTACACCATATTGAGGATGATAGAGTGTTAAGAGATAATTGACCATAGTTCTAGGAATGATTTGTATAACGTCAGCTCCATCACTGTTTACTACATGTTTCTCTAAATCCCATCTCTCTAGCGATAGTAGTCTAGATGCAACCTTGACACCATACTTCTCAGAAGAATCAATGATGCTTCTATCTACATCCTTTAAGTATTCTATCTTATCTTCTATATCTACCGAATCCCATCTAACTCTAGGCTTGACCTCCACAGTATCTCTACAGACTTTGGCCTCTCCCATCGAGACACCTTGGATAATAATCTTCGATGCAGCCCTAGCCAGAGAGATAGAATCTTTAACGATCTTTCTGATAGACTCTTTCTTCAAGATACTGGTTGAGCTGAATCCTAGAGAATTTCCTACTAGAACTCTGATCGCTATTCCTTTACTAGTCGTGGAAGCTGAGACCTCTGGGACACCATTCTTCATCACGATAGACTCTAGTAGATCTTTCTGGTATCTAGCTTCAGCATAATTTGCACCTAGGCTTAGAGCATAATCTACCCCGAATCTGAGTAAGTCCTCAAACATCTATAAAATCTCTAAAAATAGTCAAATTAATCTATTTCTAAAAAACCCGTGTTTAGAAATGCATGTACGTTCTAGACTTTTTAAGGTTTAAGATAGTCACGTGCAGATTAAAGTCGATACTCTCAAGTTATCTTCTCTATCCAAGTGTTAATCTACTGTACTATCTCATCTACTTCTTCACTTGACTCTTGTTCCTCGACCTTATCTCTCCTCTCTATTTTGTGTGGAGTTGGTAGCTGGTCTATCATTGAGATGAGATCTAGCCAGGCTTGGAGAAAGGTCTTGGGAGGATCATATAAATCTCCTACAAATTTCTTTATCTCATCGATAAGCATCTTCTTATCTAGACCATTGAGATATCTTTCCCAAAGCTTAAAGATGTACGAGTCTCTATCATCATTAACATAAGAGTAATATATACCGTAGAGAGCTTTATAATAATCATCTTCTCCAATCTTCTTCTTTATGTTCTCTAGCTTTCTCTCCGCCTCACTTATCTTCCCACTGAAAAGAAGACTGTAAAATTTCTTTACCGTCTTGAGCGGTCTCTCACTCATGTCTCTTCCTCTAAGTCTTCTACACCATTCTCAGTTATCTTAAATATTGCTTCACCCTCAGGTAGGTATGGGCTTGATATAAGTCTGGCTATTCTAGTATTCTTTCCGACAGCCTTTCTAAGATATATTCTAGTATGGCTAGTGTGTCCCACTATATGTCCACCGACAGGTAGGACAGACATTGCACTAAAGTATTCATCGGGTCTAGCCATTACCTGGTTTGTGACTACCGCTGCAGCATTGAAAGCTCTAGCCAATCTTAGAAGTTTATGCATATGCTTATTCAACTTCTGTTGACGTTCTGGGAGGCTCTGCCTACCGGCATACTCACTTCTAAAGTGTGCAGTAAGAGAATCGATTATAATCAATTTAATATTATTCTCTTTTATCACCTTATCAGCCTTCTCTAATAAGAGCATCTGGTGATCACTATTATAAGCCTCAGCATAGATTATTTTCTCTACAACTCGGTCTGGGTCAAGCCCTAGAAACTTGGCCATCTGCGTTATCCTCTCAATTCTAAAAGTATTTTCAGAGTCTATGTAGAGTGCACCTCCATCGAGCCCTCCCCGTTCAGGTGGCAGCTGAACGTTCACCGCAAGCTGATGGCACATCTGGCTCTTACCGCTACCAAATTCTCCAAAGAACTCTGTGATCGTCTGTGTCTCAACCCCTCCACCTATCAGTCTGTCAAGGGTCTTGCTACCTGTCGTTATCCGTCCAACACTCTTCTTCAGCTCCGCCAAGTCCTTAGCCGTAACCCAACTAGTCTCTATCGCCTTCCTCGCCGCCGTAATTATTTCGGCAGCCCTCTTCTCTCCTATTCCAGCTGCAGAGAGCTCTGCGATAGTTGCTGTAGCTAGAGATTCTATAGTTGAGAATCCTATCTCTTTGAGTTTAGCGGCTGTCGCGTTTCCCACAGATGGTAAATCTTCTATCTTCAAGTAGATTCTCTTCTCCTCCTTCTCTGACTCTTCCGGCTCAGCCTTCCTCTCTCTAGGAGACATCCTTCCCTGCTCCTAATATAACATCTCTAGAAGCGATATTTAAGTGGAAGGGTGGGGGATAGATGAAAATGGATCACCTCTTTTTCTTCTCTTGTGTAAGACGTCTTTCAAGATATTCGTGGAAGAAGAACCAGATTGCGAATACTGCCAATGATGCACCTATCCCGATAGATAGACCATTATAGAGAGATTCTTTAACAGACTCGCTCAGTGTTGTTACGTCTATCATCATAGAGGTTAGTAGAAGTGTTATGATGAATAGAAGGTATCCTTTCAATCTGCTCTCGCCCATAATCTTATCTATGACTAGAGTGAATACAGTGAAAAGTATCAATGATATGACTATTATGCTTATCATCCTCGTCCCGTAGAGTATCATCGATGATACCATCTCCATATATTCTCTTGTTATAAATGTGCTTACTACTCCGTATATAGCTGCGAGGATGACTGCAATATAGACGAGTACTATCACCATTTTATTAAACGATAGCGGTAGCTCTCCACCCCAATATCTTCTAACAAATTTATCTATGTCTGCAAATCCTAGAATTCTCTTCATTAAATATCCGAGAAATCTTAAAGAGATATAGGAAACAAATATAATCAAGAGTGCAGTTATTATCTTAGGCATGAGATTTGTAATCTCCATTGAGATAACCTTTATGAATTCTTCAACAATCTGAATCTGAGACCTAGCCATGTACATCACATGATCTAGTATGTATCCAGCTATTTATGATATACTTAGAAGGAAGAAGAGAAATCTGTAGACGATGTAGAGTAGTAAGATCGATATAAGTATTGCTAGTAGCTTCATGGTTAGAATTACCGACTCTCTAACTATGTCAGACACCATAACGTATCCGAAAACACTATTCCTATAAAGGATCTGAGAATATGTTCTAGCATCTTCTTCAGAGACCAATGCAACCTCAACGATAGTTAGATAGGCTACTAAGACAGATATTAATCTAACAATCGCGGAGGCTGTAAATAATATTGTGTAGGCTTCTCGAAATAATAATCCAAAAGGTGTGGCCAGAAGCTGGGAAAGATTTATAATTATACTCATCAGAATACTTACTCTTAAAACTCCCAGCCAGCTCTTATACCTTGCAAATAGGAAGCTTCCTAGAAAGTTAGCTCCAGTAAACGTAAATCCTCCATAAGCAGAGATGGGAATGTGTAGAAGTGGATAGGGTGTCACAATGCATAGTATTGGAGTAAGAGAAGCTAGTCCTAGAGATATTCTTAGCTTCTTTAGGGAAGCCTTAGCCCAGAAGACCGATGAAAAGATGCCCGCTATACTTCCTGCAAAATTTACCGCTACAACAATGATATCAGATGAGTTTAATGCTCTTACGAGGAAGGGTGTCCAGACAAGCCCTAACAAGTTTGAAGAGGTCAGAAGAGTGATGAAGAAGGATGAGGTAGTAAATAATCGTTCAGGCTCGCTAACCTTTTTAAACATCTTTACCTTCTCTAACCCTTCCAGACTAATTGGAAGTATAGATACTGTTGAAAGGATGCCGATCAATCCTCCAAGTGTAAATAAGGTTTGAAACTTTATGTTGGATGGTAGGGAATATACTAGGAACATGGTAAAGAGGTATCCTAAGATGTTGGCAATATTTGCTGCCACGGTTCTCTTCGCTATAGAATCTTTTATATTTACTTCATCGAATAAACCATATAATGCTAAATTTATGTAAATGGTTGAGAATATTGATGTTATGTTTACAGCTCCGTAGAACAGTGTAATTGTCAAGATATCCGATGTGAAACCTATAGGGATGAAGAGGATCTTCTCTAATCCATGGGTTATAATAAACTTTTCATTAATTCGTGAGAGAAGGAAGAATGGATACTTGTAAAATACTATAGAGATTATTGTTGAGATGAAAGTTGACAAGAAAACTATGATAGATATATTGTACACATCCAATCCGACTGAGACTAGATAGAGCACCAGGATATTTCTAGTCATAACTAGGTATATGCTGTAGAAGGCTACCTCAGCGATAAGATAAGTCTTGAGTAGATTCTTAGCTATAAGTTCTCTCAAACCTATGCGTCCAATGAACCTTGCCTCAATTAAAGAATTACCTAGAACTCCTCACCAGCATGTAGATGAGCAATCCATTTAAGAGAATGTTTAAGAGAATCTTAGCAAGTGGATTTTCGATGAGTATGAAAGCCGTGATAGTAGTATGCGATGGAATGGGTGATAGGCCTACAAAGACTCTTAAAGGTCTAACACCTCTCCAAGCAGCAGATACACCAACCTTCAGTAAGATCGCCTATCTAGGCGAATGTGGTATAATGGATGTAATCTCTCCAGGTCAGCCGCCTGGGAGCGATACAGCCCACCTAGCTATCTTTGGATATGATCCTGAAAAATACTATTCAGGTAGAGGAGCTTATGAAGCATTAGGTGCAGGTATAGAACTGAGGCCTGGAGATGTCGCTTTCAGATGTAATTTTGCAACTGTAAATGAAGATGATGTTATCGTGGATAGAAGGGCTGGAAGAATCTCCACTGAGGAGGCTAGGATACTTGCAGAAGCATTGAGAGATATTAGAATTGAAGATGTTGAAAGTATATTTGTCTCTACTACTGAGCATAGAGGCGTCCTAGTTCTTAGAGGTGAAAATCTATCGAGAATGGTTTCAGACGTAGATCTACATAAAGCTGGGGTAAAGGTTGCTAGACCAGTCCCACTAGATGGATCTGAGGAAGCAAAACGTACGGCAAAGATCTTGGGAGAGTTCATAAAAGAAGCTAGGAGGATTTTATCGGAACATGAGCTTAATAAGAAAAGGATCGCTAGTGGGCTGAACTCGGCGAACATCATACTACCTAGAGGAGCTGGAACCATGCCGAGAGTAAAATCTATTGGAGAACTATGGGATGTCAAAGCAGCGGCCATAGCTGGAGGAGCACTGTATAAGGGAGTTGCAAAAGCATTAGGTTTCAAAGTTATAGATGTACCTGGAGCAACCGGTACAATAAACACTAACCTAAAAGGAAAAGTAGAGTATACGATTAATGCTTTGAAAGAGTTCGATTTAGTCTTCCTACATATTAAAGCAACCGATACTGCAAGCCATGATAAGAATCCAGAGAAGAAGAAAGAAGTCATCGAATGGATCTCCCGTGAACTCACAGCTCTAGTAAACATAATTGAAGAAAAAGAGTATTACATGGTCTTAACAGCAGATCATACGACCCCATCTGAAGTTGGAGATCATCGGGGAGACCCGGTACCGATCGCCATACTAGGTCCAAGTGTTAGAAGAGACTCTGTTGAAAGATTTGATGAACTATCTTGTGCAAAAGGTGGGCTCAATAGGATACGTGGTATAGATCTGATGAAGATTTTGATGAACTATCTAGATAAGGTTCCCCTCTTCGGTGAGTAGTTAGATACCTATAGGATAGGTAAGTCAGGATAACCACTACTACACCGATTACCGAGAATGGTACAATGTTTTCTTCTATAATCTTTATCGCCTGATCTCCCCATAAACCTACTAGTATCGCTTCAGGAACAAGCCTCGCACCCCTCCCCAATAAGCATACGATGAAGAATGTGGGTAACCTGCCGAGTCTTAGAAGCCCTGAGGTTATAGTAAAAACTTTAAAAGGTATTGGTGAGAAGGCAGAGATAGCGACGCCGAGCATTCCATAATCTCTATATAACTTCTCTGCCTTCATTATCTGGCTAGGTTTTATGATCTTTTCGGCTATCGGTCTACCCAGTTTTAAACCTATAAAATATCCTAGAAGAGCACCTAATGCAGAAGAGATCGTTGAAGCCAATCCATAGAGGATAGCATTAGATGAGTCTACTATGGCTAGAGGTATCAGGAAAACATCTGGGGGTATGGGGAAGATGGATGCCTCAAGAAACGAGACTAAGACTAATCCAAACAATCCGAGAGATGAGAAATGGAAAACTAGGTCTTCCAAGATACTCATAGACTCTAAAGAAAGTATAATATCCACAATTAAACTTTTATCTAGGTCTAAAAACTAGATTAGAAACCGTTTTAGAAGTTTTCAAGATCTAATTATGTGTCTTTTGATTTTTTCTAGATAAAGAGGTCTCACAAGAACATCTACTATAATGTAGATATAGTGGAATCTATAGAGAAATGATGTGATAAGAATATCCGACCAGATGATGAGGATCCCTTTAAGAATAGATGTAGAAGATATAGGTATACTGGAAGGTGAACTTGTCAGATTCTATGCACCATTAACCGTTAAAGATCTATTGAAGATGATTCCATTAGAAGGTTTTCTAGCCAAATGGGATTATGCAGTATACTTCCAGATAGATTTGAGGAGAGGTGCAGAGAAGATTTCTAGTAAGATCTCTAGAGGAGATATGTTGTTCTGGCCTCCCGGTCCATACATACTGATAGCTTTTAGAGATGCATCTCCACCTTCACAGATGGTTAGAATAGGGCAGGTCAAACATGGATATGAAGAACTAGTCAGAGTTAAGCCTGGCTCAAAGATTAGAATAAACTTCTCAAACGTGGTTACTTAGACTTCTTTTTCTTGGAGGGTGTAGTCTTCTCTACGGCTTCTTCTTTCGATTTTTCTACTACGGTAACTATCTCTGTTGGTGTAAAGATCCTTAGTTTACTATTTCCCGAGACAAGCTTTATAGCCTTCATCTCTACAAGCTTGTTTAAAGCTTGCCTCGCTATAGATAATTTTATTCCAAACTTTTCTGAGAGAACATATGGTGTTAAGTACTTTTGAGTCTTCGCAAACTCTATCAACTCTTCTGTAGAGGGCATCGTTATATCGCTTATAAACTTCTCCCTCGTCTGTTTTTCAACTTCTTCTTTCGGCTTCGTGATCTTCTTCTCCAACTGGCTTATCCGAGGCTTCTTGGTCCCACCCATATTAACCCCCAATAGATTACGAATCCACTATATAAAAACTTACAATGTTTATGTAAAGAATATTTATCAATGGTTAAAATGACTATTATAAAGTACTTTTAATATCGATTTACCGTATAAATGCCGAAAATTTTATAAAAAAGACATATACTACTTAAACTATAACCTAAATTTGGTGGTGAGGTCGAATTGGTAGAAACACGGTTGGAGTTATCCCAAATTTATCAATTAACCTCTATAGAGAAGATTAAGAATCCTAGAATGTCCGCTATCTTAAAGGTTTACGGTAAGGTACTGAAAACGATGGTTGACATACTGCTAGATAGAGGATTTCACTGGGTGCCTCCAGTAATTCTAGCTAAATCAACAGACCCGCTATGGCCTGATCCCAGCTATAGTATAGAGAAAAGGGTTGAAGTAGAAGTTTATGGAACGCATGTGAAGATGATGCAGAGCATGATAGTTCATAAGAGGGTTCTAGTCTCTCTAGGCCCTCCCAAGATCTTCATCCTCTCCCCAAACATCAGGATCGAGAGTAGGGATCGAATGTCGACAGGTAGACATCTCTATGAATTCACGCAACTGGATCTAGAGGTTGCCTATGGAAAGATGGAGGATATATTTAGACTGTTTGAAGAACTGGTAAAGAGGTCTATCGAGGTCGTTAATGAAGAGATGAAGGAGGAGATGGAAACTCTTTCGAGAGAGATACGTATCCCCAGAACACCTTTCAAGGTCTATAAGAGAAGATGGCTTGAAGAGAAATATGGAGAAGCTTGGGAAGAGATAATCTCGAGAGAGTTTGAAGATCCTGTATGGGTTACAGATATACCGAGACAATTCTATGATTATGAAGATCTAGAAACAGGTGAATGGAGAAACTATGATCTAATACTTCCAGAAGGTTATGGTGAGGTACTCTCTGGAGCTGAGAGAGAATATGAATATCAGAAGATTCTGAAGAAGATCGAAAGAGATGGATTGAAGAAGGATGATTTTAAGCTATTGTTAGAATTGGCTGAGAGAGGGCTCTTGAAACCTTCTGCCGGAGCAGGCTTAGGAGTGGAGAGGTTCGTACAATTCGTATGTGGATTGAAGCATATCGGTGAAGTTCAGCCTTTTCCCAGAATTCCCGGCCTAGTCCCAGAACTCTAACATATCATGAATAAGTCTATAAAGAATCTCACAGTAAATATAATATCTCCTAGATCATAGACTACAGATAGAATAAATTGAGGTTCAAAGATTTCCTAGCAGTGAAAATTCCAGATGCACCTAGAGATCTTCTTCCTTCAAGAGCTAGGATAATAGATGGAGTCGCACTAGTACGTATCTCTGAGAAAGTTGAGCCATGGGTCAAAGATATAGGTAGATATACTATTGAATATTATCCTAGAGTTCGGGCTGTTTATAGGTGGGTTAGGGTAGAAGGTGTTGAGAGGAGGCCGATAATCGAGCATATAGCAGGAGAACGTATTAGAGTTGTTGAGCATAGAGAGTATGGATGGAGACTAAGATTAGATATTGAAAGGTTAATGCTATGTCTTGGAAATAGTTATGAAAGACTGAGAATAGCTAGACTAATCTCTGGTAATGAGATAATAGTGGACATGTTTGCAGGGGTTGGACAGTTCACTATACCTATGGCTGTGATAGGAAAACCAGCAAAGATATATTCTGTGGAGATAAACCCGGAAGCATATCATTACTTGAAGGAGAACATAATTCTAAACAAGGTTCAACACATAGTAGAACCTATACTTGGAGACTGTAAAAAGATCGTAGGAGAAGAAATAAAAGATATTGCAGATAGAGTTGTCATGGGATATCTAGGCGGTACTATGGAGGCTCTTCCACAAGCTCTTAAGACTTTAAAATCAAGCGGAGGGATGATTCATTTCCATGAATTAGCTAGAAGAGGAAGAGAAGAAGAACTCGTAGATATCTTAAAAGAGAAGGTTGAAGAGCTGGGGTATACGTTACATATAAAGGGTTGGAATATCGTTAAATCCTATTCAAGGACTAGAAACCATATCGTAATAGACTTCTTCTCAAAAGCTAAGGCTTAAAATCAGGGGAAGAGATATTTTACTGATGAGATCTAGACTTCTTTATGAGCTTAAGAAGATAATCGATGATGTAAACTCAGATTATGTCTTGAAGAAGGTTCTTCCATCAGAACCTTTAGTCATTGAGTTAAGAGCTGAAGATGATGGTTCGATGTATGTTGAGATCAGTGAGGATAGAGTTAGAATACTGGAAAACTTTGATGGTAAACCTGATAGTACGATAAAGGGTAGCTGTAATCTCTTAACAAAACTTCTTCGAGGTGAGGAGGATCCTATAAAGTCGTTCCTCCTAGGTCGAGTGAAGATTGAAGGAAGCTTTGACATCGCCTATATAATCTATGAAAGGCTAAGAGAATATAATAAGATAAAGAGAAGTAAAAGATCACCTTAGAGATTTGATAAACATCCATCTCCTAAAAAGTTCATAACAATAGTCTAGATTATCATGCTTGCTAAGTTCGCTACTCGTGGCCATCTCTCAGCCGCTTCCCTAGCTACAGGCCCCTTGATCTCTGTTGCTTTCACATCTCCCTCAGGTGTAACGAGTACTGCAGCAGTATCTTCAAAAGATATCCATGTTCCATCAGGTCTTCTATAAGGCATCCTCTGTCTAATTATTACGGCATGGGTAACCTTCTTCTTCAAGTCTATCGGCCCCTTCTTGACTGTTACAGATACAAGATCTCCAACCCCTGCAGATGGATGCTGTCTAAGCCTTGTCTTTACACCATGTACCTGTACGATCTTAAGTATCTGTGCACCTGAGTTATCTGCACATACAACCTCAGAGCCTACATTTATCGTTCTAGATATGTTAGGTCTCCTCTCAAGTATCCCGACGGCTGCTACAGCCCTACTCTTCTTCGACATAGTATCTCCCCTCCTACAGATCCAGATACTCTACTCCATCTATATAACTATACATAGGTTGACGGTATCTTATAGACCTGTCTATCTTGTTATTTTAGTTTCTCTAAGACTACGAAGCTTACAGTCTTGCTTAGAGGTCTACATTCAGCTATCTTGACTTTATCCCCCTCACTCACATCTATACATTCGGGTAGATGGGCTGGTATACTGCTCCTCCTCCTCTCATATCTCTTATACTTTCTTATGTAATGGAGATATTCACGTCTAACTATTACAGTCTTAGGCATCTTCTTCTTATACACTGTACCTGTTAAGATAACTCCTCTAATCTTCAAGTATCCGTGGAATGGGCAATCTGGATCTTTACACTCTCTGGTAGGAGGCTTTACAGGTACTCCAATATTCTTTATAGTTTATCACCTTTAAACTCACGGTCTTTTTCTCCTTATAAACATTAAATGATGTAAGCATACCTAGATCAAAGAAGACTTACTAGTATCCTCACCATCTTCTTATCTTCTTCTTCAACCTATCTTCTGGTCTACCTAAAAGTGCCGACCCCTCAATCTCTACTTTTTCATTATTTGGAAGAGTAAACTCGAATATGTAAGCATCTTTTATCAATGTGATTATCCTCCCATCTTGTTTTAGTATCTTAAAGGTTTTATACGATTCTCCAACAATCTCTCCATAATGTTGTACTCTCTGTTTTATTCCTCTAGCTATCACGTTTAATCCAATAACCTCATGTCGAACAATATTTCTAGCATTGAGAGTTTTATGCAAATATGCCTCTCTCCCTCAATATGGTCAAGATTCTCGCTATCCTTCTACGGGTATCTCTTATCAATGCTGTCTTCTCTGCTCCTGCTTTACTAGTCTTGCTTCTAAGTAGGATGAGCTCAGACCTTAACCTATCCAGTTCATCGAGGAGCTCTCCATTACTCTTTTGTCTCAGCTCCTTTACTTCCTTCACCACTCTCCATCACTCCAACCTTACTCTCGAGTTCTTTCACAGCCGTAATCTTTTCAACATCTAGATTGAGTTCTTCAGGTAGAGGTGCATCTGGAGGATATATCTTTACTTTTACTCCATATATTCCCATCTTGAGCAGGATGGATGCTTTACCGACCTTTAAGTATTTTAATGCATAGTCTCCAGATTTAGGTATCAATCCTGCTGAATATTTTTCTGTTTTAGCTCTTGCAGAGGTAAGTTTACCGCTTATCTCTATCTCCACACCTCTAGCACCTGCATCCATGATCCTCCTAAGAGCCCAGAATGCAACTCTTCTATGCCTTACACCTCTCTCTATCGCTTGAGCTATTCTATGGGCCATTACGTAAGGGTTTAGTTCTGGAACCTCTATTTCTGCAACGGTTACATTAGGATTCTCTATTCCAAATTTATTGGCGAGCACTTCTGATATCTCCTTAATGGTTCTTCCTCTAGACCCAATGACTCTTCCAGGATACATAGCGTAAACTGTAACTCTTGTCCCTATCGGTGTGAAGACTATATCTACTCCTCCAAACCCAGCATCCTTCAACTTCTCCCTTAAATATTCTTCTACCTCCAACTTCTTTCTCCGTTTCTCAACTATCTGTCTCACTGTAGACATGTGTTCTCCACCTATCTCACCATCTCCATTACCACATATCCTAAGTCTCCAATGCTAGACCTATATTTTAAAGTTCCCCATCCCATCCAGTATACAAGGATACCTTTTTACATATTACATATATCATTATTAGAAATAGTCTTTTATTCTCTTGCTTCTCCAATTAATTCTATATGTGTGAGAGTTTTATCGTAGGGTGTGGCTCTACCGAAGGCTCTCTCGATAAACTTTCTTATAGTTCTACCCTTATGTGCTACAGCATATCTTATTATTACTTGCTCTGGGTCGAGACCTTTAAACTCTGCATTAGCCTCAAGACTTTCAAGTAGCTTTAACATCAATCTTGCAATTTTTACTGGATATCCTCCTGGGCCTCTAGTCTGGGCATGATGTGCCCTCTTCTTCCTATACCTTCTATACGGTATCATAATCTTCATGGAGATAACATCCTCCATTAACTTCTTTGCTCTTGGAATATTAAGTCCAATTATCGATCTACAGACCTCTCTGGAATACTTGGGTGAGACATCCACCTCTCTAAGGCTTGCTTTAACAGTCCTGGCAGGGTCTAAATCTTTTACAGAGTATCCCCAGTTTGGCACTATCTATCCACCCACCAGCTTTTCAAACTTTCTAGGCTGAAACCTATAAAACTACTATTTTAAGATACTGAATAGGGAGACGATCATAGTGGATTATGGCCTACTTAAGTATCTTCCCAGTCTCTAGATACCATAGATATAGGTCTAGTTCTCCAAGTTTTATTCCTAGTTGATTAGCGATATTATCTAGAATCTTCTCGATCTTGAGATATCTTTTCCTTGTTAACGTCTTCGGTCTCTGGATTACTCTATACCTCTCTAAGAGGTCGAGAATATGATAGTCTATTATAGCTACGTTCAGTCGACCGATGTTTCTAAGAAAATGGCTTGCCTCCTTGAATCCTAGACCATCAATATTCTCCGCAAGCCATTCTCTAATCTGTCTATCATCTCTCAACGTTGATAATATGTGGAATACTTGACCCATCTTTTCTCTAGCCTTTACGATGTGTCTAGCTCTTGCCTCGGGATATCTATGTCCAAGCTCTCGAAGCTTCTCAGATAATTCTTCTTCAGATAATTTTAAGAATCCATCACCGATCTTCTCCTGTATCAGTATGCTTCTCTCAGCACTATACCCCGCGGTTAAGATGCAGAAGCAGAGTTCTTTAAAGATCTCTTCTATTCCTTTATCTCTTAGTTCTTTAAATCCTCTAACCTTATCTTGAATAACGCTTCTAATATTTGTGTCGATTAATCTTTTAACATCTGATATGAGTTTATCTAAACCCATCTGAAACTATCTGCACCCTCCTCCAATATGATATCAATGTAAAAAATATTTTTGAAGGTTTTCTTAGAGGATCTTACTCGATAAAGCCTTTAACCAAGTATCTGTATAGTAATGATACGAATACTGCCGTCATTAATATTATGAGCCCTACCCCGACCATTACGAGAGTTGGATCGATTACTATCAGTCGGTTGATAAAGAGGTTTGCCTCCAAGCCTCCGTTATCTATTATGACCATGTAGGGTAATCTTCCAATATCATGGGTTATCTCTCCGAAGATCATTGATGCAATAGCGAGGATGGTCATAGTGTAAGATATTCTCTTACTTGGCTGATAATAGTAGAGTACACCTAAGACCAGTATGACTATCCCTAATAGGACCATCGCTAGAAAGCTATGTCCCACATCTATAGATGTCTTCTCTACTGGTAGGAATGATCTGCTTATGCTGTTAAAGAGATATCTAGAGTGAAAGCTTAGAACGCTCCAGAACCAGAACCCTATTATTCCCTGTGGAATTATCAATAGTGCGCCTATCAAGCCTGCATATCTACTCCAGATAAGGTCTTCTCCATTTTTCCTAGATGACCACCATAGACTGGAGGCAGCGGCAAGGAAACCTATCGATATTGCTCCGATCCATGTGTGAAGTAGAAGAGGTGGATATACTGGGTTTGATAATGCTTGTATCGGGTCGCCTGATAGAGGTGTTAGGCTTAAGACTCCTACCGGATAATCCATTAGAGCGAAGATATATCTAAATCCTCCAGGGATCATTAGACCTGAAAAAGCCACCAGTACTCCTATAGCTACATGGATCTTTGGACTTATCCTATCCCAAGTATACCAGTAGGCTGCTATGGAGGTTATCCTAATAAGTATTCCAACTACGCTTATAATGAGAGGGATGAATAAGATGGTTGCAGCTATGTTTACAAGGGTGGGGAAGAAGCCTGCTAGAACAACTGTAATCATCGTCCCATAGACCCCTGAAAACACTTCTGTAGCAACCATAAACTTGAATACTTTACGGGCAGAGCTGGTTACTTCAACTCTTCTCAGTGAGATGAATCTAAGTATCAAACTATAAAATCCTAAGCCTATGTTGATGTTTACGAATGTAAAATGTATGAGAAGGATCAGCCCTAAGATTGTGATCGGTAATATCACATCCATTAATCCTCAACCTCTAATAAGAATTTAGGAGGCTTCTTCAACACCTTATATGCTGTTCCAAAAGTCAAGACCAATCCAGCGATTATTCCTGCAAGGATCGTTAACCCAACCCAAACATTTACTGGGTTGAGTGTTATCAATTCTTCTGGGTAGAGTAGTCCATAAACTGTCCACGGTTTTCTACCTATCTCTCTGACCGCCCATCCAAGACCAGAGATCGCAGGTGGAATAAAGAGCATAGCTAAACCACCATAGAAGAGTATCTTCTCTCTTCCCATCCAGAACTTCTTGAAGACTAAGGTAGAAATTATCATCAGAGAGATTATTATACCTATTCCTGCCAGTATTATCTTGGTCTCATACATGATCCTCACAATCGGTAGTTTTTCCAAGGCTTCCTGAGTATCTTTTACGGCTATTTCTTTAAGTGATACTCCTGCCAGCTTGATATCA
>JBCNVN010000018.1:0-29198 GCA_039630055.1 Candidatus Caldarchaeales archaeon | reverse complement strand
TGTTGCTTGGGTCTTCCTCGATCATTCTTCATATTTCCCCATAATTTCTTTTAATACGAGCTTCATCTTTTTATAGGTTTCTTCCTTTATCTTCCCCTCCTTCAGCAGTCTCTCTAACTCGGCCAGCCTTTCACTTATCGTTGACTTAACTATGTCGGAATAGAGGACTGTGGCTTTTATCTTTTCCTTCTCAACCAGTCTTTGAATGGTTGTTGCTAATTGGTAAAATACTCGTTCTGCAGTAACGTTCGGGCTGCCGGATAATAGTGTGTGTAGGTCTAAAGCGATGTCTAAGACATGAGATCCTGTGAGAACTTCTCGACCTACTTTTAGGGCTGGAAGACTCTTTAATCCAAATTTCTTCTTCATGTATTCCTCATAAGTTCGTACAGTTGTCCAGACCTCACATTCCAGCTCTTCACTCTTACCCAGAGTTGTGGGAAGAGTGATCTTCACCAAGGTTAAAGTTTCACTTGGTAAAAAATATTTCGAAGAAAGTTTACATCTATTCCCGACTTCTCTGACTAGTCCGCTAAGAATGTTTAGAAGCTTAATTGATAGTTCATCTTCAGAAGCATAGAAAGTCATCTTATAGGGCAAAACTCATCCTTCTGAACAGAAGGAGCTTGTTCCTTTTAAACTTTCTTTGAGACATTTGCACTAGTAGATCAGTAGATCTTAACAACTTCTTCAAGTTTAAAACATTAGTAGTCTATATAGGTTCTGTTGCGAGCTTGGAGCGCTTGCTCTTTGATGATTCTTCTAGGAAATGTTGACGGTCTTAGCGGATTCACTCACTCTAACCATAGATCTTTGTTACTCCTTCTTGAGATATGATTACCTTTTCAGTATTCATTTTTATCTGTATAAAAAATACTGCATCTACATCTTTGTTGATGATTAGTTATAGGCACATTTTCTGAAAATATTGAAGGTTAAAGATGAATGACGAAAACTATTCCGTTGTGCAGCTGATAATGTTGAGAAAAAAAGCTAGCGAGATAGTGAGATCGCTTAATAGAGAACATGATAAACCATTAAAACAGGCAGAAGATGAATTGAGGAATGCAGCTTATGTCTTACGGTTTTTAGCTGAAGAAATTTTTAGAGTTTATGGAGAAATTATTCCACTACCAGTAAAACAATATGAAAGTCGAGTTGTTCGGCATCTCATCGGCTTTGTACCAGCTATAACACTGTGGAATTATCCAGTCCAACTTCTTTCATGGAGAGCTGGAGCAGCGCTTGCTGCTAGATGTACAATAGTAGCTAAGCCGCCCTCATATACTCCTATATCACCAATGAAATTTATAGAGTATGTAGTAGAAGATCATATCTAGGATGAAGGAAAGCGGAATATGATGTGGCCTCGGACGAGGAGGGTTAAAACATTATCTCGAGATAAAACGCATAAAAACATTTTATGAATATGAATGAGGATCATAAGGATACTTGAGTTGATAAGTCCAGTAACTGTTTCCATCAGATTACACCTATTATTCTTTTCTATTAATCTACAAGCCATTTAAAGTACAACATTTTAAAAAAGTTTTTAATTCTAAGATCTTTTGCTCTCACTCTCTCTTTAATCAATTTTACTCCCTTTAGCCAATCTCTTTCACTGAGGCTCTTATAAGCTTTTGCATAATCTAATAGGGAATAATTATAATCTTCGAAGATATTGATTATGCTTGGAAGATGTTACGTAGCTGGTGGACTAAGTCATCTACTGAGAAAGATTGCGTAATCTGTAAGGTTAGGTCTATGTATATCTCTGAAGCTGTAGGTATCTGTGTAGACTGTTTGAGAAGTAGACCTGAAGAATCACAGAAGATTATAGAGGTAAAGCATAGAGAAGCTAGGATGAAGTATGGTCTTCCACCGATGCCTCCAAAGACTGAAGATGGAATACCATGCAAGATATGTATGAATAACTGTGTGATTGGTGAGGGTGAGAAAGGATATTGTGGTTTAAGATTCAACAGATTGGGGAGATTAGTCCAGCTAGCAGATAGTAATACAGCCCTCCTACACTACTATCTAGATAACCATGTCACTAACTGCTGTAGTTCCTGGTTTTGTCCTGCTGGTACTGGAGCAGGCTTCCCAAAGTATGCTGTAAAACCATCTGCTGAGATAGGTTATTATAATCTCGCTCTATTCTTTTATGGATGTAGTTTTAACTGTCTATTCTGTCAAAACTGGACCCATAAATATCTGGAGAATGCAGAAAGAACATCTGTCGATGAACTTATTCAAGTAACCTTAAAAAATAGTAGGATTACATGTTGGTGCTGGTTTGGAGGGTCGCCTGAACCTCAGCTACCATTTGCTATCACAGCTTCTAAAAAGATAATTGAAGAGAAACCTTCTAATCGAATAATTAGAATATGTTTTGAGTGGAATGGTAGTGGAAACCCCTCGCTTGTAAAGAGGGTTGGAGAGATCACATTGGAGAGTGGTGGAAATATTAAATTCGATCTAAAAGCTTTTACACCATCTATACATAGAGCTTTAACTGGTAGAGATAACCATCAGGTACTTAGAAACTTTGAGCTTGTATATAGAGAGTTCTATGAGAAGAGGAGTAACATGCCTGTGTTGACCGCAACGACCCTACTCGTCCCATACTATGTAGATGAGAAAGAAGTTGAAGAGATAGCCAAGTTTATAGCCAGCCTCGATCCAGAGATACCTTACTGTCTTTTAATCTTCCATCCAGACTTTTTAATGAGAGATCTACCGATAACTTCTGAGAAGCAACTCTACTCCTGCTTGGAGGTTGCTAAAAAGTATCTCAAGAATGTGAATGCTTCAAATCTACATTTACTAGGCTATCCTACAAGTAGTTTAACCTGGGGCTTAAATAACCTATAATAAAATCTACCGATGTAAAGATACTGTATTTAGGGGCTAGTCGAAGAAGACTGGTATGAACCTGATGCTTTTATAGTCATGTGGTAGTTTACCGACTATAGCTATATTATATCCACAGTACTTACATCTATTATTTTTATCTAGATGCCATCCCAAGATGCTGAACCCCCTCCTCTCCACGACTATTTTTCCACATCCTGGACAGTAAGTGTTCTCATAAGGATGACCTGGAACATTCCCAATGTATACATAATTTAAACCGACCTCTCTCGCCACATTCCAATGCTTCTCCAAAGTCTCTACGGGTGTTAATGGTAGGTGGAGTAGTCTATAATCAGGATGGAATCTCAAGAAATGCATCGGAGTATCAGGTCCAAGATTCTCATAGACCCATTTAGCAAGCTTTCTTGCAGCTTCTAGGTCATCACCAATCTTTGGAACAACTAGATCTGTAATCTCTATGTGGATCTTTGTCTTATGCTTTATTTCTAGGAGTGTTTGGAAGATCGGCTCTGGGCTCGGTATACCTACATACTTCCTCAAGAACTCTTCCTCTCCATTACCCTTAAAGTCTACCGTGGCTGCATCAAGGAAATCTTTCGCCTCATCTACTCCATCAGGCCAATAACCATTCGTCACAAAGATATTGATCATGCCCTCCCTTCTAGCTATAACTCCAATATCATGAGCAAATTCCATGAAGATTGATGGCTCATTATAGGTATAGGCGAAGCCATGGCTACCATATCTCTTAGCAGTCTCAACGATCTTTTCAGGTGTTACGTCTATTCCCTCCACCTTCCTCCTCTGGCTGATATCGAAATTTTGACAGTATTGACATATCCATGAACATCCCGTCGTAGCTATGGAGAATATCTTTGTCCCGGGAGCGAAATGGGTTACAGGCTTCTTCTCTATAGGGTCGATATGTGCTGAGATAATCTTTCCATAGACTAGTAGATACAAGACATTATCTATATTCTTCCTAACACCACAGAATCCTATCTGCCCAGGCTTTAGCCTACAGTAACGGGCACATGCTTTACAGACTATCCTTCCATCACTTAGATACGAGTATAGTCTAGCAGGCTTTCCAGTAACTTCTTCTAGCATCCTAGATAGATAATCTTCATCTCTACTTTTAAGGATTTTACTTCTACCTCTAAACTATACATATCATATCGATACATCTATTATCTCTCCATCACATGCTTTTAGCAATTCCTCCACGCTGATCTTCATTAAAGTATCTTCAGAACCTCCCGACGTATATACATGGTCGTAACGTCTTAAAGAAGGATCAATAATGGTTTTTAATGGTTTTAGATGCCCGAAGGGTGGAACCCCTCCTACAGTATATCCGGTCTCTAGAAGGACTTCATCTGGTGTTGCGAGTCTAAACTTCTCTGAGAATCTTTTCGAGACCTTTACTAGATCAATCTTCTTATCCCCCGAGATTATGACCATGAGCTTGCTTCCCTTACTCCCTATGAGAACTATATTCTTAGCAATCTCACCAACATAACATTTTACCGCTCTAGCAGCAGCCGTCGATGTCTTGGCCTCGCCGGGTTTAAGATTTATTATCTCACCCCTAATATTCTTAGACTTCATATACTCTTCCAAGTCTCTAGTACTAAGAGTTCCCATAGTATGATAAGATTAAAGATATTCTGATTGATAAAGTTTCATATATTGAGTTATCTTTTGACTTCTTAAGATCTAGGTTAGATTAAGTTTAAGGATTCTTCTATATATCTTAGACTTTGTAACGAATATTGTTAATCCTAATTAATCGTGAAATACACAATATTTTCAGGTGTTCTCCCGATGGTGAGCGTATACTTAGTTGATGCTGTTAGAACGCCTCTCGGAAAGTTCGGTGGATCTTTAAAAGAATTTCCAGCGGTAAAGCTAGGGGCCACTGTAATAAAGAAGATTATAGAGAAGAATAGGATAGATCCAGGTGATCTAGACATTGTTATTATGGGTCAAGTTATTAGATGTGGTACTGGTCAAGATACTGCAAGACAGGCAAGCATCTTAGCGGGGATACCACCACGAGTAGAAGCATTTAATATAGACATGGTCTGTTCATCTGGTATGATGGCTATAATCAGTGGAGCATCTTTGATAAGATCTGGAGATGCAGATCTGGTCATCGCTGGTGGAATGGAGAATATGAGTAGGTCTCCATTCATAATACCTCACGATTATAGATGGGGCATCAGAATAAACTATGAAAGGGAGACATCGATTATAGACTCTCTCATCTATGAAGGTTTGAGAGATCCCTTTAATGGTAAGGTTATGGTTCAGGAAGCAGATATGGTAGCTATTGAAAAAGGTTATAGTAGGGAGAGATTGGAAGAGATTGCTTACGAGAGCCATATGAGAGCATATAAAGCGACTAGGGATGGAATATTCAAGAGAGAGATTGTACCTATTGAAGTCGATGGTAGAGCCTACTTAGAGGTTGATGAAGGGATTAGACCCGATACATCACTCGATAAGATGGCAAAGCTACAGACCGTATTTCAAGGAGGGGTTCATACAGCTGCAACATCCAGCCAGATAAGCGATGGTGCTTCAGCGGTTCTATTGGCGAGTGAGGAAGCTATTGCAGAACACGACCTAGATGTCAGAGCAAAGATTATCGGATACGCTTGGGAGGGAGTAGACTCTTGGCGCTTTACAGAAGCACCAATATATGCTGTTAGAAGACTGCTCGATAAGCTGGGATACAATATAGATGATATAGACTTGTTTGAGAATAATGAAGCATTCGCCGTCTCTACAGCTTTATTTGAAGACCTGTTAGGAGTCTCTAGAAATAGATTGAATGTACTGGGTGGTGCGATAGCTCTAGGTCATCCAATAGGAGCGAGTGGAGCAAGGATATTGACCACGCTACTGAATGCTATGGAGTACTTCAATTATAAGAGGGGTATAGCAGCCCTCTGCCACGGTGTAGGTGGAGCAACAGCGATTATGATAGAGAAAATATAGACCAAGAATTGTAAATTTTATTGGATAATTCTCGAATGAATGGTAAGGATATATTCTCTCTCACAAAATATCCTATTCTGGATTGAAGGGGGTCTACATACTCGTCTTAGATATAGCTAGGAGGGTTAAGATAAGAATCGGCTCTTTGGGTGAAGTCTTCTTCATCCCTGGAAGGTATATCTACGTAGGTTCCGGTCAGAATAATGTAGAGAAGAGGATAATGAGACATTTCAGAAAGTATAAGAAGATCAGATGGCATATAGACTATCTTCTATCATCGGATTCATGCAAGATTATTAGAGCCTTCATTTATCCTCTAGATAAAGAATACGAATGCAGGATATCCTCCCTAGCTTTGGCTCTCGGCGGAATACCTATCAAAAGATTCGGTTCAAGCGATTGCAGATGTATCTCACATCTATTTAAGTTAAAAGATCCCCTGATCTTAGAGAAGAGAATCAAGAAGTTATTTATGGTGAAACCTATCTCTATATACTAACCTTAGAGACGATAATATAGTTGTACGGTTTTTCCATATCAACGATCGAATTGTTAGGTTCACTTTAGATGATATGTTTAGAGTCAAGGACTCCAAGGATTACCCTCACAATTTATATGGAGGTGGACCTACAATTGTTCTCCTAGTAACAATAATAACTATGATCCCTTTTTACGTTCTATATCGTTGGTCAATCGCTTCTTATCTTGAATCGGATATGTTAGACCCATCCTACTGCGTATATTCTCCCCTCACTATCTATCTCCAAATCTATCTTGCGGATTGGTTTAGGTGGAGGACCAGCGACCACATTTCCAGTAATTGGATCATATCTGCCTCCATGGCATGGACATTCGATGATTTCACCTTTATAGCCAACTGTACATCCCATGTGTGCATACTGCACTAAAGGCAATGAACTCTGATCCATGTTTTTCGACTAATTCAGGCTTAAGACGGATAAGTATAGCTTTATGCTCGCCTGGCTTACCATCAGGATCAGTATTCATGGTAAAATATTTCTGACCACCTACTTGTACATCTTCTACCTTGCCTACGAATATCCCTTCACTAGGCGTCTCGGTCGCCTCAGTAACAGTTGGACTCGTTATCGTAGTCTTGGCCTCTTCTGTCTTAGCTGTCTCTGTTTTCTGGTTACCTACAGTAGTCGGCCTGAATATTCCTCCAAGGTATACGATCAATCCTACGATACCAATCGTTAAACCTGCAATAATCCATTTCACATATCTTCTCCTACTAATCATCTTTCCAAAAAGCTGGGGTAGAGACTCTTTAATAATCATTTATATTCAAACCGAATATAAGTTAATCTATACTACTATGATTGTATAGGAGAAACCTATAGGGATGAGACTCACTAATTCTGGAGGTCTCGTATTTTGCATCCAACAGTTTAAAAATTATCATAGATACTATCTTACAAAGTTTCAGAAATAACTGTTGAAAAGTATAAAAATTGACTAGTCTGAGGATAATGTTGTAAAAGCTAATCGATGGATATCGTGTTATCTTACGTGATAGATCTGAAGTAGCAGGTGTTAGTCTATCTTCTTAGACTAGAGCATGTATACGAGATATAACATCTAGATCAACTTTTAGAGAAGATCAATCAGGAGAGATAGGCTTTAAATTGTTGATGTACTCCCTACACATTCAAGAGAAGAATGTGATGAAATTTTCGAGAAGGGGTTGAAGAGCTGTTTAATCTGAAACTCTTCAAGTATTCTCGTGGCTATACGACTCTCTACGACTTATACAATCCTTAGAGAAAACCTAAGAAAGGTATATCGGCTTGATATATTGACACTATACCATCTCTAGTTCAATAATCTATTATCTTTCACTCAATTTAATATAGGTCAGTGTATAAGTTAAAGGTATATTTAAGAGCCCTATCCTATGATATATGTGAGAACTTGGTAGAGAGGATTAATGAAGACATTGTTATTGTAGGTTCTGGTTTGGCAGGTCTCAGAGCAGCTATAGAGTCTGCCAGTACTGATCCCAAGATACGTGTCGCAGTTATAAGTAAGATTCATGCTATGAGGAGCCACTCAGTTGCATATGCTGGAGGTACGGCTGCAGTTCTATACCCAGAACAAGGAGATAGTTACGACCTACATGCATTCGATACAGTTAAGGGAGCAGACTATCTAGCAGATCAAGATGCTGTAGAGCTATTTGTTAAGCTTGCTCCAAGAGAGATCTTGAGGCTTGAGCATTGGGGTATGCCTTGGAGTAGAAGAGAAGATGGTAGGATTGACCAGAGACCTTTCGGAGGACACAGCTTTGATCGTGCATGTTATGCATCGGATAAGACAGGATTACATGCTATGCAGACCCTATATAATACTTGTCTCAAATACGATAATATAACATTCTATCATGAGTGGTTTGTAACATCACTCGTAGTAGAAGATGGTGAGTTTAAAGGTTTGACAGCTATAGAGATGAAGACAGGAGAATTGAATGTGTTTGATGCTAGAGCATGTATCTTGGCGACTGGTGGAGCTGGAAGATTGTACTCATTTACAACTTACGGACACTCTTCAACGGCTGAAGGAATGTGTATGGCTTATAGAGCGGGTATTCCCCTAAAGGATATGGAGTTCATCCAGTTTCATCCAACCGGACTGGTTCCTTCAGGGATACTTATCTCTGAAGCAGCGAGAGGTGAGGGAGGATATCTGAGAAATAAGGATGGAGAACGTTTCATGAGTAGGTATGCTCCCGAGAGGATGGAGCTTGCTCCTAGAGACATAGTATCTAGATCTATGATGAAGGAGATAATGGAGGGTAGAGGGTTCAAAGGACCAAATGGTTTAGACTATGTCCATTTAGACTTAACGCATCTAGGTGAAAAGGTGATAGATGAGAAGTTGACAGAGATAAAGATGATCTCTATGAAGTTCGCTGGGATAAATCCAGTAAATGAACCTATCCCCGTTAGACCTGTCGCACATTATACTATGGGAGGAGTCCATGTAGATATAAATGGTCAGACACCTGTCAGAGGCCTCTGGGCTGCAGGAGAAGTGAGCTGTGTAAGCATCCATGGAGCAAATAGATTAGGATGTAACTCTACGACAGACTGTCTAGTTTACGGATACCTAACTGGAAAACAGGCAGCTGAATATGTTTTGAAGAAGGGTAGTGGTAGAACTGTATCAGCGTCCATCGTTGAAAAAGAGGAGAAGCGCGTGTATGATCAGATACTTAAAGGTGGAGTAGGTGAAGATCCATATCTGATTAGAAGAGAGATGCAGAATACTATGAGTCTCCATGCATATGTATTTAGAGATGGAAGGGGATTAGAAGAAGGACTCCGTAAGATTAGAGAATTGAGGAGAAGGTTTGGCACAGGTAGAGTGGATGATAAGAGTAAAGAATTTAACCAGAACTTTATCAACGTCTTGGAGCTGGACTCGATGCTTGAGGTGGCTGAAGTGGTACTCGTCTCAGCATTGGCAAGGACTGAGAGTAGGGGTGCCCACTATCGTCTAGATTATCCAAAGAGGGATGATGTAAACTGGCTTAAACATACATTAGCTTTCAGAACCGTTGACGGGCCGAGGCTTGAATATATACCTGTAAGGATTAGTAGGTGGGAGCCTAGAGAGAGAAAATATTGAGGAGAGGATGGGTATATGAAGAATAGAGAGAATAAGGAAGGGATCCTTGGCTGGATTAAGATTAGAGGATACTCGATAGAAAAGATACTCTATATTTGGCAGAGAATATCAGGGGTTGGAATATTCGTCTTCCTAATAACACACGTGTTAAACGTAGGTCTCATATATGCTACCACTGGAGTCTTATGGGAGCCGCCTGGTTTAGTCGGAAAATCCGTACTCATCATTCTAGGTATAATTATTCTATTTCATGCTTTCAACGGCATAAGGCTAACACTGGCCGAATATGGATTTCTAGTAGGCAAACCTATACGAGCAGTATATCCATACAAGATGACCACGCTAACTGGGAGGCAGAGGTTGGCTATATACTTGGTGACCACGGTCTTCGTAGTCTTCATGTACTTCTGGACCATGGTTGCCTTCAGTCTACTAGGGTGGTGAAGTGATGAGAGAATCAACAAAAATGTTACTCCACTATATTACAGGGTTCATAATACTCGTGACAGGAGCGATACACTTATTGGCGAGTAATCTCAGCTCGTTTGCATGGATCAAAACAACCCCACAATATCCAGTAGGTCAAGCGATATTCCTCGCCGCATTACTCTATCATTCTCTAAATGGTCTGAGAGTCATCTTGATAGAACTGAGACCAGGTCTACGAACAAGTAAAACTATCACTATAACTCTACTAGCTTTAGGAATACTGATCTATATTTTCGGTCTATATTCTTTGGATGTAATATTTGATATATGGTGAAATATATGGGAAACGAAGAGATAAAGAAGATTGTATTCAAAGTCTTCAGATTCAATCCATCCGTTGATGTCTCTCCCAGATGGAAAGAGTATCAGGTCGAAGTAGATAGAGGGACAACAGTCCTTGACGCATTACTGAAGATTAAGGAAGAACAAGATCCCTCACTAGCTATAAGATACTCATGTAGGCAAGCAGTCTGCGGCTCATGTGGGATGATGATAAATGGTAAGCAGAGGCTTGCATGTTTTACCAGAGTCTTAGAGCTTAAATCTAATAGAGTAATCGTTGAACCGCTCAGCAATCTACCAATAACGAGAGATCTGGTGACAGACTTCTCAGACCTATTTGTTAAAGAGAAATCTATCAAGCCTTATATCATTAGAAATGACGTTGATGAGATGATGACTCCTACTGGTATGTATCTACAGAAGCCTGATGAGCTTCTAAAATATCTTCAATTTGCAGACTGCATCGAATGTGGATTATGTTCTTCTGCATGCCCAACTTTTTCAACGGATAGATTATTCTTAACGCCGATGATCCTCAATAGAGCCTATAGATTCTCAGCCGACCCAAGAGATAATGGATTAGATTCGAGACTTCCGATAATTGATTCTGAGCATGGATGTTGGAGATGCCACTTCGCGACAGCATGCAGTAATGTCTGTCCGAAGGGGGTGGATCCAGCGAAATCTATCCAGTTGCTAAAGAAGATGGTAACTTCCTCAACTATCTTTAAGACTTTTAAGAAGAAGCCGGTGGAGCTTTCATCTGTACCTCATGCAGTAGTTCAACTCTGATCTACAATATAGGAAGCTCTCTCACTAATCAATATTTTTCTAATTCAAAACTCTATTCTATCCTTTGCTATCATCGTTACTATCTGAATAGAAACCTGAACCTCATATTAATCCTTCTCTCTGGTTTAGGGAGAAAATGAATTGCCCTCTAATTAAGAATATTCAGCTATACATTATTTATTCATAAGTCATCGACTTTCCCCTCTGTTAAGATAACGGATCTGATGTATTGGTTCCATAATCCATGTGTCAAGAGCCATCTTGGATGAAGTTGGTGTACGCCCCACTCTGTAAGCTCGTGTATAAGAGCTAGATCTATATGCTTTATAAATTCTCTAGTAAAAGCTTCTCGCAACGCTTCTCTATCCAGCATACTCTCTTCTGAGATCTTTTTCCATACGATCATAGCTAGTGATGAGATGGATATAACAATCTTATTCTCTAACCTATTATAGTATGCTATGACTAGAAAAGGTGCGGTAGATGGAAAAGCATACTTATGTGAGATTACGTATCTTTCCATACACCATTCTAGACCTGGATTTTTTCTAGATCTCAACCCTCCAATAATGATGATAGAAGTAAATATTGATACAATCGGTATCAAAAGGATGAAAAGTAACGTTATGTCTGTTGTCACACGTTTATAATTATTCTTACCGATTTATGAAATTTATCTGTTTTCTTGAGTCTAAGTGGAGCTTCTAGTACTCCGTGAACAGGCTACGAGAAACTCTTCAGACTTAGAGCTTATCGAAACACTAAGATTTATTATTACTTAGATGATAGGGTTGAGATATAGGATCGATAATGGTAAATGAAGAACTTAGATACAGACCATCCTATAATACTCTATGTCTAACAGAATATTTTTTAAAGGATCTATTTCTTACTCTTCTGTCTCTTCTTATTATTCATCTTTTCAACTATCAGTCTTCTTCTAGATGCATCAACAGCTATAAGTAGCTCATCACCATCTCTAAATGGGAATTGGCTATCATGAGCAAGGCGTGCAGGAATGTGAATATAGTAATACTCATTACCACTAACATGGATCTTCTTCCTGAGAAAACTCCTTCCCTGCAACATTACCTTTACCTGTTTCACTAGAGATAGCTTGGTATATAAAAATTAACCCTATTTTTATATATAAATTTATCCCCATTAATTAATCTTTATACATTCTTAGTTAAAAGGCTTACTATGGTTATAAAAGTTAGACCACGTCTAGGGGGCGGGCTATGATAGAATAAACAGAAAAATTTAACATGCTGATTAAAGTTTTCTTAATGATAAATCTATAGATAACTTTTTTATCAATGAAAGAATATTTTTATTCTCCACTCATTAGATATCTTAATGCTAAGGGATGGGAAAGATTAGAATCAGGAAAGTAAAAGTCTTGGCGAGAGAAGTCTTAGAGGCTCTAGGTGAGAAAACTGCAACGGACTTCGAGTCTAATAAGCTTCTAGTTGGACAAGTTTTAAGAGGGAGAATCTCAAAGAAGATGAGGAATAAGATTGCAGGATATCTAACATCTCTTGCAAAGAAAGAATTAATTAAAGAATCTAAAGAAAAAGGGCAGATGAATAAAGATGTTAAATCATAAGCCGGTTATACAGATGTTTATATATTAAGATTTATGTTAAACTCTAAAGACATGTCTCCTCTTCTAAAACCGCCTCCTGAATGGGGTATTGAACCAGTTCCAGCAGAAGTAAAGAAATTACGGAGCATCGACATATTTGTCCTTTGGTCCAGTCTAGGTGTAGGCCTCCTAGTCTTCTTGGCAGGCTCACTTCTAGTTCCAGGACTTGGATTAGCTGAAGCCTTAGCGGTCTCGTTGATCGGGTCAATCATAGGTAGCATCCTTCTCGCATCTGCTGGTTTGGTTGGAAGTAAGTATGGTGTTCCAACCATGGTCAGCCTTAGACCAATCTTAGGGATCTGGGGATCATATATACCTACTATGATGAATGTTGTTCAGCTTGTAGGATGGACAGCATTTGAGCTTATGATAATGGGGCAGGCGGCTACGAGAATCTCAGGAGAATTTTTAGGAGAATTCACTAAAATCTTCTGGATAATAGTCTTCGCTATATGGTGTGCTACTTTGGCTTTAGGAGGACCTTTGATAGTCGTGAGACAATGGCTGGAGAAGATAGCTATATGGCTCGTTTATGGATCAACTATATGGATTACATGGCAAGTCTTAATTCGGATGGAGAGATTCTTCACTCCCGGAGATGGTTCTCTTCCAATCCTATATGCTCTCGACTTGGTAATAGCAATGCCGATCTCTTGGTGGCCTCTAATCTCTGACTACAATAGATTTGCAGAGAAGACTAGAGGAGGCTTCATTGGTACGTTAGCTGGATATACCTTAGCGAATACTTGGTTCTACTTCCTTGGTGCAGCAATAGTAGTAGTTACAGGGATCACAGACATCGTCACCTCTATAAGCATTCTCTTCCTAGGTAGTCTCGCACTTCTCTTAATACTGGTTGATGAAACAGATAATGCTTTCGCCGATATATATTCAACCGCAGTAAGCCTTCAGAATATCTTTCCAAAGATTAGGCAGTGGAAATTCATACTAGTAGTAACCCTTCTAGGAGTAATCTTAGCATCTACACTTCCACTCTTAGAGTATGAAAGATTCCTACTAATGATAGGTGGAATGTTCGTCCCCCTACTTGGAATACTTATCTCCGATTACTTGATAGTGAGACGAGGAGAATATAAGATAGAAGAATTCTATAAGAGCCAAGAGAAGATAAATCTTCAATCTTTAACAGCATGGATAGTTGGAGTCGCTGCATACTTTACAATAGCTTGGAATATACCAAACCTTGGAGCAAGCCTCCCAGCGCTCGCTATTTCAATGGTTGTAAACATCATTCTCAACAGATCTAAAAGACACATTAGAATTTAGATCAAAACATATTAAATCAATTAAATGAGAGATACCATCTCCGACATCAAAGAGATAACGCTTTCATAGAAATACCGGTTAGATATTATGCATAATGTTCTACTATTAAAGATATGAGAGAAATATTTCGAATGGATATCTTATACAAGTCTGACGATAAGTTAAAATTATGTAAGATAATTTCTAAACGATAAAGTGGTAAGTGAACATGATGGAAGGTAAGGAGATAATTAGAGAAACAGTCTTAAATGTTGCTAAGCTCATGGCTGTTTCCGCTATAACTGCTCCAAAGTCTAGAGGAGTAGATAACATAGTAGTAAAGATCTTGGATAGAGGAGAAGAACTAGAAATCTTGGCGAAGAAGTTGGAAGAGCTCTCTGAGGTTTATGGAGACTTTTTTAAGAGAGATGCTCAGAATGTTCGGAAAAGTTTAGCAGTGGTAATAATAGGTTGCAAGATTGTCAATATGAATCTTAAAACTCCCTCGCAATGGAGGATAGATGCAGACACGATCCTTAGTATAGTCAATCTAGGAATAGCTATCGGGTCAGCTGTAAAAACCTCATCAATACATAATATCGACAATAGAATAATGTTCAGTGCCGGTGTAGCAGCCCAAGAACTTAAGATGATCGATGCAGATTATGCATTTGCTATACCTTTAAGCGTCTCATCGAAAAACATATATTTTGATAGAGTGTGGCCTCCAAAATAACGATAACCATTACAAGTATTCCAAAAAGAAAATCAATTATCATATTTCTTCATATGATCTCGGTATTCTCTTTCATTATTCTACAACCTTCATGTGAAGGCTCAAACTACTTCAAGGTCCATGTTAAGATAAATTAGTGTCTAGATGTGGATCTCAATATTCTGGCTGCGTTACGTAGCCTGTAAATAATATTAGACCGGATGATTTATCTAAGATGTAGAATATGAATGGTCTATCGATCCTTACTTCTAATTCTGGAGGAATATATGCTATAATTTTGATTATTATTGCTGTAGCTGCCGCAGCGATCGTACCGTTCTCATTGACCTCTATATAGGCTTTATGAAGGACATCATCCACATATAGTTCACCTTTTCTAACCTGCGCCATTCTAGTGAGATCGCTAACACCTGGTTCGAAGATTTCCCGAATCCCCATTGAGACCAGAACAGGCTTAAGCTCTATCCGATCTCCTTCAATCTTAAACTTAGGGATCGTGATCCTCATCTGTCTAGGTTTTGAATTGTTAAGCCTCTCGATGATTGTGGAGAGCTCATTCCAATCCAATTCTCTAATAAACGATCCCAGTTCTTCAGGCATTATAATCACGAAAGAAAGATTAGACATACTATATGGAATCTCGATTACTATAACCTCATCATTTAGATAAGCTTTAGTAGAGAGTTCTGTAGACATCATTGTGACATTCACGTATTCGGTTCCAGTCCAGAATGGAGCCGGCTCTTCGAGGATGATAAACTTTTCAGGCCATGAAGCATTTAGGAATAGGGTTGAAATTAAGATGGATCTAATCATCCAATATTCAGGATAATCTTCAGGCACTAACTCTCTAATAAAATTCCTAGTCTTTTCTTCCACCCACATGTTGATTAGCTTGACGGTCTTAGACCATTCCCTTGAGAAGTCTACACTCATAACCTCTGCATTGTAGCATTCAGTAACTCTATTGATATACTCATCTCTAAATGGAAAATCCTTCTGAAGCCATGTAGAAAAAGCAACCTCTAAATCCGATTCTCCCGAACTTGATTTCAACAACTCTAGAAGGTAACGGATGCGTTGGCAATGATCTGATTCGCTATCAATCCCTAAAACTCTCCCAATCTCTCTCCTTGTTGACCCATTAGAACCCTCGTAAGCTAGGAGAAGCGCAGTATAGACATTAAAGGGTGAGAGTACCTTATTCTTGTCTTCAGAGGGATCAAAAAGTTTCTTGAACATCTCGAACGTGAAACCATTCAATAGGCTAATCTGATTATTTATCATCTGGTCTGCTATACCAGTGGTAGATTGATCTTTAGAATTTGTGGACGATACCATAGATGGGATATTGGGTGTAGTAGTCATATGCTGGAATCTCGAGAGTAGTATGAATGTGGAGGATAAGCCGATAAAGAGTATGATCAATAAGATTGCCACGATACGGGTAGCAGGTCTCATGCAAAATAATAGATTTCTATCTAATATAAGTCTAGTATTTAGAACATCTTAGTCTAATCGTTCAAAACTATATTATTTATTTAATAATGATTGATCAGATCTTTGAGATGAAGAAATTTTGGAAGATGGATGGGTTGGAATTTCACACCAAATTTATGATGATGCATCCGTATACCTCGAAGTGGTAATAAACTAAATATTGATGACTTTTAAGCTTAAAACGATCGATCTATAGAGGTTCTTTGTAGAATAGCTAGGCTAGTATATGATTGATCTTGAACTCTTGAGTGTCTCTGTTAACGCTTTAAATATTGGAAGCCCTCTTGATGTAAGTCGGAATGTTACCTGATAAAGAGAGGCAGATGATCGAATCATCTATATCTTATGAGAGAAAATGGAGTCTTAAATGGGATGAGGCGAAGATCTTTGAAGCTGATCCTGATCCCTCCAAGCCCAAGTTCTTCATATGTGTTCCATACTCTTATCAGAATGGCCCTCTCCACATAGGTCATGGATTCACCTTTACTAGGGGAGATGCATATGCTAGATTCAAGAGGATGCAAGGATACAATGTTCTCTTTCCATGGGCTTGGCACTGGACCGGAGAAGCGGTGGCTGGAACAAGTGAGAGGTTGAAGCTAGGCGACCAATTTATAAGAAAAGTTTTGATCGAGATAGATGGAGTCCCAAATGAGATAGTTGATAGATTTATCGACCCAGCGTATATAAGCAGATACTATACTGAGGAGAATAGAAAGGTTGTTAAGGCTATGGGATACTCCGTAGATTTTAGACGTGAGTTCTACACTACAGACCTCCATCCATACTATAGTAGATTCATCACATGGCAGTATCTGACCTTGAGGGAGAAGGGCTATGTGACCATGGGGAAGCATCCGGTCGTGTGGTGTCCTAGATGTACCAGTCCAACTGGAGACCATGATAGATTAATAGGAGAAGGAGTCTCACCAGAAGAGTACACACTAGTATTCTTCAAGTTTGATGATATATATCTGGCCGCTGCAACCCTTAGACCTGAAACAATCTTCGGTGCGACAAATGTCTGGATCAATCCACAGCATCAATATCTAACTGTAGAATTGGATGGAAAGAAATTGTTAATCTCTAAGAAAGCAGCAGAGAAGCTATCAGATCAGAAGAATGTAAAGATCTTGGATGAGATAGATCCTAAGATTCTGATCGGCAAGTTCGTGGAGGTTCCTATCGTAAAAACTAGGATACCAATATTACCTGCAGACTTCGTTGATCCCTATTTTGGTTCAGGGGTAGTCTACAGTGTTCCAGGACATGCACCATATGATTATGCAGGTCTGATAACTTTAAAGAAGAAGCTTCTCGAAAAAGATGAATATGGTATTGGAAAGATTGTTGAAGAAGTTAAGCCTATCTCGATTATCAAAGTTTCAGATTATGGTGATTTTCCAGCGGTAGAGATCGTGGAAAGAATGGGGATAAGAGATGATAAAGATCATAGGCTTGAAGAGGCTACTAAAGAGATATACAGTAAGGAATTTTACAGTGGTGTGATGAAGGATAATTGTGGAGATTTCTCAAATCTTCCCGTAAATGAAGCTAGGGATAGGGTTAAGAAAGAGCTACTGAAAAATGGTTTAGGAGATGTTATTTGGGAGCTTCCATACATGGTCCAGTGTAGATGTGGTACAGAATGTGTAGTGAAGATAGTTGAAGACCAATGGTTCTTAAAATACTCAGATAATAAATGGAAAGAGAAGGTTAGAGAACATATATACGCTATGAAGATATACCCTGAAGAAGCTAGACAATGGTTCTTAAACATAGTAGATTGGCTTAGAGATTGGGCATGCGCACGTAAGACCGGTCTTGGGACTAAGCTACCGTGGGATCCAGACTGGATAGTAGAGACCTTAAGTGATTCAACTATATACCCAGCACTATATACTATAAGTAAGTACTTGAATGATGGAAGAGTTAAAAGTGAACAGCTTACAGTAGAGGTACTCGATTACATTCTTCTCGGTAAAGGAGATAGTAAAAAGATCGCTAGCAAAGTCAAGATTGACAAGAACTTACTGAAGGTCATGAGAGATGAGTTCCTATACTGGTATCCTGTGGATATGCGTATCTCTGCTAAAGAACTTGTTCCAAACCATCTTACCTTCTACATCTTTCAGCATGTAGCCATCTTTGAGAAAGAGCATTGGCCTAGAGGAATCTCTGTGAATGGTATGATAACTATAGAAGGAGAGAAGATGAGTAAGAGTAGAGGAAAATTCATTCCTCTAAAAACATCAATAGCGAAATATGGAGCAGATGTAACCAGATGCACACTATTGTTGGCTGCAGAGGATATGGATGATCCAGACTGGAGAGAGAAGAATGCTCAAGAAGTAAAGTTGATGCTTGAACAGTTTTTGAGAATAGTTAGAGAAGTCTCCGAAACTTCTTTGGTAGAACGGACACCTACGGATGAATGGCTTCTGTCTAGACTCCAAGGGAGGATAAGGAATGTAACCTCTTACATGGATTCTCTAAAGACTAGGAAAGCTTGCCATGAAGCCCTTTACGGTATGTACTCTGATTGGAGATGGTATCTAAGGAGAAATGGGGGAGCGATAAGTAAGAGTGGAAGAGTCTTTATAGAGAACTGGATAAAACTCTTAGCACCATTTGCACCATTCACATGTGAGGAGGCATGGAGTATTCTTGGAAAAGAAACATTCGTCTCTACCGAATCGTGGCCCATAATCGTGGGAGAACTTCTAAGTCCTGAAGCAGAACTCTCAGAAGAACTGATAATAAGATTGTTGGGAGACGTTAGAAGTATTGTCGAAGTATTGGGGAAGAAGCCTAACAGGGTTATAATATATGTTGCATCAGAAGATAAGCGGGAACTATTGGAAGAAGTATTAAATATGGTTAGAGAGGGTGAGCAAAAAGATCTAGGCAGGATCATAAAGAAGATCATTACAAAGATACCTAGGAGGGAGAAGCAGGCTCCAACGATAGCTAAAACACTTTTAGATACGTCCTCATCCCTCTTATCTAACTATAAGATTAAAACGATATTAGAGGTTGCAGAGAGAGAGGAAGAAGTGTATAGAGAGGCTATCCCCTTCTTGTCCAGTGAGCTATCAATGGTGGTTGAGGTCTATAGAGAAGGATTAAAAGAACTTTATGACCCGATGAATAAGTCTGAGCTAGCCCTACCCCTTAGACCAGGAATATATGTTGAGTAAGATCTCTTCTAGGCTTGAAGTCTTGATAAAAGCTTCAGACGATTTAAGATACTTGCTAGATAGAGGATACAATAAGCGATCTGCAATAAAACTTATCGGAGATAGATATATACTTGATAAAGATGAGAGGTTAATCCTTTACAGGGCCATCTATTCTAAGGATGAGGTTGAAAGTGTAAAAAAGAAGAGATGGGATGTTATGATGTTGAAAGATCAGAGAGTCTTAATAGATGGGTTCAATGTATTGAATACTGTTGAAGCTGCTCTGAGAGGTGAAGAATTGATACTATGCGATGATGGAGTTATACGAGATTTTTCACAAGTTTATGGAAGATATAGATTGACCCAGCAGACCTTGGTCTCAATCTCATTAATGATAGAGGCTTTAGAAGAATCTAAAGTATCTGAAGCCTGTATACTCTATGAATCTCAGATAAGCAGAAGCGGAGAGATAGCTAGGCAGACCCGAGAAATTATGAGATTAAAAGAACTAAATGGTAGGGTTGAGACCACTAAGACAGTTGACTCCATACTCTCTAAGAGTGATGCAGTAGTCTGCACAAGCGATTCCGTGATCCTCATGAAATGTAAGAGGTTCTTCGACTTGGCCGCATACATAATCTCTGTAAAAGTGGAGAGCCCCAAAATACTTGAGCTGAGATAGAATGATAAAATTCTTCTAGAAAAATTTGGATTACGAGCCCAAAATAGGATAGCATGGTATAGGTTTTCCTTAGAAGATGGAGATCTAGCTAGGATTTCATAAAGATTTGATTATTGAATCTAACCTTAGAAAATACATGGATAGCATAGAGTTATTTTCTAGATCGATATCTATAAAAATTCAGAGAACCCTACACAATCATGATATACCTTTTATAAAGATCTTCAACGATAGCCGATTCATAAAAAATCCAAAAGAATTTTGGTTACAAAATCTATCCTAAAATTATTGGTTACCCACTAGAGAAGAGGTATGTATTAATAAATAATAGGTATAGAAAATATTGATGATGGGCCCGTGGCCTAGCATGGATATGGCGCCGGCCTCCGGAACGGTTAAGAGTGGGGAGAGCCGGAGGTCGGGGGTTCAAGTCCCCCCGGGCCCGGATAGATTTTAGCAGGATCCAAATAATGCTTTTACAAATTGATGATGGCTCGGATTATATGGGATAATCTAATAGACTAGATATAAATAGAATATTATAAAGCATATTTGAGAAGAATAGCCTACAATCCTCTATTCAGGTCATTGACTAGACCTCTAACTATACCTAGGAGGTTTTTGTAGAATCAATGATTAGGATTATGAATAGATGTCAATATAAATTGCCTCAACGACTCATGAATATCAGATTTAAGATTGAGGATTAAAGGTATCGCATCCTCAGCATGTTCTCTTCAACTGTGGCCCTCTACTTCTTTATGATTGAGACAGCAAAGTGAAAGAAGCTAATCATGTTAATGATGTAGATAATCAGCTATCAACATTCAATAAAGCTTATCTCCAACATTTATATCCTTGTGAGTCTGAATCCAACTCGATAAGTAATGGCTGAGATAGATAGATCTGAAAGAAAAATTTCAGAGTATTCATCAAAAATGCTAGAAATAATAAAGGAACGGAGAAGTATCCGAGAATATAAAGATGAGACAATACCTGTAGAAGAGTTGAGGTTACTTATAGAAGCAGCTAGATGGGCTCCGTCGGGGAGTAATCTCCAACCTTGGAAGTTTGTTATAATCACTGACAAGAAATTAGTAAAGGCTATAAAGATGATGTCTCCTGGAATGTTCGGCGATCCTCCAGCACTCATAATAGTATGCCATGATCTTTCCAGAGCAGACCTCCCAGAAAAATTCCAGCTCATAGACATAGGAGCGGCCATGCAGAACATTCTCTTATATGCTCACACATTGGGTTTAGGAACCTGCCCAGTGGCCTCATTCGATCCTGAGGGAGTTGCGGACCTCCTAGAATTACCCAACCACTTAAAACCCATCATTATCATAACGGTTGGAAAACCAGTAAATAGGCCTCCTCATACTGAGAGACTACCTCTAGATCAGCTAATTGTAAGAATATATTGAAGGGTTGAGCCATGGAGAGAGATCTGGAAACGATTAGAGATAGAATATTTGAGTTAGCATGCTTTCTTATTTCGAGTGCTAAGGGATGTTTTAGAGAACCTAAATCTTATGGACCCCTTAGACTTTTGCAAGCCTTCTTGTTACTCAATGAGATATCTAAGAGCATAGAAGGTGCTACGGATGAGTTTATAGAGAGAACAGCGGAGAAGATATCCAAAAATCTCATACTAGTTTCAGATGAAAAGAAATTTGAAGAATTTGTCTCTCAATTGGGGGTCGAGGTAGCCTCAGAGATAAAGAAGAGAATAAGATAAGTCGATACACTTATTGGAAAATCCGAGTAAGACTAACCATATAGATCTTCCAACATTTCTTAAGAAGAATGATGTTTTGATGATTATAATCCCATATACGATTTCATCGATAATAGATAACACCATGCAGGGTGAATACAAATATCAACCATGTCTGATGATTTTTTATTGTAAATGTCTGAGTACTGTCAGTACTCAAGTAGTTTTTAGAGCTATTTTTTGAGCTTGTTCTCTAAGCCTTTTCAAGACTTCTAGATAATCTTCTTCTCCATCTTCTATCTTATCCATAATCTCTTCAAGCTCTCTAGTAGTTTCCTCTGAGATATACTCACTAAAGTTTTTCTCTAAGTATTCATAAACTCTTCTACCTTTACTCGTCGATATTATCTTTCCTCTATTTTCAAATATGTAACTTCTATCATACAAGACCTGAAGAATTCTACTATATGTGCTCGGCCTCCCTATCCTCCTCTCTCTCATAAGATGTATTATATCTCCTTCAGAATAGATTCGAACGGCTGGAACCTTTTGGACCTTTATCTCTTTGACGAATTGTTCACCATCATATAATCTAGTCTCTAATCGAAGTATTGGAAACAACTTATTAAATCCCTCATCCAAGATGTCAACGATCCTTTTTACTCTTAGCACATTATCCTCGATATTCACGATACAGGTTTGGACACTAGCTACCGCCGGACTCATTTGACTGGCTATAAATCGTCTAAATATCAAGTCATAAAGTTTGAGATGTTTATCCGTCATCTCGATTACAGGTTTTAACAATCCAATCTGTATATACTGTTGTAGTTTCGGCTTATCTAAACCTCGGACAGGTCTAATACATTCATGGGCTCCTTTATGAGCATATGTTCTAGCTTTGAATTCTCCAAGTTTCTTTGAGTCTATGTAATCTCTCGCTAGATTGAGTCCTACCGTTGATACAGTAGTCGAGTCTGTTCTATGATATGTTATGAATCCGCTCTCGAAAAGTTCTTGTGCCAACATCATGGTTTGGTCTACCGGGTATCGTAGATATGTGAAAGCATCTTGAAGAAGGGTCGCGGTAATGTATGGTGGAGGAGGGTTCACTATCTCTATATCTTCACTAACTTCTGAGATTTTAACAGTGAGCTGCTTATCCTCGTATTTCTTCATGATTTTATCTAGGTTTTCAGGGTTCTCGAAAAGGATTTCAACCCCATTGTCTAGCCGAACTCTCATTATAGTCTTCTTCTTCTTGGCTTCTTCCATCCTCTTTACTATCCAGCCTAAGACAGGTGTTTGAACTCTCCCTGCCGATAGATTTCTAGAGCCAAAGTATTCCCATAACTTTCTACTGAGTTCGAAACCAAACCATCTATCTTCGATACGTCTAACCAACTGGGCTGAGACTAGGTTCCTAGAGTAACTATGTTTATCAGCTAAAGAACTTATCAAAGCTCTTCTAGTTACTTCATGGAACTCTATTCTGAAGATTTTTGGGTTAAAAGGTCGCAATAGACAGGTTAGGTCGTATGCTATCTTCTCACCTTCAGAGTCGGGATCCGTTGCTATGTAAACCTCGTTCACCGATAATGCGATCTTTCTCAAAACATCTATTATCGACTTTTTTGATGATATTTTTGTGCTTCCACACGATGGACAAGTATCGCTGTCAATGAACTGATATCCACACTTTTCACATCTTTGGATAGGAGAGAACAATGCACTGAAGTTATCCTTATCGATAATCACTCCATGGTATCCTGGTTCTATTGAGAGGTCGGTGACATGCCCCATTGTCGCGACTATATCTAACACTACGTCACCAGTATGAGTGGTATATACAGTCAATCCATCTATCTTTCTCTTCGATGGTCTACCGAAGAATTTTGCGATAGTCCTAGCCTTATTGGGTGATTCTACTATCATGAGAGCTTCACGAAGCATGATAGGTTTATGAGGTGTTAAATGAGATTCTCTACTCTTTCTGATAAGCTCTCTATCTTTATCTACTATCATGAACTCGTTTACAGCTTTAACGTAGTCATAATCAATCCATTCGAAATCTTCTAGAAGAGATTTCAGCCTCCTAGTTAATCCAACTAAAGTTTTTTCATCATCATTGAGTAGAATACAAACTCCTCTTGATACTCCTCCTACATAGAGCCTCGACGTTCTTCCAGAAGCTTGAAGATATCCCTTAACATCTGGTATTGTTATCCTTAGCTCTTCTCCAATTCTTTTCACAGAAACGTCAGAGAATTCTTCTATCTTCTTGAGAAATTCATCAGTTAATAGACCTGAGGTAAATTCTGCAGCCTCCCTCGTTATATTGACAGCGTAATTTACAGTGGAGCGAGCCTGCTTTCCACTTCTCAAAACTTCTCCAATCTCTTCTACGACATCCCTTCTAGCTGGAACTATCTTTTTGAGGTCTCGAACTATTCTGAGAGCTCTAGATTTCTTATCTTCATCTATAACTTCTAAAACGTTCGTTAATAGCATGTAGAGTTTGTTAGGATTCACTTCATACTTGTCTATTCTAATCTCGCGTCTCGGAACACCTATAAAGATAGCATATCTTATCGTCTCCGGCAAATTTATCCCTCTTACGAATGGACTTCTACTCGTGGAAAATCCAACGAGAGCTTTGAACTCTCCACTGCTAAATCTCTGAAGAATCCCCTCCTCCATCTTCTCATATAGGTATGCATCTATCCCCTCTCTGTTCAATCTCTCAGTAAGATTTTTAGCGAACTCTTTACCGAAGGGTATTGAGACGAGTACTAAAACTCCGCCTCCATGGAGCTTAATAAGTTCGACTACTTGACCTATGGCATCCTCAGCAATCTTCATTCTGAAGTCAATGATATTTCTCAAAAATCTTGGGGCTACTCCGATATCAAATCCTAATAGCTCATTCAAGATTTTTATTCTCTTAGAAAGATTCGGTCCTAGAGTTGCACCAGCCACTACTAATTTTCCATGAGCCTTGTTTTTCTCTCTAGAGATGTCGTATAGTAACTTTTCATATTCTTCTCTAATCTCTTGACTCTGAGATCTTAACCGACTTCTAAGCTTAATCATCTCGAATACCTTATGGATTATCTCTTCTGAGAATCCAAGGATTTTAAGTATCTTGTCAATGTTCTTAGGGGTTCTCAGAAGTGATTCTGCATCGTCAACAAATATGTTGTCTATCTTTATGCCGATTATCTCATCGATTCTACGTATCAGGAACCTATCCGTGGTAATTAGAAGTTTAAACTTTCCTTCCAGAATCTTTTTCTGCATCTCATCTCTTAGCGTACTCTTTAACCCCGAGTGATAATATGCTAACAGATCTTGATCTATCCCTAATTTCTTCATGAAGTCTAATGCTGTTGATGATGCTTGATCGACTAGTAGACTACTAGAGAAAATTATGTAACATCTCCTATTCTTATGTTTGATTAGGTATAGGGCCATGACCAGGCAGAACAGCGACTTTCCAACTCCCGTTGGAGCTATTATCGAGAAGCTCTCATCCTGTAGGACGAGCCTTGCCCAGACTTCTTGAAGATACCAAGGATAGTTTCCGGTAGCTTTCTTAAATTCCTCCCTAAACCTTTCAAACTCTTCTTCAAGTTCAACTATTTTCCGATAGTCGAGAAGCTTCCCTCTTTCTCTCAACAATTTTCCTATAATCTTAGGATCTATCACATCAGAAGATATATCTAGACAAGATCTACATACACTTCTTTTAAGGAGGAGCTCGTCTTCTATCTCTCCTCCACAGTTTGGACATGCATTTTTCAATATCATCATTTTCTTCCTTAATCCGGCATACATAAAGAAAGATCATAAATATGTATCTTCCTCTTTTAGATCTCTCATTTAAAAGACTATAATAGATCTCTTGGTGATGATGAGAATAGATTAAATACATGGCCTCTAGTTATATTAGCGCGGGGGGATGAGCGCTCGGGAAATACCTGATTACCGCGGCTCTCCCATACTCATATGCTCCTAGACATTTTGGACATCTGGCTGGAGCCTATCTACCAGCAGACATCTATGCGAGGTTTCGGAGATTGCTTGGAGACGAGGTTGTCTTTGTCTGTGGAACCGATGAGAATGCCAGCAGTATAGTATTGGAAGCTATTAAACAGAAGATGACCCCTAAAGAGTTATGCGATAAATATTATCCTATCCAGAAAGATGTCTTTGAAAAGCTTGGGATCAGCTTTGATATCTTTTCGAGAACAAGTAAGCCAATACACTATGAGATAGTGAAAGAATTCTATACTAGATTGTGGGATAAAGGGTATGTATATCCGAAGGAGATTAAACAGTGGTGGTGTCCGAATGATAGGATGGTTCTTCCAGATAGATTTGTTAAAGGAACCTGTCCAAGATGTGGTGCAGATGACCAGTATGGTGATGTATGTGAAGTATGTGGCTCATGGTATGAATCTTTCGAGATACTTGAACCAAGATGCACCTTATGTGGAACTAGACCAGAGATAATAAATAAGACTCACTTCTTCCTTAAACTAAGCGCATTAACAAAAGAAGTATTAAAATATGTAGAGGATAAAAAACATTGGAGGAGGGCAACATATAATAAGACAGTATCGTGGCTAGAGAAGGAAGGATTAAGAGATAAGGATATCACAAGAGATTATGAATGGGGTCCGCCTGCACCTTTTCCAGGGTCTGAAGATCAAGTCATATATAACTGGGCTGAAAACCTTCTCGGATACATCTCCGCTACAAAAGACTTGGCCGAGAATGTCTTAAAGAATCCAGAAGCTTTTAAAGATTTCTGGTTAGATAAAGAGACAAAACTATATTGTTTCATCGGCAAAGACAATCTATTCTTTCATACTATCTTGTTCCCCGCTATATTGATAGGTCATGGAGATTACGTACTACCTTACAATGTGGTTGTCAACGAATTCGTAAACCTGGAAGGTGAAAAGATCTCTACTAGTAGAGGCTGGGTCATATGGCTACATGATCTTCTAAAAGACCATGAACCAGATATTATAAGATACTATGCTACAGCTATAGCTCCAGAAACAAAGGATACCGACTTCAAGTGGCAAGACTTTGCAGAGAAGATAAACAATGAACTAATAGGAACCCTAGGAAACTTCATCCACAGAGTTCTAACATATATTTACCAAAGGATGGGTGGTGTTATACCTAACCCTGGAGAGCTTGGTGAGATAGATAAAAAGATGCTTGAAGAATGCTGTAAGATAGTTGAAGAATTTAGGGAGAAGGTTGAAGCATGTGAATTTAGAGAGGGATTGAGAGAAATACTTAGATTGGCACAGGAAGGGAACAGGTATCTAAATGAGAAATCGCCTTGGAGAAATCTTGAAGAAGGTCCTAGAACTATGTATGTCTTAGCTCAAGTCGTCCATGCTCTCGCTGTAATATTATCTCCATATCTTCCATTTACCTCTCAAAAAATACTCAACTACTTAAACATAGATAAGAAGGTTGAAGAATTAAGATGGAGCGATGTAGAAAAGACTATCATGCCTGGGCATAAGATAAGGGAGCCGAGTCCACTTTTCAAAAAGATCGATGAAGAATACGTGAAAACAAAGATGGAAGAACTAGATAGGATAAAGAAAAATTTTAACCTGCAATCATAATTGATTTACCATTAATAATGCTGTTTGAATAGACTCGGATCCAGCTTCCTAGATCTCTCAAAAAATCTATTCCAACCCAGTCCGCTAAGGAGATATCTTAAGATTCTATTACTATTTTTTAATTAATAGATTGTAGATGATGGTGGTGGAGCATCGTGAACTCTGAGGGATGGTTCTTTGCTTATGGTTGGGCGCTTGATAAGAATCTACTGAAGAAGGTTATCGGAGAGGTCAGTGAACCTGAAAGAGCATTATTAAGAGGATATAGGCTAGTCTTTGATGTATTCTCTCATAGTTGGAAGGGTGGGGTAGCAAATATAGTGGAAGATAAAGAAGGTATAGTATACGGTGCAGTCTACAGAGTTGAAACCGAACAATTTAGCAAGCTTGATAGAGTCGTAGGCGTACCAAGCCTATTCTCTAAACGTAAAGTAATCGTCGAGTTGGTAGACCATAGAATATTAGAAAGCATTACTTACATCTCTACAACTAGTAGAGGTAGATGGATCAGGCCGTCAGAACAGTATCTGAGCGCGGTATTACGTGGATTAAAACAATTAGGCTATGGAGATGATGTGATTGAAGAGGTCAGGAGGGTGGCCCGTGGCGAATTGGATAAATCGAGAAAGAGAGGGTGAAATTAGTTTAATACGTTGAAGGATCTAGCTCTTACTCTTTAGAGTTTGCTCAACCTTCTTTACATCTGGCTTTTGGATACCGAGCCTCTTTTCAGAAGACTTCAATATCATTTCCAACATTTCTGAATAACTTATCCCAGCGTATGCAGCCATCTTTGCTAGATGCCCATCCCAACACCATCCAGGATTCGGATTCACTTCTAGAAGTCTGGGATTGCCTTCAGAATCTAGTCTCCAGTCAAATCTCGCATAATCTCTACATTCAAGTCGACTGAACAGCTTTAGACTACTCTCGACTATATACTCTCTAACTTCTTGAGGAATGTTTGCAGGAACCGATCTAATATTCCAATATGGTGATTCAGGGATCCACTTTGCCTCATAACTGCATAGTGGCGGTAAACCCTCTGGGAGAACACTATAATCTTCTTCTGTAATAGGTAAGACCATGTAGTCTTCTGGAGGATTACCGATTATCCCTAGAGTAAGATCTTTTCCAACTAGGAATTCTTCGATCAGTATAGGTCCACTATAGTTGAATTTTCCCCTCAACTCAGATATCGCATTCAGCAACTGTTCTTCATTATAAACGACGCTCCTGGACGTTATACCAAAGCTACTATCCCCAAAGTTCGGCTTAACGATTGCTGGAAAATCGAATGGTATCTGTATTGTTAAGTCATCAGTCTTCAAGAATACTGCCCTTGAGACAGGTATCCCCATCTCTTTAGCGATACCTCTAACTAAGCTTTTATCGTAACAGTAGGCGAGACATCTCGGTCCAGCACCTGTGTAGGGTATGCCTAGGGTCTCGAGAAGAGCAGGGATATGTAATTCTTTTCTAGGATCGTTATAAAATCCCTCGTCACATAGATTGAAGACTAGGTCTATCCTATTTCTAATCTTTATTAAATCATGTAACAGAGTATCGTGATTCATTAGATAGATGAATTCATATTCTTTTAATTCATTGAGAGCTTGTATCAATCTGTTAATCGTATATATGTCATCTTCATCGAATACTCCTCCAGGCTTTAATGGATCATGTTTTGATGGATCTCCAAGTAAT